>JAEZMT010000335.1 GCA_023442085.1 Pseudomonadota bacterium | reverse complement strand
GCGTCGCCTTAGCCGCCGGAGAGGCGCGCCATCATCGGCAGGAGCGTGCCCGTCACCGCCTCGGGTGTCAGCGGCCCCACGAATTTGTGGACGATGGTGCCGTCCTTCGCCACCACGAAGGTCTCGGGCACGCCGTAGACGCCCCATTCTATGGCCGCCCGCCCGTTGGGGTCGACCCCCACCGCCTTGTAGGGCAGTCCGAACTGGCCAAGGAAGCGGCGGGCGTTGTCCGGCGCATCCTTGTAATTGATGCCCACGAGGCTGAAGCGGGGGTCCTTGCCGAGCTGCATCAGCAGGGGATGCTCTTCGCGACAAGGGCCGCACCAGGAGGCCCACACGTTCACCAGCGCCGGCTTGCCGCCGAGCGCGGCAAGGTCGATGCCGGGCAGGGGCTGGCCATCCGGCCCTTTGAGCCCGGCGAGCGGCGGCAGGGTGACGACCGGAGCCTTCCGGCCCACCAGCGCGGAGGGAATGCGCGAGGGGTCGCCCCCCGTCTCCAGCCGCGAGAAGAACAGCGCCGCCAGCGCGAGGAACACCACCAGCGGCAGCGCCACCAGCCACACGCGACGGCGCGGACCGGCGGGGGTGACGACGGGATCGCTCATTCCGCCTCTCCCGTGCGGTTGGCCCTGCGGCGGCCGACGCCGCGTGCTTCCAGCTCCGAGAGGGTGCGGCGCTGGCTGCGGTAATCGAGCATCAGCCGCAAGGCCAGAAGCCCGAGGGCGAGGAGGGAGACGCCGTAGGAGGCGGCGATGAAGACGAAATGGGTCATGCGCGCGGGCTCAGGCCAAAGCTTCCGCGGCGGCGCGGGCCTCCAGCGCCTGCACGCGGCGGCGGAGGATTTCCGTGCGCATGCCGAGCATGTGCAGAGCGATGAACACCAGCGTGAAGCCCACCGCGCAGATGAGCAGCGGCCAGAGCAGGCTGGAATCGATGGTCGAGCCGCCCATGCGGAAGACAGAGGCTGGCTGGTGCAGGGTGTTCCACCAGTCCACCGAGAACTTCACGATGGGAACGTTGATGAAGCCCACCAGCGTGAGCACGGCGGCGGCGCGGCCGGCGCGGTTGGGGTCGTCGATGGCCGCGCGCAGCGCCATCAGGCCGAGATAGAGCAGCAGCAGCACCAGCATGGAGGTGAGCCGCGCATCCCACACCCAGTAGGTGCCCCACATGGGCCGGCCCCACAGCGCACCGGTGATGAGGCAGAGCGCGGTGAAGGTGGCACCCACCGGGGCGGCGGCCTTGTGCGCCACGTCCGCCAGAGGGTGCCGCCACACGAGGATGCCGATGGAGGAGGCGGCCATCATCGAATAGCCGAACAGCCCCAGCCACGCGAACGGGACGTGGATGTACATGATCCGCACCGTCTCACCCTGCTGGTAATCGGGCGGGGCCTGGAAGGCGAGATAAAAACCGACCGCAAGCGTCGCCACCGCCGCTGCGGCGATCCAGGGCAGGATGCGCGCGGACAGGCTGAGAAAGCGGACCGGATTGGCAAGGTCGAGGATCGCCATGGAGGCGTTCTAGTGCGCGCGCGCGCCGGATGGAAGCGTCGAGGGCGTTCAGGATTTCGTGTCGCAGGGGCCGGCAGGCACGGTTTCAGGCCAGTCGAACCTGTCGCCGGATGAACCAGAGCGTCACGGCGGCCCCGGCGGCGGCCCAGCCGAGCAGGATCAGCAGGGACGGCGCCAATGTCGCCATGCCCTCGCCCCGCCAGAGCGCGCCCTGGAAAGCCTCGATGCCCCAGGCGGTGGGGGTGAGCACGCCCGCATGCTGGAGCCATTCCGGCATGAGGAAGCGCGGCACCATGCTGCCGCCCACGGCGGAGAGCAGCAGCACGGCGAAGGTGGAGAGCGTCTGCGCCTGCTGCCGCGTGCGCGACACCGCTGCGAGCGGCAGCGCGATGCCGGCGGCGGAGGCGGACGCGGCGACGGCGACGGTCGCGAAGGTCCAGAAATTCTCCAGCACGTCCACGCCGTACACCGCCTGCGCCACGGCGAACAGAACGGCGGTGAGCGCGAGGCCCTGGAGAATCAGGAAGGCGAGCTTGCCCCCCACCAGCGCCAGCACGCCGCCCCGGCTCATGACGATACGGTCGAACACGCCGGAGCGCCGCTCCTCCACCAGGCTGCCGGCGCTCTGCACGGCCGAGAACAGCAGGAACAGCATGGCGATGGCGCCAGCATAATAGCTCACGCCCGGCTCGGAGCGGCGCCGGGTGAGCGGCTGGCGCTCCAGGAGCTCCGCGCCGCCACCCGCCACCAGCTCCGGCGCGCGGGCGATGGACTGCTCCAGCCGCGATGTCTGCGTCTGCGAGAAGGGGCCGACCAGCACCTCGATCTGCGCCGCCACGCGGCGGATGGCGAGGCCGGGCAGGTCCTCGGTGAACACGCGCTGGATGCGCGCTGAAAGCAGGGCCGCGGCCACGTTGCGGGCGGGATCGGTGACGAGGAGGAGCGGCGGCTTGTCGGTGGCGGCGGCCACGTCGCCGCGCACCACCAGCCCCACGTCGGCGCGGCCGTCCGCCACACGGGCGCGGACCTCCTCGGGCGTGACGGTGACGAGATCCACATCCGCCGTGCCGGCCAGCGCCTTGAGGAAGGCGTCGGCCGAGGCCGCCTGCGTCGCCTTCGCCGCGGCGACCTTGATGACCGACGTTTCGCCCCCGGTGCCCGCGAACACCGCCGCGAACAGGATGAACAGCACCGGCGGCAGCACGAACGTCATCATCAGCGCGCCGCGGTCGCGCATCAGCGTCAGCGCCATGGCCCGGACGATGGCGCCCATCATGAATGGTCGCTCCCCGTCACGTCGGCATAGAGGGCGTCGAGGCCCGCCGCCTCGAAGGCGATGGTGCGGGGCACGAGGCCCGCCACCTTGAGCGCGGCGATGAGCCCGCCGGCGCCTTCCGGCGTGTCGGAGACGACGCCGCTGAAGGAGGTGCCGCCCTCGTCCCCGGTCAGCCCGCGCGAGGCGAGCACCTGCCGGCCGGCGGGCGAGGGGGGCGTGGCGAAGGTGACGGCGGCGCGCCGCTGGTTGGGGAAGCGGGCGGCGATGAGCGCGGCGAGCCGCCCCTCCAGCGCGATCCGCCCCTCGGACAGGATGGCGACGTGCTCGGCGATCGCCTCGGCGAAGGCGAAATCGTGGGTGATGACCAGGATGCCCAGCCCGTCCGCCGCCAGCCGGTGCACCAGCGCGGCGAGGTCGGCGCGGGCGGGGGCATCCACGCCCACGGTCGGCTCGTCCAGCACCAGAAGGCGCGGATTGCCGACGAGGGCGGCGGCGACGTTGGCGCGGCGCTGCCAGCCGCCGGAGAGCCGGTCGATACGCTCGTTCGCGCGCTCCTCGATGCCGGTGCGCGCCATGACGCCGGCGACGCAGGCGGGCACATCGGCGCGGCGCACCCCGGCGAGGCGGGCGAAGACGGCGAGGTTTTCGGCGATGGTGAGGGCGCGGTACAGCGCGATGTCCTGCGGCGCGAGGCCGATGCGGGCGCGCGCCTCGCTCTCGGCGGCCGGGATGCCGCAGATGCGGATCACGCCGGTGCGCGGCGGAATGCGGCCGCAGATGGCACGGACCAGCGTGCTCTTGCCGGCACCGTTGGGACCGACGAGGGCGGTCACCGTTCCCGCGCGCAAAACGAGGTCCACGCCAGCCAGCACCGTGCGCGCGCCATAGCCTGCGGTGAGGCCGAGAATGGCGAGGGGGGGTGCCGGGCTTTCGTCTATCGGGTCGTCGTAATGGCGGGCAGCGGCGCTCACGGCGCCAGCGGCCCCATCAGTTCACCGAAGGCAGCGGTCATGAAGTCTCGCAGGGGCTCCAGGCCCTCCTTGTTGGGCCCGATGTCTTTAGAGGCTGCGAGCGCCCCCGCCAAGTGCTCCGACAACAGCTTGCGCGCGCGCGGCGCGCCGAGGGAGGCGATGACCGTCGCCTTGTTGGCATCCTTGCCCACATCCTTGCCCAGCGTTGCGGCCGAGCCAGAGGTGTCCAGGATGTCGTCGAGAATCTGGTAGGCGCTGCCCACATGGCCGGCGAGCGCCCGGAGGTGGCCCGCCTGCGCCTCGTCCGCACCGGCGGCGCGGCCGGCGATCTCCACGGCGGCGGAGAACAGCACGCCGGTCTTGCGGCGGTTCACGTCCTCGGTCGCCGAGAGGGAGCGGCCGGGGCTGGGGCGCAAATCGTCATACTGCCCGCCGCACAGGCCGAGGGAGCCCACCGCCTTCGAGAGGATGCACACCGCATCGAGCCGCACGGGGTCGCTGGTGCCCGGCGCCGCGCCGGCGACACCCAGCGCCCGCGACAGCAGCGCGACCGCCGCCAGCACGGCGACATCCTCGCCATACTTCACATGGGTCGTCGGCTGGTTCCGGCGCACCATGGCGTCGTCCATGCACGGCAGGTCGTCGATGATAAGCGACGAGGCGTGGATCATCTCCAGCGCGCAGCCGAAATCCAGCACGGCGTGCTCGGAGGCGTCGAGCTGCATGGCCGCCGCCATGGCGAGCAGCGGACGCAGCCTCTTGCCCGGCGCGAGCAGGATGTGGCGCATGGCCGAATGCAGCACCGCCGGATGGGAGGCGGCCGGCGGCACCAGCAGGCCGAGCCGGCGGTCGACCACCGCGCGGAGGTAGGAAAGGTCGCGGGAGCGGGGCGGAAAGTCCGGCAGGGCGTCGTCGTGGGCCGGCGCGGGCTCCATGTCCGGCGCCGCAACGGCGAGCGCGATACCGCCGGCCGCTGCCGACAGCGCCTCCCGGGACGCCGCCGCCGAAGCTTCGGTCCGCCGGTCCCGTCCGCCCTTCTGCCCCATACGCCCCCTCACTCTGTTGTTGGCCGCCCGGGGGCGACAATCCTCTCACAACAGGCACATACGTTGCCTTGAATGACTTTAGATCACCGCTTACACAATCATGCCAGTGCGCGGCCCGTGGTGCGCCGCACATTTTGCTCGCGTGTGGCGCGCGTGCCGCGAGGGCGGCCGGGCGCGGGCGGGCACGCAGGGACGGGGAGTGCCGCAGGCGCATGAACGAGAACGCAGCCGGTCGGCGCAAGGAAGACCACATCGACATCGTGCTGTCCGGCGATCGCGTCGCGTCCCGCCTGGACGCGGGGTTCGATCGCTGGCGCTTCGTCCATTGCGCCCTACCGGAACTCAGCCTCGACGCCATCGACCTTTCGACCCGTATGTTCGGGCGGCGGCTGAACGCGCCGCTGCTCATCAGCGCCATGACCGGCGGGCCGGCGCGCTCCGAGGCCATCAACGCCCACCTCGCCGAGGCGGCGCAGGCGCTGGGCATCGCGCTCGGGGTCGGCTCCCAGCGGATCGCGGTGGAGACCGGCGCGGCGGCGGGGCTCGGCGGCGAGCTGAGGCGGCGGGCGCCGGACGCCCTGCTGCTCGCCAATCTCGGCGCCGCGCAGCTTCTGTCCCCCAGCGGGCGCGACCATGCGCGGCGCGCGGTGGAGATGATCGGCGCGGATGCGCTCGTCATCCATCTCAATCCGCTTCAGGAGGCGATCCAGGAGGGGGGTGACCGCGACTGGCACGGCGTGCTGCATGCCATCACCGGCCTGTGCGCCACGCTTCGTGCGCCGGTGGTGGTGAAGGAGGTGGGCTTCGGCCTCTCCGCCGCCGTCGGGCGCCGGCTGATCAATTGCGGCGTGGCCGCGCTCGACGTGGCCGGGGCGGGCGGCACCAACTGGGCGCTGGTGGAAGGTGCGCGCGGGACCGGCCGCACGCAGGCGCTGGCCTCCGCCTTTGCCGACTGGGGTATTCCCACCGCCGACGCGGTGGTGGACTTGCGGGCGGCGCTGCCGGACACTCCGATCATCGCCTCCGGTGGCATCCGTGACGGCGTGGACGCCGCCAAGGCCATCCGCCTCGGCGCCGATCTGGTGGGACAGGCGGCCGCGACGCTGAAAGCGGCCGTCACCTCCACGGAGGCGGTCATCGCGCATTTCGAGGTGCTGGTGGAGCAATTGCGCATCGCCGCCTTCGCCGCCGGCGCGGGCAATCTCGCGGCGCTGCGGGACGTGCCGCTCGTCGAGGCGCGGTGAGAAACGTCAATGCCGTCGTCCTCCGGCTTGACCGGAGGACCCACGGCGCCATTTGTCCCTGACCCCGAAAGCTTGCAGAGGCCGGGGGATGGGCTCGCCCGTCAAGCAGGGGGCGACGGCGGGCCGAAATGTAGGGCATGCAGCCCATCCTCAATTCGACCAGTGATCCATCCAGATCTTCTCGCCGATGGTGCAGGAGATGCGGGGCTGCTCGGCGGAGGCATGCTGGACGAGGCCCGGCCCCGGCTTCGGCACCACCCCCGCCACCTCCAGCACCAGCTTGGTGCGGATGGCGCGGGCGAATTCCTCCATCTTCTCGACGGGGATGACGAAGGCGCCCGGGCCGCCGGTCACGCAGTCCTCGTAATAGACGTCAAGCTCCGGAATAT
>JAEZMT010000032.1 GCA_023442085.1 Pseudomonadota bacterium | reverse complement strand
CTCGGCGACGCGGCGCGCGATGAGCGCCTCGGCCTCCGCATCGCGCGGCTGGCTGGCAACACTGCGCATGCGATCGAACAGGCCGTCGATCAGGGCACGTTCCTCGGGGGTCATTTCCGCCTCCGGTGAGAGATGGCGGGGATATGAGCAGGCCACCGTGGCCGGGAAAGGGCCTTCCGGATGAAATTTTTGTAACGCCGCGGTACCGCGATCCGGTTACTCCGCCGCGTCGGCCGGGGTGCCACTCTCCACAGCGTCCGTCCCGCCGCCGATGCCGAAGCGCTTCTCCACATAGGCTTCCACCAATTGGCGGAATTCCTCCTGGATGTGGGCGCCGCGCAGGGTCACGGCCTTCTTTCCGTCGATGAAGACGGGAGCGGAGGGGGTCTCGCCGGTGCCGGGCAGCGAGATGCCGATATCAGCATGCTTGCTCTCACCCGGCCCGTTCACGATGCAACCCATCACGGCCACATTGAGGGTCTCGACGCCGGGATATTGCGCCTTCCAAACCGGCATCCGGGTGCGGATCATGTCCTGCACGCTCTGCGCCAGCTCCTGGAACACGGTGCTGGTGGTACGGCCGCAGCCGGGGCAGGCGGCCACCAGCGGCACGAAGGTGCGCAGGCCCATGGTCTGCAGGATTTCCTGCGCCACCTGCACCTCGCGGGTGCGGTCGCCGTTGGGCTCGGGGGTCAGCGACACGCGGATGGTATCGCCGATGCCCTGCTGGAGCACCACGCCCATGGCTGCGGTGGAGGCGACGATGCCCTTCGATCCCATGCCCGCCTCGGTGAGACCGAGGTGGAGCGCATAGTCCGAGCGGCGCGCCAGCTCGGAATAGACGGCGATCAGGTCCTGAACCGCCGAGACCTTGGCGGAGAGGATGATGCGGTTGCGGCCGAGGCCGATCTCCTCCGCCAGCGCCGCCGAGAGCAGCGCCGAGCGCACGAGCGCCTCGCGCGTCACCGCCCGCGCCTCGGCGGGCTGCGGCAGGGCTGCGTTCTCGTCCATGAGGCGAGTGAGCAGCTCGCCGTCCAGCGAGCCCCAGTTGGCGCCGATGCGCACCGGCTTGTCGTGCCGGATGGCAGTCTCGACGATGGCGGCGAACTGCCGGTCCTTCTTGTCGCCGAAGCCGACGTTGCCAGGATTGATGCGGTATTTCGCCAGCGCTTCCGCACAGGCCGGGTGATCGGCCAGCAGCTTGTGGCCGATATAATGGAAATCGCCCACGAGCGGCACGTCGATACCCATCGCCAGCAGCTTCTCGTGGATATGCGGGACGGCGGCGGCCGCCTCGTCGCGGTCCACCGTGATGCGCACGATCTCCGATCCGGCGCGGGCCAGCGCCGCCACCTGCCGCACGGTGCCGGCGATGTCGGCCGTGTCGGTGTTGGTCATGGACTGAACGACCACCGGCGCGCCACCGCCGACCATCACCCGGCCGACCGGGACGCCCACCGTCACATGCCGCCGGGCCGGGCCGGCCTCAAGCAGCTCGACGGGAACCACGGGCGCGGCGCTGGAGAGGGTGTCGGCGCTGGTCATGGGTCAGGTCCTCGAACGACGGGCGATCCGTGGGTGTACGGCGCCGGGGCAGGCGTGGACCGCACGGCGAGCGGAGGATGCGGTCGGGCTTCGAGTAGGCCGGGGGCCGGAAAGAATCAACCGCCGGCCGTTTCGGCGCCGACCGGCGGCAACGCGGCTGCCGCCTCGCGGCAATGGGCGCATGAGCCCGCCACCTCCAGCACACGCTGTCGCGGCTCAAATCCCGCAGCCCGCGCGGCCCAGGCGAGATCGCGGCCGATGGCATGGGAGCCCACCTCCCGCGTCAGGCCGCAGTGCTCGCAGATGAGGAAGACCACCACGTCGGTATCATCGTGAGTATGGGCGCAGGCCAGATAGGCGTTGCGGCTCTCGATGCGATGGGCGAGGCCCTCCGCCACAAGGAAATCGAGCACGCGGTAAACGGACATGGGCGGCGCCGGGTCGCCGGCGTCGGAGAGCTTCTGCACGATCTCGTAGGCGCCCAGTGGCACATGGCTTTCCGCCAGCGCCTTCATCACGTTGCGCCGCAGGGGCGTCATGCGCAGGCCCTTGCGCGCGCAGCACTCCTCCACGCGCGACATGGCGCCTGCCACGCATTGGCCGTGGTCGTGGTCCTTGGTATGGGCGTCGGTGCGGGTCACCCTGCAAATCTAGTGGATGTCTCCCGTTTCCGCCACGGGTCGGGCGAACGAAGGGAAGGGGAAGACCGGCCCGCCGCATTGCACCGCACCGGACGGCGTTGCAATCTGCCGACGGCAGGCGTCCTCGGGGATGCCTGCGCGTGACAGCAGCGTCACACCGTTCCGCTACACCGTGCCGCCGGCTCCAGAGGGGCCGTGCCGCTTTTTCGGGGATAAGCCATGCTCAAGGGGAAGGTCGCCGTCGTCACCGGGTCCACCAGCGGAATCGGCCTCGCTTATGCGCGGGCCTTCGCCAAGGAAGGCGCGAACGTCGTCATCAACGGCCTCGGCGACGCCGCCGCCATCGAGAAGGAGCGCGCCGCCATCGAGAGCGAGTTCGGCGTGAAGGCGCTCTATTCGGCGGCCAACATGCTGAAGGCGGACGAGATCGCGGACATGGTGAAGCTCGCCGAGACCGAGCTCGGCGCCTGCGACATCCTGGTCAACAACGCCGGCATCCAGCACGTGGCGCCGATCGAGGACTTCCCGATCGACACCTGGAACACCATCATCGCCATCAACCTGTCGGCGGCCTTCTTCGCCATGCGCGCGGCCATTCCCGGCATGAAGGCGAAGAAGTGGGGCCGCATCATCAACACCGCCTCCGCCCACGCGCTGGTCGCATCGCCCTTCAAGTCCGCCTACGTCTCGGCCAAGCACGGCATCGCCGGCCTCACCAAGACCGCCGCGCTCGAAACCGCGACCTTCGGCATCACCGTCAATGCCATCTGCCCCGGCTACGTCTGGACCCCCCTCGTGGAGAAGCAGATCCCGGATACCGCCAAGGCGCGCGGCATGACCGAGGAAGAAGTGAAGAAGAACGTTCTTCTCGCCGCCCAGCCCACGAAGGAATTCGTGACGGTGGAGGAAGTGGCGGCGCTCGCGGTGTTCCTGTGCTCCGACAACGCCCGGTCCATCACCGGCTCCATGCAGCAGATCGACGGCGGCTGGGTGGCGGAGTGACGCCGGAGCCCCGGCCGTGACCCGGCGCGACGGCGTCAAGCCGCTCAGCCTCGCGCTCCAGGGAGGAGGCGCCCACGGCGCCTTCACCTGGGGTGTGCTGGATCGCCTGCTGCAGGACGAGCGCATCGCCATCGCCGGCATCACCGGCACCAGCGCGGGCGCGATGAACGCGGTGGTGCTTGCGGCCGGCCTCGCCAAGGGCGACCCCGAGGAGGCGCGCCACGCCCTCTCCCAGTTCTGGAAGGACGTGTCGCGGGACGGGCGCATGTCGCCGATCCAGCGCTCGGCGTTCGACCGGCTCATGGGCAACTGGTCGCTGGCCAAGAATCCGGTCTATCTCGCGTTCGAGGTAGCCTCGCGCTTCCTGTCGCCCTACGACTTCAATCCGCTGAACATCAATCCGCTGCGCGAGATTCTCGAAGCCCATGTGGACTTCGAGGCGATCCGGCGCGCCGACGTGAAGGTGTTCATCTCCGCCACCAACGTCCACACCGGCCGCGCCCGCATCTTCGGGCACGAGGAGATGACGGCTGACGCGGTGATGGCCTCCGCCTGCCTGCCATTCCTGTTCCAGGCGGTGGAGATCGACGGCGTGCCCTATTGGGACGGCGGCTACATGGGCAACCCGCCCCTCTTCCCGCTCTACGAGATGGCGGACGCGGACGACATCCTCCTCGTCCAGATCAACCCGGTGGTGCGCGAGACCACGCCCCGCACCGCCAGCGAAATCCAGAATCGTATCAACGAGATCACCTTCAATGCGTCACTGCTCGCCCAATTGCGCGCGATCGACAATGCGGCGAAGCTGATCGAGCAGGGGCTCATCAGCCGCTGGACCCTGGGCGGCTCGCCCTTCCGCAGGGTGCGGCTGCACCGCATCGGCGGCGAGCATCAATTGGCGGCGCTGGACGCCACCTCCAAGCTCAATGCGGAATGGTCCTTCCTCCAGCATCTGCGCGACCTCGGCCGGGCCGCGGCGGAAACCTTCCTCGCCGAGCATTTCGACGACCTCGGCCGCCGCTCGACGCTCGATCTCAGGCTGGAACTGGCAGATTGAGGCAGGCCCGCCGGAGCGGACCTGCCGGGTTCATCAGCCGCGCGAATCCTTCTTGGCCTGCGCCACCGCCACGAACTTTGTGACGCGGCCGGCCTCGCCGGATGCGGATCCGATGCGCTGAAGGCGCTTGCGCTCCTTCGGATTCATGCCGGTATTGGGGCGCGGCAGGGTGGCCGGCCGCTTGGCACGCTTGGAATCACGCTTCAGCTCCAGCGCCTTGTGCGCATTCTCCACCATTTCGGCCCGGGCGGCCTGAGTGCGGCGGCGGGTCTGCTCGCGGCGAGCGCGAGTAAGGGCATCGGTGAGAACGGAAGCCTTCTGGCGGTTTCCGGAATCGGCCTTGTCGAACGTCACTTCGCCCCGTCCGCCCTTGCCGCGCAGGGCGCGCCGCTGGTTGTTGGCGATGGTGAGCGCGCGGTCGCGGCGCTCGCGCAGCTGAGCCACGAGGTCGTTGACCTCGCCGTCGCCGAGGGCGGTCACCACGGACTGGCGGGACTTCTCCACCAGCTCCACTTCCGAATCCGTGAGAAGGCGGCGTTCCGTCTTGCGGGGATGGGCCATGGGGCGGATCTCCTTCTTGTTTTCCGACCCCTTATGGCTACGCCGCCGATTGTGAGGATTGTGAGACGTCAGGGAGTTTCGACCATGAGCCGATCCATCGCCCCCGATGGCGCGGCACCCCGCGGCCCCGCGGCCTGCGAGGTGATCGTCGCCGATATCACCCGCCTTGCCACTGACGCCATCGTGAACGCTGCCAACGCCTCCCTGCTTGGCGGCGGTGGCGTGGACGGCGCCATCCATCGGGCGGCCGGGCCGGAGCTCGTCGCCCATTGCCGGACGCTGGGCGGCTGCCCCACCGGCGCCGCGCGCCTAACCCCCGGCTTCCGGCTGCCGGCGCGCCATGTCATCCACACCGTCGGTCCCGTCTGGCGGGGCGGCCGTGCGGATGAGGACGCGCTGCTCGCTTCCTGCTACCGGGAAAGCCTCCGGCTGGCGGACGAAGCGGGCCTCGCCTCCCTCGCCTTCCCCGCCATCTCCACGGGCATCTATGGATTCCCGCCGGAGCGCGCCGCCCCACTGGCGGTCGCGACCGTCCTCGACCATCTTGGTGGCCCCGGCAGCGTGACCCGCGTGGTCTTCTGCTGCTTCTCGCAAGGCTCCGCCGACCTCCATCATGACGCCCTCCGCGCCCACGGCATCGAAACCCGCTCCTGACACCGGGCGCGATCTCCCGCTCCTCCACCGCGACGGGCTGATGCTCATCATCGACAAGCCGTACGGCCTGCCCGTCCACGCCGGGCCGAAGGGCGGGGAGACGCTGGCCGATCATCTCGACGCTTTGCGCTTCGGCCTGCCCCGCGCGCCCGAGCTGGCCCACCGGCTGGACAAGGACACCTCCGGCTGCCTCGTGCTCGGCCGCCACACCAAGGCGCTGGCACAGCTGGGAAAGCTGTTCGCCAGCGGTGCCGTGGGGAAGACTTATGTCGCCCTCGCCCTCGGTGCCCCGGCGGCGGATTCCGGCCGCATCGACCAGCCCCTGGCCAAGCGCTCGCCGCATCGCGGCTGGTGGATGCAGGCAGTGCCCAAAGGCTCGCCCGGTGCACAGGAGGCCATCACGGACTTCCAGGTGCTGCACCGGGCCGGCGATCTCGCCGTGATCGCTTTGTCGCCGGTCACGGGGCGCACCCACCAGCTGCGCGCGCACCTCTCTCATCTCGGAACGCCCATCCTCGGCGATGCCATCTATGGCGGCGCCTCGCGTCTGCCGGGCGGACCGAAGCTGCACCTGCATTCCCGCCGGGTGGTGGTGCCGCTCAAGGCGGGCGCACCGCCGGTGGACGTGAGCGCCCCTTTGCCGCCGCATATGTGCGAGACGCTTTCCCTCCTCGGCCTCGATCCGGTCGCCGTGGGCGCCGCAGCCGATCAGGTCGCCTTCGCCAAGCTCGGGAAGTCTGAGGGCAGGGCCTGACCCATTTGTGAAGTGGGTTCCGCTAGGGCAATCTGGCCCGGAACTTGCCGCGTGTTAAGCTGTCTGAGGAAGGGCAGGAAAGGGAGAGGGTGTGAGGTCATCTCGCGACGGAAAGCTCCCGCGCAGGCCCGAGGACCTTACCCCGGAAGACCACGCGCGCGAGATTCTTGACCGCGCCATCGGCCGCGCTCGCTACGCTCTGTTCTGGGAACGGGCTTGGCCCGCCTTGGCCCGCGCCGGTGTGCCGCTGGCGCTGTTTCTCGCGGTTTCCTTCGCCGGGGTCTGGCTTTCGGCGCCGATCTGGGCGCGCATCGCAGGCGTCGTCCTGTTCGCGCTCGCCATCCTGTTCGCGGCCCGGCCGCTTCTTTCCCTGCGCTGGCCCAGCCGGGAGGAGGCGGTGGCCCGCCTGGACGCCAAGAGCGCCCTCGCCCACCGCCCCGCCACCGCCATCTCCGACAGCCTCGCCACCCGCCCGGACGATCCGGTCGGCGCCGCCTTGTGGCGCGCGCATCTGAACCGCGCGCTCGCCGCCGCGCGGACGCTCAAGGCTGGTACCCCCGCTCCCGGGCTCGCCCGTCTCGATCCCCGCGCCTTCCGCGCGCTGGCGGTTCTGGCGCTGGCGGCCACAGTCTTCATGGCACCGGGCCAGCATCTGTCGCGCATCGGCGCGGCCTTCGACTGGAAGACCATCGTCCCGCCCCTGCCCTACCGGCTGGATGCCTGGATCGATCCGCCCGCTTATACCGGCCGCCCGCCCGTGGTGCTGCCGGGCCTGCGCTCGGACGATCCCACCTCGCTGAACGCCGCCGCCCTCCAGGTGCCCGCGGGCAGCACGCTGGTCGTCCGCGGCTCCGGCATCGACACGGCCGCCCTCAAGCTCGACGGCGGCATCGCCGAGACGAAGCCCGAGGGCGATGCACCTGCGCCGGCCGGCGAGAAGCGCTACGTGATCCGCGAGGATTCCGATGTCAGCTTCCTCGGTCCCGACCAGCGCCGCCTGTCCTGGCACTTCAAGGTGCTGGCGGACCAGAAGCCCACCATCACCTTCGCCAAGGATCCGCAGGCCGGCCAGCGCAATACTCTGGCGCTGGCCTACCGGATGGAGGACGATTACGGGGTGAAGGAAGCCGAGGCGTTGTTCGCGCCTTTGCCACCCGAGCCGCCCCTCTTCCCCCGCCCCGGTTCGACGCCGCGCAAGATGGCGCAGCCGCTGGTGCCTCCGCCCGAGTTCAAGCTGACGCTGCCGGCCGGCGGGCGCACGGGCGCGGCACAGACCTCCAAGGATCTCGTGGCCCATCCTTGGGCTGGCGCTCGTGTCGAGGTTCATCTCAAGGCCCGCGACGACGCCGGCAACGAGGGCGTGAGCGATACAAAGACCGTCCGCCTGCCCGCCCGCGCCTTCTCGAAGCCCGTCGCCAAGGCACTCATCGACGAGCGCCGCCGCCTTGCCTTCGATGCCGGCAACCGCCGCCGTCTGGTCACGGTGCTGGAGGGCCTCACCATCGCGCCCGCGCAATTCACCCCAGGGGCGGGCGAATATCTCGGGCTGCGCACGGCGCTCGCCCGCGCCAAGAACGCCCGCAACGACGACGATCTGCGGTCGCTGGTGGACTATCTCTGGGAAGTCGCGGTTCTGATCGAGGACGGAACGCTCTCGGATGCCGAGCGCGAGCTGCGCGCCGCCCAGGAGGCGCTGCGCGAGGCGCTGGAGCGGGGCGCCAGCGACGAGGAGATCAAGCGCCTGACGCAGGATCTGCGCGCGGCGATGGAAAAGATGATGCGGCAGCTGGCGGAGGAGGCGCGCCGCGACAGCGGCACGGACGCCCGCCCGCTCGATCCCAACGCGCGCATCGTCCGCCCGCAGGACCTGCAGAAGATGCTGGACCGCATCGAGAATCTCGCCCGCTCCGGCAACAAGGATGCCGCGCGCGAGCTGCTCGACCAGCTCCAGGCCATGATGGAGAACATGCGCCCCGGCAGCCGGCAGGCTGGTCGCCAGCAGCAGGGCCAGCAGCAGCAGAGCGAAATCGGCAAGATGATCCAGGAGCAGCAGCGCCTGCGCGACCGCACCTGGCGTCAGAACCGCGAAGGCCAGCAGGGGCAACAGGGTCAGCGCGGCCAGCAGGGCCAACAAGGGCAGCAGGGTCAGGGACAGCAGCCGGGCGAGAACGGCTTCTCGGAGTTGCAGCAGGGCCAGCAGGAGCTGCGCAAGCGCCTCGGCCGCATGCTCGACCAGATGCGCCGGATGCAGGAAGGCCAGGGACAAGGCCAGCAGGGTCAGGGTCAGCAGGGCCAGAACGGCGAAGGCGGTGAAGGCGACGCCATGGGCCGGGCCGGGGAGGCCATGGGCCGGGCGGAGCAGGCCATGCGCGAGGCGGAGGAAGCCCTCGGCCGCGGAGAGGGCCAGGGCGCGCTCGATGCCGAAGGCCGCGCCCTTCAGTCGCTCCGGCAGGGCGCGCAGGCCATGGCCGAGGCGCAGCGCGGTCAGCAGGAGGGGCAGGGCCCCGGTGGTCCCGGCGAGGAGAGCGCCCAGCGCACCGACCCCCTCGGCCGCCCGCTGCGCAGCCAGGACTATGGCGACGATTTCACCGTGAAGGTGCCGGACGAGGTGGACGCCCAGCGCGCCCGCCGCGTGCTGGAAGAGCTGCGCCGCCGGCTGGAACAGCCGGAGCGCCCGCAGATCGAGCTCGACTATCTGGAACGCCTGCTGCGCGGGCTGAACTGAGGCGAACGGTGGAAGGCGTCAGCCCTCCACTGGCTCCACCCTCAGCGTCGCACCATCGGCACCGGTCACGCGCACGTCGCGGCCGGCGGCGACATCCGGGCCTTCCACGCGCCACACCGTGTCGCCGATGCGCACCCGCCCGGTGCCGCCCATGATGGGATCATCGAGCGTGAACACCCGGCCGACGAATTCCTCGGCCCGCCGGTTGAGAAAGGGTCGGTCGGAAGCCTTGCCCGGCGCCGGACTGATGCGCCGACCGATGAGGACGGCGACCACCGCCAGCGCGGCGAACACCAGCACTTCCAATTGCCAGGCGAGCGCGATCGCATAGGCAATCGCGCCCGTGACCAGCGCCGCGAGGCCGAGCCACAGCAGGAAGGCCCCCGGCGCCGCGATCTCCGCTACCAGCAGGACGCCGCCAAGGACGAACCACGCCCAGGGACCGAGTTGGGTGAGGAGCGGCACGGGCTCAGTCCTCCCGGGGCGGCAGGGTCGACGGTCCGGTGGGGCGGCGGCCGGCCGGCCGGGGCGGCGGCACGCCGTCGGCCCCAAACGCGCCCTTGGCGATCTCGCCGATGCCGGCGAGGGAGGAGAGCAGCGCGGTGCCCTCATAGGGCATGAGCACCACCTTCTGGTTGGGCGCGGCGCCCATGGTCTCGAACGCCTTCACGTATTTCTCGGCGATGTAATAGTTGAGCGCGGCGGGATCGCCGGTCTCCACGGCGGCAGAGAGCATCTGCGTCGCCTTTGCGTCGGCCTCGGCCAGACGCTCGCGGGCCTCCGCGTCGCGGAACGCGGCCTCGCGGCGACCCTCCGCCTGCAGGATCTGGCCCTGCTTCTGGCCCTCCGCCTTCAGGATCGCTGACTGGCGCTGGCCCTCGGCCTCGAGGATCACGGCGCGCTTCTCGCGCTCCGCCTTCATCTGCCGGCCCATGGCGTTCACCAGATCGCGCGGGGGCACGATGTCCTTGATCTCGATGCGGGTCATCTTGATGCCCCAGGGCGAGGCCGCCGCATCCACTACCGCCAGCAGGCGCACATTGATCTCGTCGCGGTGGGACAGGAGCTGGTCGAGGTCCATGGAGCCCATGACGGTACGGATGTTGGTCATGGTCAGCGCGAGGATGGCTGTGTCGAGCCGGGCCACCTCGTAGCTGGCGCGGGCGGCGTCGAAGACCTGGAAGAACACCACGCCGTCTACCGTCACGGTGGCATTGTCCTTGGTGATGACCTCCTGGCTCGGGACGTCGATCACCTGCTCCATCACGTTCACCCGATTGCCGATGCGGTCGATGAACGGGACGATGAGGTTGAGGCCGGGCATCAGCGTCTTGGTGTACCGGCGGAAGCGCTCCACCGTGTACTGGTAGCCCTGCGGCACCGTCTTCACGCCGGAGAAGACCACCGCCACCGCCAGCACCAGCAGCACCAGCACGAACAGGTTGGGACCGATCTCGATCATGGGGCGCCCCTGTGTCCGGCCCCCTGCGGCCGGTGGCGCATATGGCCATGGGCAAGGGGGCGGGGGCAAGGCAGCCGCAAGACGCCGGAACGGATGGTGAAGATGGGGCGCGATCCGATTCGCACGCGATTCGTTCGCGCGATGTTCCGCCCGGAGCCGGGCCAACGTGCCGTTTCGGGACAGCTCCGCCCACGCCGTTTCGTTGACGGCCCATGTCAGCCCATGATAACCCATAAGTACCCATGAACAGGATGGACGGTCTCGGCCGTCACGCGGGCCGCCTTGAACGGCACCTGTTGCAACACGAGGGCACCCGGGCGCCATGGACCGCTTCGTGTCCACCTACACGATGCGCCTTGACGCCAAGGGCCGGGTCTCCATCCCCGCGCCCTACCGGACGGTGCTGATGAAGGACGGCGCGGATGGCCTCTATTGCCATCCGAGCCTCGCGGAACCGGCGCTGGATGCCGGCGGCAACCGGCTGGTCGGCGAGATCGACGCGCTGATCGACAGCTACCCGCCCTATTCCGAGGCGCGAGAGGAGCTGGCCGCCGCCCTCTACGGCACCAGCGAGACGCTGCGCATCGATCCGGAAGGCCGGGTGGTGCTGACGGAAACACTGAAGGCCCATGCGGCGATCGCCGACCAGGTGGCGTTCGTGGGCATGGGGCACAAGTTCCGGATCTGGGAACCGGAGCGGCTGAAGGCACATCTCGCGGAGGCCACCCGAAGGGTGCGCGAGCTGCGCCAGGCCATCGGCTCCCGAGCGGAGAACCCGAGGGGCGAACGGACATGACGACGGGCCACGGGGTCGGCCCCGCCGACGCCGCTGGCGGACCGGCCCGTCATCTGCCGGTGATGCTTCGCGAGGTTCTCGCGCACCTCGCGCCGAAGGACGCCGGCCATTATGTGGACGGCACCTTCGGCGCGGGAGGTTATACCTCCGCCATCCTTGCCGCGGCCGACTGCCAGGTGCTCGCCATCGACCGCGACCCGACCGCCATCGCTGGCGGGCAGACGCTGGTGGAAGCCTCCGGCAAGCGCCTCCTCCTCGTGCAGGACCGTTTCTCAAGGCTCGACGAGATTACCGCCGAGCAGGATTTCGGGCCGCTCGACGGGGTGGTGCTGGACATCGGCGTCTCCTCCATGCAGCTCGACGAGGCGGACCGCGGCTTCTCCTTCCGACGCGACGGGCCGCTGGACATGCGCATGGGCGCGGACGGGCTCTCCGCCGCCGACCTCTGTGCCACGCTCGATGAAGTGCGGCTTGCCCACATCATCTGGACCTTCGGCGAGGAGCGGCATTCGCGCGCCATCGCCAAGGCCATCGTGAAGGCGCGGGAGGACGCGCCCATCACCCGCACGGCGCAATTGGCGGAGATCGTGTCGCGCGTGGTGTGGGCGAAGCCCGGCGAGATGCATCCCGCTACACGCACCTTCCAGGCCCTGCGCATTGCCGTGAACGAGGAATTGTCGGAGCTGGTGGAGGCGCTGGCCGCCGCCGAGCGGGCGCTCAGGCCGGGGGGGCGGCTGGTGGTGGTCACCTTCCATTCCCTGGAGGACAGGATCGTTAAGACTTTTCTGTCACACCGGTCAAAGGCACCGTCCGCCTCGCGCCACCAGCCGCAAGCGGAAGGGCCGGAGCCCTCCTTCCGTCTCGTGGCGAAGGGAGCGATAGAGCCCGGTCCCGACGAAGTGGCAGGCAACCCGCGCTCCAGGTCCGCGAAACTTCGCGCGGCCGAGCGCACGGACGCCCCGGCGCATCCGGGCGGTGACCTGATGGGGCTGCTTCCGCCCCCATCACCGCAACGCCCAGGGCGGAGACGCTAGTCGAGATGTTTCGGGTCGCCAATGTCGTGATGGTCGTCGCGCTTCTGGTGACCGCCGCGGTGGTCTACCAGCTCAAGGTCTCGTCCACCGCCGAGGCCGAGCGGCTCGCCACCCTGCGCACCCAGATCCGCAAGGAGCGCGATTCGATCGCGCTGATGCGCGCGGAATGGGCCCGCCGCACGTCGCCCATCTATATTCAGGGCCTCGCCGAGCGGCATCTCGACATGAAGCGGCTCGACGTCGATTCGATTTCCAGCCTCGATGACCTGCCCGCCAAGCCCGCCTCCAGCGGCGACGGCATCGGCGGCATGATCGAGGCGCTGGTGGACGCGCCCCTCGTCACGTCCTCGGCCGGCTCCAAGCCGACCGCCTCCACCACCGCGCCCACCAGTTCCGGCGGCGCCACCGTTCCGGCCACCTCGGCGCTGCGCCCGGCGAATGCGCCGGTGGCGAAGCCGGTACCGAGCGCGTCGGCGACGCCGCGTCCCCCGGCTGCGCCGCGGCCCCTGCCCCCCATGCAGCCGGCGCCGGTCGCCGCCGCACCGGCACCCGCCCCGCCCCCGGAGCCCACCAATCCCCTCGAAAAGCTCTCCGGATTCCTGGCCGGTTTCCGCTGACGAGGTCCGAAATGGCTGATCTGTCTTCCATCTCCGCCCGCCTCGCCCGCATGTGGGCCGGCATCGTCGCCGCCGTCGGCCCCGCGCTGCGGGAGGCCGATGCCTCCTGCGCGGTGCTGCTCGACCGACTTGGCGCCGGCAGCAAGGCCGCCGGCTGGGCCACAGCGCGCGGCTCCGCGCGGGCCGCCGTCGCAAGCTGGAACGTGGTGTGGCCGTTCACGGTGCATCTCGGACACCTCGCCTGGCGGGGCGTCCGCCATGTGGTGCGGGGTCTGTTCGGGCTCGACCGCGCCGATCCCGATACCGTGGCGCGCGGGCGCATCAAGCTGGTGATGTTCGCCTTCTGCTGCCTCTTTGTCGCCATCGCGGTGCAGCTCTCCCACCTCGCCATGACCGCGGACGGCGGCGGCGGGCGCGGGCGCGGCTCGGATGCGGTGGCCTCGGCGCGGCCGGACATCATCGACCGCAACGGCGATATCGTCGCCATCGACGTGAAGTCGCCGTCCCTGTTCGCCGAGCCGCGCCGCCTCATCGATCCCGACGAGGCGCTGGAAGGCCTGCTCAAGGTGCTGCCCGACCTCGATGTCGAGGAGGCCCGCAAGCGCCTGAATTCCGGCAAGGGCTTCGCCTGGCTGAAGCGCGAGATCACGCCGGCGCAGATGCGAGCCATCCACCGGCTCGGCTTGCCCGGCATCGGCTTCCTGAAGGAAAACCGGCGCATCTATCCTGACGGCCCCATCATCTCCCATGTGATGGGCGGGGTGAACGTGGACAACCAGGGCATTTCCGGCATCGAGAAGTGGATCGACAGCAGGGGCCTCGCCGAGCTGCATCTCGCGGGCTTCGCCACCGACCGCCAGCAGGAGCCGGTCCAGCTCTCCATGGATGTGCGCGTGCAGCACGCCGTGCGCGACGAACTGGTGAAGGCGAAGACCAAGTTCCAGGCGCTCCACGCCATGGGCATGGTCACCGATGTGAATACCGGCGAGATCATCTCGCTCGTCTCGATCCCCGACTTCGACCCCAACGCGTCCGGCAACCCCAAGGACGACGCCTACCTCAACCGCCTGACGACAGGCGTCTACGAGATGGGCTCGACCTTCAAGGCTCTATCGTTCGCCATGGCGCTCGATTCGGGCAAGATCGGCCTGAACTCGACCTTCGATGCCCGTGCGCCGCTGCGTTTCGGCAAGTTCGCCATCCACGACTACCACGCCGAGAACCGCGTGCTCACCGTGCCGGAAATCTTCCTCGTCTCGTCCAACGTGGGCACGGCGAAGATGGTGCTCTCCCTCGGCGTGGAGGCGCACAAGGCGTTCCTCAAGAAGATGGGCCAGCTTGACCGGCTCAAGACCGAGCTGCCGGAAAGCTCCGAGCCCATCGTGCCGAAGCGCTGGGGCGAGCTGAACTCGGCCACCATCGCCTTCGGCCACGGCCTCTCCGTCGCCCCGCTGCAGGCGGTGATGGCGGTGAATTCCATGGTCAACGGCGGCTTCCTCATTCCGCCCACCTTCATCAAGCGCACGCCTGAGGAAGCGCAGAAGGTGGCGGTGCGCGTGCTCAAGCCCGAAACCTCGGACAAGATGCGCTACGTCATGCGCCTCAATGCCGAGAAGGGCTCGGCCAAGAAGGCCGAGGTGCCCGGCTTCCTCGTCGGCGGCAAGACCGGTACCGCCGAGAAGGTGGTGAACGGGCGCTACGCCAAGAACAAGCTGCTCACGTCCTTCACCGCGGTCTTCCCCATGGACAAGCCGCGCTACCTCGTTCTGGTGATGCTGGACGAGCCCAAGGCCACGCCCGAGACCTACGGCTACGCCACCTCGGGCTGGAATGCCGCGCCCACGGCGGGCAAGATCGTCGAGCGCATCGCGCCCATGCTCAACATCGCGCCGCGCCAGAACCTGCCCGATGCCGAGCAGCTGCTGCGCATGCCGCTCAAGGTCGCCGACCGCAATTGATGCCACCGCTGCGGGATCGCGTTACCGCCACCTCGGCGGCAGCCGGCGCGGGGTGACAACCGGGGCGGGCGAATGCCAGAAAGGGGTCCGATGACCATGCATTCCCTCGGACAGATTCTGGACGGCCACGCCCGCATCCTGACGGCGGACAGCGCGCAGGAGCCCATCACCGGCCTGTCCTCCGACAGCCGCCGCATCACGCCCGGCGATCTGTTCGTCGCCATCCCCGGCACCCATGCGGACGGCACGCGCTTCATCGCGGACGCCATCGCCCGCGGCGCCGCCGCCGTGCTGATGGAGCCGACTGCCCCCGTCCCGCGATTGCCGCCGCAGGTCGCCCTCGGCTTCACGCTGGATGCCCGGCGCTCCCTGTCGCTGGCCGCCGCACGCTTCTACCCGCGCCAGCCGCAGACCATCGCCGCCGTCACCGGCACCGCCGGCAAGACTTCCGTCGCCTTCTTCCTGCGGCAGATCTGGCAGCGGCTCGGCCATCGCGCGGCGTATCTCGGGACCATCGGCCTCGTGAAGCCGGACGGCGCCACCTATGGCAGCCTCACCACGCCGGACCCGGTGGAACTGCACGCCACTCTTGACGCACTGACGGGCGAGGGCGTCACCCACATGGCGCTGGAGGCCTCCTCCCACGGCCTCGACCAGAAGCGGCTCGATGGGGTTCGGCTCGCCGCCGGCGGCTTCACCAATCTCGGCCGCGACCATCTCGACTATCACCCGACGATGGACGCCTATTTCCGTGCCAAGCTCCGCCTGTTCACCGAGGTGATGCCGCAGGACGCCGCCGCTGTTGCCGTCACCTCCGCCCCCTTCGCCGCGACGGCGCTCGCGTGGGCTGAGACGCGCGGCCTCAAGCTTCTCCCCATCGGCGAGGGCCGGGCGGACGGCATCGACATTGCAGCAGCGACAGGTTCGCCCGCCGGACAGAAGGTGATGTTCGCGGACGGCTCCAGCGCCGTGGTGCCGCTGGTCGGGCGCTTCCAGCTGGACAACGCTTTGCTGGCCGCCGGCCTTGCCATCGCCTGCGGGGCGGACCGGGCGGAGGCCTTCGCCGCCCTCGCCCACCTCACGGGCGTTCCCGGCCGGCTGGAGCGTATCGGCGATGACCCGCGCCGGCCGGTGTTCGTGGACTACGCCCACAAGCCGGAGGCGCTCGCGACCGTTCTCGACACGCTGCGCGCGGCCATCCCCGGCCGGCTGGTGGTGGTGGTCGGCTGCGGGGGTGACCGCGACCGGGGCAAGCGGCCGATCATGGGCGCCATCGCCGCGATGAAGGCGGATGTTGTGATCGTCACCGACGACAATCCCCGTAGCGAAGATCCGGCGGCGATTCGGGCGGAGGTATTGGAAGGCGCGCGCGGCGCAGGCCGGAGCGACGTGCGGGAGATCGGCGACCGGGCGGAGGCCATCCGAGCCGGCGTCTCCCTGCTGGAAGCCG
>JAEZMT010000028.1 GCA_023442085.1 Pseudomonadota bacterium | reverse complement strand
CGCCCGCAAAGGGCGGCGCCGGGAGGATCCCGATGAACGCCAGCGTTTCCAGCTCCGTCACGCCCATCGGCGCCGCGGTCCGGCGCAAGGAAGACCACCGCTTCATCACCGGCAAGGGCCGCTACACCGACGATCTCGATCGTCCCGGGCAGGCCTACGCCTATTTCGTCCGCTCGCCCTACGCGCACGCCCGCATTCGCCACATCGATGCGACCGCGGCCAAGGCCATGCCGGGCGTCGTGGACGTGCTGACCGGCGCGGACCTCGCCGCCGACGGGCTCGGCGACCTCATCTGCGGCTGGATGATCCATTCCAAGGACGGCAGCCCCATGAAGATGGGCTCCCATCCGGCGCTGGCGAAGGAGAAGGTGCGCTATGTGGGCGACCACGTGGCCGTGGTCATCGCCGAGACCCTGAACCAGGCGAAGGATGCCGCGCTCGCGGTCGAGGTCGAATACGAGCTTTTGCCGGCGGTCGCGGACCTCGCCACGGCGACGGATGGTGAGCAGATCCACGACTGCGCCCCGCGCAACACCGCTTTCGAGTGGGAGCTGGGTGACAAGGCCGCCACCGAGGCGGCGTTCGCCCGCGCGGCGAAGGTGACGCGCATCGACATCGTCAACAACCGCCTCTCCCCCAACGCCATCGAGCCGCGGGCGGCCATCGGCGAATATGATTCCGGCGACGAGGCCTACACCCTCTGGACCACCAGCCAGAACCCGCACGTCGCCCGCCTCGTGCTCTCCGCCTTCGTCGGCATCGCGCCGGAGAACAAGCTGCGCGTCATCGCCCCTGATGTGGGCGGCGGCTTCGGCTCGAAGATCTTCATCTATGCGGAGGAGACCGTCTGTGCCTGGGCGGCGAAGAAGGTGGGCCGGCCTGTGAAGTGGACCGCAGACCGCTCCGAGGCGTTCCTCTCGGATGCCCACGGCCGCGATCACATCACCCACGCCGAGCTGGCAATGGACGAGGCGGGGCACATCATCGGCTTCCGGATCAAGACCCGCGCCAACATGGGCGCCTATCTCTCCACCTTCGCCTCATCGATCCCGACCTATCTCTACGCGACGCTGCTGTCGGGCCAGTACGCCATCCCGGCCATCTATTGCGAGGTGGACGCCGTCTACACCACCACCGCCCCGGTGGACGCCTATCGCGGCGCCGGGCGGCCGGAGGCGACGTTCCTGCTGGAGCGCATCGTGGAAAAGGCGGCGCGCGAGCGCGGGGAGGACCCGGCGGAGTTCCGCCGCCGCAACTTCATCAAGTCCTTCCCGCACCAGACGCCCGTCATCATGTGCTACGACGCGGGCGATTACGTCGCCTCCCTCGACAAGGCGCTGGAGGTGGCGGACTACAAGGGCTTCCCGGCCCGCCGCGCGGAGTCCGAGCGCAACGGCAAGCTTCGCGGCATCGGCATGTCAGCCTATATCGAGGCCTGCGGCATCGCCCCATCGGCGGCGGTGGGCTCTCTGGGTGCCGGCGTGGGCCTCTGGGAAAGCGCGGAAGTGCGCGTGAACCCCACCGGCAACGTGGAGGTGCTCACCGGCTCCCACAGCCACGGGCAGGGGCATGAGACCACCTTCGCCCAGCTCGTCTCCGCCCGCCTCGGCATCCCCATCGATCAGGTGAGCGTGGTCCACGGCGACACCGACAAGGTGCAGTTCGGCATGGGCACCTATGGCTCCCGGTCCGGTGCGGTGGGCATGTCGGCCATCGTGAAGGCGCTCGACAAAGTGGAGGCCAAGGCGAAGAAGATCGCAGCCCATATGCTGGAAGCCTCGGAAGGGGACATCGAGTTCAAGGACGGCAAGTTTACCGTCGCCGGTACCGACCGCTCCCTCGCCTTCGCCGAGGTGGCGCTGAACGCCTATGTGGCGCACAAATTCCCGACCTCGGAGATCGAGCCGGGGCTGAAGGAGGGGGCCTTCTACGACCCCACCAACTTCACCTTTCCCGCCGGCTGCCACATCTGCGAGCTGGAGGTGGACCCGGAGACCGGCGTTGTGGAGATCAAGAGCTTCGTCGCCATCGACGATTTCGGCGAGATCATCAATCCGATGATCGTGGAGGGGCAGGTCCACGGCGGCATCGGGCAGGGCATCGGCCAGGCGCTCATGGAAGGTGTCGTCTACGACGCCGATGGCCAGCTCGTGACCGGCTCCTACATGGACTACACCATGCCCCGCGCCGGCGATCTGCCCTCCTTCACGGTCGGCATGACGCAGACACGCTGCCCCTCAAACCCGCTCGGCATCAAGGGCTGCGGCGAGGCCGGGGCCATCGGCGCGCCGCCCGCCGTCATCAACGCGCTCACCAACGCGCTCGGCACGGAGGATGTGCCCATGCCCGCCACGCCCTCGAAGGTTTGGGCCATCGCCCAGGCACGCGCCGCCCGTCTTGCTGCGGAATAGGAGGACGCCATGTACGCCTTCGACTATCAGCGTCCCGACGCCGTCTCCGCTGCCGCCGCGATCCTCTCCGCCGATCCGGAGGCCAAGGCACTGGCCGGTGGGCAGACCCTGCTGCCGACCCTGAAGCAGCGCCTCGCCCAGCCAACCGCGCTGGTGGACCTCTCCCGCATTCCGGAGCTCTCCGGCATCTGCGCCACGACGGAGGGCGTCTCCATCGGCGCCATGACACGCCATGCCGCGGTCGCCGCCTCGGACGTGGTGCGCGCCGCCATCCCGGCGCTCGCCGACCTCGCAGGCATGATCGGCGACGCGGCCGTGCGCAATCGCGGCACCATCGGCGGCTCGCTCGCCAATGACGATCCCACCGCCGACTATCCCGCAGCCGTGCTCGCCCTCAATGCGACAGTGGTGACCGACCGCCGCTCCATCGGCGCGTCCGATTTCTTCCGGGGCCTGTTCGAGACGGCGCTGGAGGAGGGGGAGATCATCACACGCGTGGACTTCCCCAAGGTGGAGAAGGCCGCCTACGCCAAGTTCCGCAACCCCGCCTCGCGCTATGCCATGGCCGGCGTGTTCGTGGCGAAGACGGCGGCCGAAGTGCGGGTGGCCGTGACGGGCGTGGGGCAATCCGGCGTGTTCCTGTGGACAGAAGCGGGGGACATCCTCGGCTCGGACTTCACCGTCCAGGCCGTTTCCGGCCTCGCGCTCGACCCCTCCAACCTCATGAGCGACCTGCACGGCAGCGCGGAATATCGCGCCCATCTCGCCAAGGTGATGCTCAAGCGGGCGGTTGGCTCGATCTCCGGCTGAGGGCGGGCACGGCGGCTCTGCCAGTTCGCAGACTGGGAGCCCTACGCCTGCGCCAGCGTCCGGCCTAAGGTGAAGCGGCGGCGATCGGGCCGCCGCCGAGCCGGACACCATGAGCGCCGAACCGCAGTCCACCGACCAATCCTCCGCAGACCCGGCGACCCGCCGCCCCTTCCAGCACGGGCGGTTCCCCAAGGCGCGGGTGGATGCCCTGAGCGACGGCATCTTCGCCTTCGCCATGACCCTGCTGGTGCTCGACATCCGCGTGCCGGACGACCTCCCGCTCACCTCGTCGGCCGAGCTTGCGGCGCATCTGGTCTCCCTGTCCCACCAGATGCTGACCTATGTGATTTCGTTCTTCGTGCTCGGTGCCTTCTGGCGCAGCGGCATCGAGATCAGGCCCAGCAGCGAGACGGTCGACCGGCACACGGTGCGCCTCGCTCTGCTGTTCCTGTTCTTCCTCACCACCGTGCCGTTCTCGTCGGGGCTGGTGGGGCGCTATGGCGAACTGGCGCCGGCGGTTCTGGTCTATGCCGGCAACATGACCATGCTGGCGGCGCTAACCATCGCCATCCGCTATCTCGACGTGGAGCCACACCGTCGCGCGCTGAAGTCGGCCGCTGGCGGCGTATTGCCGCTGTTCATCGCCACCGCGGCGCTTTCTGGGCTCGTCAGCCTCGTCCATCCCGGGCTGGCGATGTACGCCTACCTGCTCAACGTTCTGGCCCGCCTGCCCTTCTGGCCGCGAGGTGGATACGGCGCCGCGGATTGAGCGGCGCACAGCCATTTTCTATTGATATTCCAATGTAATGCCCCGGCCTCGCCGTGCGTAATCCTCCGGATTGTCGCGCGCCGCGGCGGCCGTCACCTTGGCTGGGACGCTGGAGGCGGCAGTCCGGGAGTGCGCAATGGGATGGGGTCGACGCGCAGGTTTCTGCGCCGTCCTGACGGTGCTGGCGATGACGCCGCTTGGATACGCCGCCGAGCCGGTCGCGCGGGCCCTTGGCACCGCCGAGCAGCTGGGCGAGGCGCTGTTCTTCGATGTGAACCTCTCGCGTGATCGCACGCAGTCCTGCGCCACCTGCCATGCGCCGGACTTCGGCTTCGTCGATCCGCGTGAAGGCCCACCCGGGCGGGCGGTTTCCATCGGTGACAACGGCACCTCGCTGGGCGACCGCAATGCGCCCACGGCCGGCTATGCCGCCTATACGCCCCCCTTCGGCAAGGCGAAGCGGCCGGGCCTCTGGCGGGGCGGCCTGTTCTGGGACGGGCGGGCTGATCGCCTCGAGGACCAGGCCGGTGGTCCGCCGCTCAATCCGCTGGAAATGGGCATGCCGGACAAGGCGGCCGTGGTCGCCCGGCTGAAGGAAAATCCGGCCTATCAGGACGCGATGCGCCGGCTTTACGGGGCAAGCGTGTTCGACAGGCCGGAGCAGGCTTTCGCCAGCATGACGCGGGCCATCGCCGCCTATGAACGCTCGCCGGCCTTCGCGCCGTTCGATTCGAAATATGACCGCTATCTCAGGGGCGAGGAGAAGCTCACCGACAAGGAGGAATTGGGGCGGGTGCTGTTCTTCTCCCAGCAGTTCACCAACTGCTCCTTGTGCCACAAGCTCAATGCGCAGGGCGGCACGCCGGGCGAGACCTTCAGCAATTACGAGTTCCACAATATCGGCGTCCCGGCCAACCCTGCGCTTGCCGCGGCCGGCGCGGTGAAACCCGGATTCGTGGACCTCGGGCTCGCACGCAATTCCATTTTGGGCGGCAAATTACTGGTGAAGGCGCAGGCGGGGCGGTTCAAGACGCCGAGCCTGCGCAACGTGGCGGTTACGGGCCCCTATATGCACAATGGGGTGTTCAAGGATCTGAGGACGGTGATCCTGTTCTACAACACCTACAACACCCAGAACCCCGATCGCCGCGTCAATCCGGAGACGGGAGCGCCTTTCGGCCCGCCGGAGATGGCGGCAAACATTTCGCGGACCGATCTGGAGGTTGGTCCCGCTCTCGACGACCGTCGCATCGACGCCCTCGTCGCTTTCCTGCGGACCCTCACCGACCGGCGCTACGAGCCGCTCCTTGGTCCGGGGGATATGCACGCCGCCAAATAGAAGTAGAGCGCGAACGCCCTCTCCCAGGGTGGAGAGGGCGTTCGCAGTCGATCACTTCACGCCGATGACGCCGCCCACGGCGCCCCCGACGGCGCCGACCGTTCCGCCGACAACCGCACCCACTGGGCCGGCGGCTTTCTCGCCTTCGCGGGCGCCCTGCGCCGCACCGGTGCCGGTGCCCTTGACGCCGCCGGCGACACCGCCCGCGACCGCGCCGCCGACACCGCCGACCGTACCACCCACGCCCGCGCCGACCGGCCCAGCCGCCTTGTCACCGGCCGCGGCGCCCGCATTGGCGCCCTGCTCGGCACCCTTCACCACTCCTTGCGCGGAGGCGGCAACCGGCGCCAGGGCCAGCGAGAGGGCAGCAGCGGCCAGAATGATCTTCTTCATGGCATCCATCCTTGGTTCGTCACTTCGACATGCGGCGGGAGCCTTGCTCCCGCAACCGAGCGCGCGACCGTGGGGCGTCGTGGTGCGCGAACCCGCCCCTACGATAATCCGCCGGCCGGCCTCCCGCCAGACACGCTGACGGGAGCTTGGCCGCAGCGGTGGTATCAGGCGGTCTTGTCGAAAAGCTGGCGGCCGATGAGCATGCGGCGGATCTCACTGGTTCCGGCGCCGATCTCATAGAGCTTGGCGTCCCGCAGCAGGCGACCGGTGGGATAATCGTTGATGTAGCCGTTGCCGCCGAGGGTCTGGATCGCCTCCAGCGCCATCCAGGTGGCCTTCTCCGCCGCATAGAGAATGGCGCCGGCCGCGTCCTCGCGGGTGGTGGCGCCACGGTCGCAGGCCTTGGCCACGGCGTAGACGTAGGCCTTGGTGGCGTTCATGGTTACGTACATGTCGGCGATCTTGCCCTGCATCAGCTGGAAGGTGCCGATGGGCTGGCCGAACTGCTTGCGCTCGTGGACATAGGGCATCACCACGTCCATGCAGGCCTGCATGATGCCGGTGGGGCCGCCGGCCAGCACCGCGCGCTCATAGTCGAGCCCGCTCATGAGCACGTTGACGCCCTTGCCCACAGCGCCGAGCACGTTCTCCTCCGGCACCTCGCAATCCTCGAACACCAGTTCGCCAGTGTCGGAGCCGCGCATGCCCAGCTTGTCCAGCTTCTGGGCGGTGGAGAAGCCCTTGAAGCCCTTCTCGACGAGGAAGGCGGTCATGCCCTTGGGGCCGGCGGCGGGGTCTGTCTTGGCATAGACCACCAGCGTCTCGGCGATGGGGCCGTTGGTGATCCACATCTTGGAGCCGTTGAGGACGTAGCGGTCGCCCTTCTTCTCCGCGCGCGTGCGCATGGAGACCACATCCGAGCCCGCACCCGGCTCGGACATGGCGAGAGCGCCCACATGCTCGCCGGAAATCAGCTTGGGCAGGTATTTCGCCTTCTGCTCCGGTGAGCCGTTGCGGCTGATCTGGTTGACGCAAAGGTTGGAGTGCGCGCCGTAGGACAGGCCCACCGAGGCGGAGGCGCGGGAAATCTCCTCCATCGCGATGACATGCTCGAGATAGCCGAGGCCCGCGCCGCCGTATTCCTCTTCCGCCGTCACGCCGAGCAGGCCCAGCGCGCCGAGCTTGGGCCACAGGTCGCGGGGGAACTGGTTGGTCTTGTCGATCTCGGCGGCGCGCGGGGCGATCTCGGCCTGGGAGAAGTCGCGCACGGTGTCGCGCAGCATCTCGGCGGTTTCGCCGAGGTCAAAATCGAAACCCCCGGGGGCGTTCGGCAGCATGGTCACATCCTCCCTCGCTCACCGGATTATCATGCGCGGTCGCGGCCGCCGCCGGGAAGCGGAAGATAGAATAAAACGGTTGTCCGTTTAATCAATGGGCCGGAGCCCCCCTGCGCCGCAGACTTTCGTCAGGCGGCTGGGCGGGTGATGCGATCGGTGAGGTTGAGCCGGCCGCGCGCGATCTCGGCCACCTGAAGCCGCACGGCCTCAGAGCCTGAGAGCTGGTCCAGCATCTCGATCTGGTTGCGGGCGACGAGCAGAAGCAAATCGTCGCGCACCGTGCCATCCGGCCCCTTGGGCAGAGCCGGGACGATCTGGAGATGGTCGAGGTGCGGCCGATCCGGCAAGGCGGTGGCGAGATGGGCGCGCAGGTCATCCGCCGTCACCGGGGCAGACGGCGCGACGAAAGCGTAGAGGCCCACCTTCCCGCCCAGGGTCTGGAAGTCCGACATATGCACCTCCGACACCGCCGGATGGCTGGCGAGCGCTTCCGCGATGCGCGGTCCCACCTGCGTCACGCGCGGGCCGCGGCCCTCGGTGTCGGAATAGGACATCAGCCGCCGCGTGACGAAGCGGTAGACCTTCTTGCCGGTCGCCATCCACACGCGGGTGGGCAGGCTCTTGGTGGCCAGCACCTTCTTCTCGCGGGGCGTCAGCCGATCCGGGCAATAGGTGCGCTTGTGCTTGAGGAGGTGGCGCAGGTCCTCGTAGGCCAGCACGCGGCCGAGCTTGGAGCGCCGGCTGAAGGGCAGGGCCAGCTGAAAGTCCATCAGCCACGCCTCGCCATCCGCCCCGCGCAGCCAGTTCTGCTGCTTGGCGAGGTCGTTATGGACGTAGCCGGCGCGATGCAGCGTCAGCAGCGCCGCGCGGGCGGAGTGGAAGAAGTGCATGTCGCCGGCCGGGCGGGCGATCTGCAGCGGCGCCCCGTCGATCCAGCCGCGCACCAGGAAGCGCTCGCCCACGGCGAGCAAAGGCGTGGTGACGCCGGTGCGGGTCACCTTCTCCAGCGCATGAATCTCATGGGCGGCGAGCTGGTAGGCTATGGGCGCGAACCAGAGCGAGACGTCATTCCAGCGCCGGCGCACGGCAGGCCATTCGCGGCCGTGGCGGTCGGTCCAGGTGCCGCGCTCGACGGTCGAGAAGACATCGCGCTTCAGCACCGTGTCCACGGCGAAGCGGGCCGGATCGGCATCATATTCCAAAGGCGGCGGCGTGACGGACTGGCGCGGCATCCAGGCCTCTTAAGCCGCCTCTGGCGGGCTGTCGAGCCAGGTGAGGATGTCGGTCAGCGCGCGCGCGGCGAGCGCCTTCTTCTTGGCGAGCGTCTTCTCGGCCCCGCGCAGCCGCTTGCCGGCCTCGCCCTTGGGCGCCTCGGCGAGCGGGGGGAAGAGGCCGAAATTCACGTTCATGGGCTGGAAGGAGCGGGGGCCGCCTTCCGCCTCCGCCTCGATATGCCCGCCGGTTATGTGGGCGAGCAGCGCCCCGTGCGCAGTGGTCAGCGGCGGAAGCGGAACGTCGTGCCCCAGCCGCTCGGCCGCGGCGAAGCGCCCGGCCATCAGGCCCACGGCGGCGCTCTCCACATAGCCCTCGCACCCGGTGATCTGCCCGGCGAAGCGCAGGCGCGGATCGGCCTTCAGGCGCAGCGTGCCGTCGAGCAGGCGGGGCGAATTGAGATAGGTGTTGCGGTGCAGGCCGCCGAGCCGAGCGAACTCGGCATTTTCCAGCCCCGGAATGGTGCGGAACACGCGGACCTGCTCGCCATGGCGCAGCTTCGTCTGGAAGCCCACCATGTTGTAGAGCGTGCCCAGCTTGTTGTCCTGCCGCAGCTGGACGATGGCATGGGCCTTCACGTCCGGCGCGTGGGGATTGGTGAGGCCCACCGGCTTCATGGGGCCGAAGCGCAGCGTCTCGCGGCCCCGCTCTGCCATGACCTCGATGGGAAGGCAGCCGTCGAAATAGGGGGTCTTCGCCTCGAAGTCGCGCACGGGCGCCTTGTCGCCGGAGATCAGCGCATCGATGAAGGCATTGTATTGCGCCTCATCCATCGGGCAGTTGATGTAGTCCGCGCCGGTGCCACCCGGTCCCGCCTTGTCGTAGCGCGACTGGAACCAGGCCTTGCCCATGTCGATGCTGTCGAAATGCACGATGGGCGCGATGGCGTCGAAGAAGGCGAGGGCGCTTTCGCCGGTGAGCCCGAGAATGGCCTCTGCCAGCGCCGGGGAGGTGAGGGGGCCCGTGGCGAGGATGACGTTGTCCCACTCGGCAGGGGGCAGGCCGGTGACCTCTTCCCGGCGGATCTCGATGAGGGGATGGCTCTCCAGCGCTGCGGTGACGGCACGGGAGAAGCCCTCACGGTCCACCGCCAACGCGCCGCCGGCCGGCACCTGATTGGCGTCGGCCGCCTTGAGGATCAGCGAGCCGGCGCGGCGCATCTCCGCATGCAGGACGCCGACCGCATTGCCCTGCGGATCGTCGGAGCGGAAGGAATTGGAGCAGACCAGTTCGGCGAGACCATCGGTAAGGTGGGCCTCGGTGCCACGTACCGGCCGCATCTCGTGAAGAACTACGGGGACGCCCCGCGCGGCCAGCTGCCAGCTCGCCTCAGAGCCCGCGAGACCGCCGCCGACCACATGAACGGGTGCGACATGATCCCGCTGGGGATGATCGGGCCTAAGAGAATCGGGCATCGCGGCTCCACTGCGCCGCCGGCAATTCGAGCATCCGGCGGGACAAGCGATGTGCCACACGCGCCGCTTGCTCTTCAACCCTCTGCGCGTGTCACGGGCTCTTCGCTGCGCGCGCAACCCTGAAAACGAAAATGGTCCCCTGAGGGACCACTCTCCGGTACCCGCCCGAAGGCAGGCTCAGCCAAGACGGTACCGCCTGAAATCAGGCGGCGACCGAAGCGTGGCGCGCGACGGCGCGGATTTCGCTACGCGACACGTTGATGTCGGCGAGCGAACGATCGTCAAGGCTGGAGAGCTCGGCAACGGTACGGTTGTAAACCTGCCACCGGCGGAACTGGCGAGCCAGGAAACCCCAGAGCAACATCTTACTTCTCCTGATGTGGCCGCCGACCCGGCGACTCCACTCAATGCCGCAAACATATGCCCACATGCTGCAGCGCCATAGGACCGCTGACGCATTGCTGCAATGCAGCGCGCGCATGGTAGGAGAACCTCTCGTTAACCTATGGGAACGCTGCAATGCTGCATTGCATTCAGCGCAGCCGCTCGCGTTTTTGTAGAGGTATTTTTTTGCCTCTCCATAGTATTAAATTCTGATCGGGCGAAACTCGACAGTGCGCGTTGCTCAGGTTGCGCGCGTCGTACGCGTAAACCATGCGGGGGCATGTGATGAATTCGGCACACGCGGTCGAATTGGCCGGGAGCGCGATCTACACGGCCCAGGAAGAACGAGGGCTTACCTCGCGCTTTCTTGGCCCGGCGGGCACCTTCGTGGAGGTCGGGGCATACGATCCCGTTTTCCAGAGTCAGACCCTGCATCTCGAATTGACCGGCTGGAGGGGGCTCCTGGTGGAGCCGGTACCCGAATTTGCCGAGAATCTGCGCCGCGCGCGCCAGGCGCAGGTCGTGCAGTGCGCCTGCGTGGCACCGGACGCGTCCGCTGCCGGCCGCGTGGCTCTGCTGGAGCGGCGCGGACACAGCACCATCATCTTCAATCCGCGCAAGGTGCGGCCCGAGGAAATGGTGATGGAGGTGCCGGCCGCGACCCTCGACACTATTCTCGAAGGGGCCGGCCTGTCCCGCATCGACTTCCTCTCGGTGGATGTGGAAGGCGCAGAGCCCGATGTGCTGAAGGGCCTCACCCTGAGCCGTTTCCAGCCGAAGCTCGTCGTCGTCGATGATCGGGAGCGCTTCGGCGAGACCTGTGCCGTTCTGCGCGCGGGAAATTACCATCTGGTGCGGCGCACCGGCCACAATGCCTGGTTCGTGCCGCACGAGACCGCGCGGCACCTGCACTGGCGGGCGCGGGCGCAGCTCATGTGGACCTACGGCGTCGGCCGGCTGCTGCGTCGCGGCCTGCGGCCGGGCGTCGTGCAGTCGGCCTGAGCCCGGCGGGAGCCTATTCGGCCGCCTGACGGCGCCTTCGCCCTCGCGCCGGGCGTGCTGCGCCCGCCGGAGTGGCGGCCTCCCGGGAAACCTGGGTAGAAAGTGCCGAAGCCTCCTGCGCAACGGGATCGCTGCCAGCCGCCGCCTCTTCAGTGGCATCGTCCTCCGGCTCTTCAGCCACGGCGGCACGCCTGACCGTCTTGCCGCGGCTGGCAGCTCCCGGCTTCCCGGCATCCTTGCCGGACGCTGCCTTCTGCCCGTCCGCGAATGGCCGGCGGGCCAGCACGTCGGCGAGGAAGCGGCCGGTGTGGGAGCGCTTGTGGGCCGCCACCGTCTCCGGCGTGCCCGCCACCACGATCTCCCCGCCGCCGTCGCCCCCCTCCGGGCCGAGGTCGAGAATCCAGTCGGCGGTCTTGATGACCTCGAGATTGTGCTCGATCACCACCACCGAATTGCCCTGCTCCACCAGTTCGTGCAGCACCTCCAGCAGCTTCTTCACGTCGTGGAAGTGCAGGCCGGTGGTCGGCTCGTCGAGGATGTAGAGGGTCCGCCCGGTGGCCCGGCGCGACAGCTCCTTGGAGAGCTTCACCCGCTGCGCCTCGCCGCCCGAGAGCGTGGTCGCCTGCTGGCCGACCTTCACGTAATCGAGGCCGACGCGGTGCAGCGTTTCCAGCTTCTCGCGCACCGAGGGCACGGCCTTGAAAAACTGCGCGCCCTCTTCCACCGTCATGTCCAGCACGTCGGCGATGGACTTGTTCTTGAAGGTGACTTCCAGCGTCTCGCGATTGTAGCGCTTGCCCTTGCAGACATCGCAGGTGACGTACACGTCCGGCAGGAAGTGCATCTCGATCTTGATGACGCCGTCGCCCTGGCAGGCCTCGCACCGCCCGCCCTTCACGTTGAAGGAGAAGCGCCCGGCGCCGTAACCCCGTGCTTTCGCTTCCGGCAAGCCGGCGAACCATTCGCGGATGGGCGTGAAGGCCCCCGTATAGGTCGCCGGGTTTGAACGCGGTGTCCGGCCGATGGGCGACTGGTCGATGTCGATCACCTTGTCGAGGTATTCGAGCCCCTCCAGCTTGTCGAACGGGGCAGGGGCCTCCGAGGCGCCGTTCAGCCGACGCGCCACCGCCTTGTAGAGCGTATCGATCAGCAGCGTGGACTTGCCACCGCCGGACACGCCCGTGATGCAGGTGAACAGGCCAAGCGGGATCTCCGCCGTCACGTTCTTCAAATTGTTGCCGCGCGCGCCCGTGAGCTTGAGCATGCGCTTGGGGTTGGGCTTGCGCCGTGCCGGCACACCCACGCTCAGCTCGCCGGTGAGATAGCGGCCGGTGAGGGACGCGGGATTGGCGAGGATTTCCGCCGGCGTGCCCTGCGCCACGATCTTCCCGCCATGGATGCCCGCGCCTGGCCCCACGTCCACCACATGGTCGGCGGCGAGGATCGCGTCCTCGTCATGCTCCACCACGATCACCGTGTTGCCGAGGTCGCGCAGGTGCTTGAGCGTGCCGAGCAGCCGTTCGTTGTCGCGCTGGTGGAGGCCGATGGAGGGTTCGTCCAGCACGTAGAGCACGCCGGTGAGGCCCGAGCCGATCTGTGAGGCGAGACGGATGCGCTGGCTTTCGCCGCCCGAGAGCGTGCCGGAGGAGCGCGCCAGCGTGAGGTATTCCAGCCCCACGTCCAGGAGGAAGCGCAGCCGCTCGCGGATCTCCTTCAGGATACGTCCCGCGATCTCGTTCTGCTTGTCGGTGAGCCGGGCCGGGAGCTCCTCGAACCACCCGGAGGCGGCCCTGACGGAAAGCTCGCCGATCTCGCCGATGTGCCGTCCGTCGATCTTCACCGCCAGCGCCTCCGGCTTCAGCCGATAGCCGTTGCAGACCTTGCAGGGGACGGTGGAGAAGTATTTGGAAATCTCTTCCCGCGCCCAGTCGCTGTCCGTCTCCTTCCAGCGCCGGTCAAGGTTGCGCACCACGCCCTCGAAGGTCTTCGAGGTTTCGTAGGCGCGCATGCCGTCGTCATAGTGAAAGGTGATCTTCTCGCTGCCCGAGCCGAAGAGCAGCACCTCGCGCGCCTGCTCCGGCAGGTCGGCGAAGGGCACGTTGAGCTTGAAATGGTAGTGCTTGGCCAAGGCATCCAGCGTCTGCCCGTAATAAGGCGAGGTGGACTTGGCCCAGGGTGCAATGGCCCCCTGCTTCAGCGAACGGGCCTTGTCCGGTACGACGAGGTCCGGATCGATGGTCTGCTCCACGCCGAGCCCGTCGCAGGCCGGGCAGGCACCGAAGGGGTTGTTAAAGGAGAAGAGCCGCGGCTCGATTTCCGGAATGGTGAAGCCGGAGACCGGGCAGGCGAACTTCTCCGAGAAGATGATGCGACGGGGCTCGCCCGCCTCGTCCTTCTCGTCGGCAAACTCAGCCACTGCGATGCCATCGGCGAGCCCGAGCGCAGTCTCGAAGCTGTCGGCAAGCCGCTGCGCCAGGTCCGCGCGGACCACGATGCGGTCCACCACCACATCGATGTCGTGCTTGAACTTCTTGTCGAGGGCCGGCGCCTCGGCGATCTCGTGGAAGGTGCCGTCGATCTTGACCCGCTGAAAGCCCTTCTTCATCCACTCGGCGAGTTCCTTGCGGTACTCGCCCTTCCGCCCGCGCACCACCGGCGCCAGCAGGAAGAGCCGCGTGCCTTCCGGCAACGCAAGGGTGCGGTCGACCATCTGCGAGACGGTCTGGCTCTCGATGGGCAGGCCTGTGGCCGGCGAATAGGGCACGCCGGTTCGCGCCCATAGCAGGCGCATGTAATCGTAAATCTCAGTGACCGTGCCGACTGTGGAGCGCGGGTTCTTGGAGGTCGTCTTCTGCTCGATGGAGATAGCCGGGGAGAGACCGTCGATCTGGTCCACGTCCGGCTTCTGCATCATCTCCAGGAATTGCCGGGCGTAGGCCGAGAGGCTTTCCACATAGCGCCGCTGGCCTTCCGCGTAGATGGTGTCGAAGGCAAGCGAGCTTTTCCCCGAGCCGGACAGGCCGGTGAACACCACCAGGCTGTCGCGGGGGATTTCGAGGTCCACGTTCTTGAGATTGTGCTCACGCGCGCCGCGCACCGAAAGGGTGCGGGCATCGCGGCGCGGAGTAGGGGAGGCGGAACGCGGGGAGGCTGCGCGATCAGACATGGACATCCGCTGGCGCCTGCGGCGCAAAAAGGGGTCGGGGCCTGAGGAACGATCGTGCCGCCCAAGCGGCGGCGGGCACGCCAGCGGCCGAATGGCCCCTTTGCGCACCCGGGAGCGTGCTCATGAACTCATGGAAATGTAGTGGACCTTGTGCGATGCGGAAGAGAACATAATCAGAACCCCTGAAGGCAGCGAGCCAAAAAGAGCGGCGAGTCGCGCCGAATGCCGGCGACGCTCTTGCCAGTGTGGCGGAAGTCGATTAAGAACACAACGTGAACATTAAGGCCTCTTCTGTTACGCACAGTGGCGGGCGAAGGTTCACCGGTTCATGGGGATAAAGCCCCGCGGGGGGTCGCATGGCCAGCCGGGGGCGCTAGGGTGCGAGTTTCGCGGGGCGCCGATGGGCGGCCGCGGCGAACGATGGAACTACGGCAAGGAGAGCGGGATGGCCGGCAGCGTCAACAAGGTGATCCTGATCGGCAATCTGGGCCGCGACCCGGAGGTGAAGTCGTTCCAGAACGGCGGCCGTGTCTGCAACCTGTCCATCGCCACCTCCGAGAACTGGCGCGACAAGGCCTCTGGTGAGCGGCGCGAGCGCACCGAGTGGCATCGCGTGGTGATCTTCAACGAAAATCTCGTCGGCGTGGTCGAGCGGTTCCTGAAAAAGGGCTCAAAGGTCTACATCGAGGGCCAGCTCGAGACCCGCAAATATGAGAAGGACGGCCGCGAGACCTACACCACCGAGATCGTGCTGCGGCCCTATCGCGGCGAACTGACGCTGCTCGATGGCCGCGAGGGCGGCGGCGGGGCCGGCGCCGACGACTACGGTGGCGGCTCGGACTTCGGCTCCGCGAGCCCCATGGGCGGCGGAGGCGGGGGCTTTGGGGGCGGCTACAGCGGCGGCTCCGGCGGTGGCCGTCGTCAGGCCCCGGCCGGCGGCGGCATGGGCGGCGGATCTGGCGGTGGACGCCCCGCAGCCGACCTCGACGACGAAATTCCCTTCTGAGCGGTTCTTCGCGGGCGGCCCGGGCGGGCGGATTTGGTTGACCGGCGGCCCCGCCTCCGTTCGGACCTCATTCCATTCCCCGGCGCTGGTTTCCCGGCACCGCGGCATTTCCATCATCGTGCATCGTTGGCCGGAGCTCCGCGCCCCGGCGACGGCGACGCTTGCCGGCTGGCTTTTGCGCCTTTTACGGCCCTGTTTGACGCAAAAGCGCCAGATTGTGGGAGCGCTCGCGAATTGAGTCCCATAAGTATCTGATTTTTAAGGGTAAAATTTAAGCCGACCGGAGGGGTTTTGCTGGCGTTGGAAGGGTGAATCGGCTAGAAGGAAGCACCTCACCAATCCATGCGAGTGTTGACTTTTGGCCGATTCCGAAACGCCGAAGAGTGGCGGCGAGCCGCCGTCCGACATCCGGCCCGTTTCCATCACGGAGGAGCTGTCCCGCTCCTATCTCGACTATGCCATGAGCGTCATCGTCGCCCGGGCCCTGCCCGACGTGCGTGACGGCCTCAAGCCCGTGCATCGGCGCATCCTGTTCTCCATGCACGAGAACGGGTACGAGTGGAACAAGCAGTACCGCAAGTCGGCCCGCGTGGTCGGCGACGTGATCGGTAAGTATCACCCCCACGGCGACCAATCGGTCTATGACGCGCTGGTGCGCATGGCCCAGACCTTCGCCATGCGGGTGCCGCTGGTGGACGGTCAGGGCAATTTCGGCTCGGTGGATGGCGATGCCCCCGCGGCCATGCGCTACACCGAGGTCCGCCTGGAGAAGGTCACGAATACCCTTCTCGACGACCTCGACAAGGAAACGGTCGACTTTCAGGACAATTACGACAATTCCGAACACGAGCCGACCGTCCTCCCGGCCAAGTTCCCGAACCTTCTGGTCAACGGCGCCGGCGGCATCGCGGTTGGCATGGCCACCAACATCCCGCCGCACAATCTCGGCGAGATCATCGACGTCACCGTCGCGCTGCTGGACGATCCGCTGCTGGAGCCCGAGGCGCTGCTTGATCTGCTGCCCGGCCCCGACTTCCCCACCGGCGCGCTGATCCTCGGCCGCACCGGCATCCGCCAGGCCTATCTCACCGGCCGCGGCTCCATCCTGATGCGCGCGAAAGTCGCCATCGAGAACATCCGCAAGGACCGCGAAGCCCTCATCGTCACCGAGATTCCCTATCAGGTGAACAAGGCGACGATGATCGAGAAGATCGCGGAGCTGGTGCGCGACAAGCGCGTCGAGGGCATCTCCGAGATCCGCGACGAGAGCGATCGCGACGGCATGCGCGTGGTCATCGAGATCAAGCGCGACGCCCAGGCCGACGTGGTGCTGAACAACCTCTACCGGCTCACGCTGCTTCAGACCTCGTTCGGCGTAAACATGGTGGCGCTCTCCGGCGGCAAGCCGGGCCTGCTCACCCTGCATGACGTGCTGACCGCCTTCATCGCCTTCCGCGAAGAGGTGATCAGCCGGCGCACCAAATTCCTGTTGCGCAAGGCGCGCGATCGCGCCCACGTGTTGGTGGGCCTCGCCATCGCGGTGGCCAACATCGACGAGGTAATCCGCCTCATCCGCACCGCGCCCGACCCGGCGACCGCCCGCGAATCCCTGATGGGCCGCGACTGGCCGGCCAAGGACATGGCCCCGCTCATCGCCCTCATCGCCGATCCGCGCCACAAGCTGAAGGAGGACGGCACCTATCGCCTCTCCGAGGTGCAGGCCCGTGCGATCCTCGATCTGCGGCTCCAGCGCCTCACCGCCCTCGGCCGCGACGAGATCGCCGACGAGCTGGACAAGCTCGCCGCCGAGATCGCCGATTATCTGGACATCCTCGCCAGCCGGCCGCGCATGCGGGCGATCATCCGGGACGAGCTTCTCGCCATCAAGGCCGAGTTCGGCACCCCGCGGAAGACAGAGATCGTCGAGGGCTTCGGCGATCTGGAGGACGAGGATCTTATCCAGCGCGAGGAGATGGTCGTCACCGTCTCCCACGCCGGCTACATCAAGCGCGTGCCGCTCTCGACCTACCGGGCGCAGCGGCGCGGCGGCAAAGGCCGCTCGGCCATGCAGACGCGGGACGAGGATTTCGTCACCCGCCTGTTTGTGGCCTCCACCCACGCGCCCGTGCTGTTCTTCTCCTCCAAGGGGCAGGTCTACAAGATGAAGGTGTGGCGCCTGCCGCTGGCGGCGCCGCAGGCCCGTGGCAAGGCCCTCATCAACATCCTGCCGCTGGAGCAGGACGAGCGCATCACGTCGGTGGTTCTGCTGCCGGAGGACGAAGGCGAGAATCAGCGCCTCCAGATCATGTTCGCCACCACCGGCGGCACCGTGCGGCGCAATGCGCTCACCGATTTCCAGCAGGTGAACCGCAACGGCAAGATCGCCATGAAGCTCGCCGAGGGCGAGGCCATCGCCGACGTCGGCCTCTGCACGGAGGAGGACGACGTGCTCCTCACCACGGCGGCCGGCGCGTGCATTCGGTTTCCCGCCACCGAGGTGCGGCTGTTCAAGGGCCGCGACAGCGTCGGCGTGCGCGGCATCCGCCTCGAGGAGGGGGACAGCGTCATCTCCATGGCCATCATCCGCCATGTGGAGGCCGACGCCGAGCAGCGTCTCGCCTACATCAAGATGCGACGCGCCCTGCGCGGCGAAGCGGGCGAGAGCGCTGAGGTGGAGCAGGAAGAGGGGGCCAGCGGCTCCGGCCAGCTCAGCCAGGAGCGCTACGCGGAGATGGGGGCGAAGGAGCAGTTCATCCTCACCGTCTCCGAGAACGGGTACGGCAAGCGCACCTCGTCCTACGAATATCGCGTCACCGGCCGCGGCGGTAAGGGCATCGTCGCCATGGCGGTGAACGAGCGTAACGGGCGCCTCGTCGCCTCCTTCCCGGTGGAGGACGCGGACCAGATCATGCTCGTCACGGACGGCGGCCAGCTCATCCGCTGCCCCGTGGACGGCATCCGCATCGTCGGCCGCGCCAGCCAGGGCGTGATCGTGTTCGACACGGCGGAAGGCGAGCGCGTGGTCTCGGTGGAGCACATCAGCGAGGACACGGGCGCCGAGGGCGCAGAAGCGGGCGAGGGCGGCGCGGACGCCGCTGGAGACGACGCGCCGGAGGCCTGAGCCCGATCGGGCGGGGCCTTTCGGGAGGGAGAAGACGATGATCTCGGCTGAAAGCCTCGCCTTGTTCGTGCTCGCCTGCATCGCGCTCGGGGCGACGCCGGGGCCGAATGTGGCGCTCATCGTCGGCACCAGCCTCAAGCATGGGCGGCAGGCCGGTCTCCTCACCGCCACGGGCGTGAATGTGGGCCTCATCGCCCAGCTGGCGCTGGTGGCCGGCGGGCTCGCCTATGTGGTGGAAGCCTTCTCCCACCATTTCGATCTGGTGCGCTATGCCGGCGCGGCCTATCTCGTCTGGCTGGCGGTGATGCAGTGGCGTGCCGCCGGCAAGGCCGTGGAGGCGCCCGCGCCGTCTGCCCATGCCGCCTTCGGGCGCGGGCTCGCGGTGGCCTTTGCAAACCCCAAGACGCTGCTGTTCCACGCGGCCTTCCTGCCGCAGTTCGTCACCGACACCGCGAACCCCGTGCCGCAGATCGCGCTGCTGGCGGCCGTCTTTGCCGTCATCGCGCTGGTGGGCGACATGCTATGGGCGGTGGTGGCGGACAAGGCGCGCGCGGCGCTGAAAGGCCGCTTCACGCTCGTGGCGGACCGCGTCTCCGCCGGCATCCTCGTCGGCGGCGCGGCGCTGCTGCTGGCGGCGGGGCGCCGATAGGCGGCGCGGCTCGATCCCGCATTGCCCGGCGAGGGCAGGGGGCTATAAGGCCCCATGTCCGCGACACTCCATGATTCCGCCCCGCTCGAGGTTCTGCGCCACGTCTTCGGATACGAGGCGTTCCGCGGGCGGCAACGGGACATCGTGGAGCATGTGGTCGGCGGCGGCGATGCCCTCGTGCTCATGCCCACGGGCGGGGGAAAATCCCTGTGTTATCAGGTGCCGGCGCTGGTGCGGCCGGGCACGGGCATCGTGGTTTCGCCGCTCATCGCGCTGATGCATGACCAGGTGCAGGCGCTGCGTCAGCTTGGCGTGAAGGCGGCCATGCTCAATTCTTCTCTCGCCCCCGGCGAGGGGCGACAGGTGGAGCGGGCGCTCGCCATGGGCGATCTCGACCTGCTCTATGTGGCGCCCGAGCGTCTGCTGACGGACGGCTTCCTCAACCTGCTCGATGGGGCGCGCATCTCGCTGTTCGCCATCGACGAGGCCCATTGCGTCTCCCAATGGGGGCACGATTTCCGGCCTGAATATCGCCAGCTCACCATCCTGCACGAGCGCTATCCCGGCGTGCCGCGCATGGCGCTGACCGCGACGGCGGATGGGCCGACCCGCCGTGAGATCGTCGAGCGGCTCAATCTGGAGGAGGGGCAGGTCTTCCTGTCCTCCTTCGACCGGCCGAACATCCGCTACCGTATCGCGCCCAAGGCCAATCCGCGCGTCCAGCTCAAGGCTTTCCTCGATGCCCATGATGGTGAGGCCGGCATCATCTATTGCATGAGCCGGGCGAAGGTGGAGGCGACCGCCGAAATGCTCTCCACCGAGGGCCGCACCGCGCTGCCCTATCACGCCGGCCTCGACGCCGACACCCGCGCCCGCCATCAGGACCGCTTCCTGAAGGAGGAGGGCGTGGTGATGGTGGCGACCATCGCCTTCGGCATGGGCATCGACAAGCCGGATGTGCGCTTTGTCGTCCATCTCGATCTGCCCAAGAGCATCGAGGCCTATTACCAGGAAACCGGCCGCGCCGGCCGCGACGGCCTGCCCTCCGAGACGCTGCTGCTCTACGGCGTGGAGGACGTGGCCAAGCTCATCCAGTTCGTGGACGGCTCGGATGCGCCGGAGGCGAGGAAGCGGGTGGAGCGGAGCAAGCTCGACGCGCTGCTGGGGCTGGCCGAGACCGCCTCATGTCGCCGGCAGGTGCTGCTGAAATATTTCGAGGAAGACCTGCCGCAGCCATGCGGGAATTGCGATACGTGCCTTGATCCGCCGCGCACCTTCGACGGCACCGAGGCCGCGCAGAAGCTGCTGTCCTGCGTCTATCGCACCGGGGAGCGGTTCGGTGCGGGCCATGTCATCGACGTGCTGCGCGGCGACGCCAATGACAAGGTGACCAAGTTCGGCCACGACAAGCTTTCCACCTTCGGCATTGGCGGCAACTTCTCGCGCGATGAATGGCGGGCCGTGGTGCGTCAGCTGGTGGCCATGGGTTATCTGTGGGTGGACGTGGAGGGCCACGGCAGCCTCGGCCTCACGGAGAAATGCCGGCCCGTGTTGCGCGGCGAGGAGCGGGTGGAGCTGAAGGCAGAGGCGCGCAGCCGCGCCGCGCGCGTCACCGGCGGCGGGCGTGGGCCGTCCGCCGCTCTCGCCGATCCGGCGGACGAGGCGCTGTTCCAGAAATTGAAGAAGCTCAGGCTGGAACTGGCGCGGGCGCAGGGCGTCCCGCCCTACGTCATCTTCCACGACACCACCCTGATGGCCATCGCCGAGCTGAAGCCCACCTCCATGAAGGCGCTGGGCATGATCTCCGGCATCGGCGAGGCCAAGCTGATGCGCTACGGCCAGCA
>JAEZMT010000481.1 GCA_023442085.1 Pseudomonadota bacterium | reverse complement strand
TGCGCAAGCGCCATGATCGGGGTGCGGGCCGCGCCGGTATAGACCAGCTCCCCCGTCTCTAGCCGGGCGGCGTCCGAATAGCCGCGAAAGCAAAGTTGCGAGCCGGCAAATGGAATCACGTCCGTGGTCGTCGATCCGATGTCGGCGAGGATGCCGTTGCCCGCGATCGCGGCCAAGGCCGCAGCGGTGGCGTGCCAGTTGGCAGAGGCAATGTCTGCGGTATTCAGATGGGCTTCGGACAGGCTGACAAAACCGGCTCGGCCCGCATAAAGGCGGGTGTCAGGCCCCAGTAGCACCCCCAATTCGGTGGCGATATCGATGACGCCGGCGGCCCTGTCAGGCCACAGGTCGACCAGTTCGCCCGTCATGGTCACGACGGAGCGTCCGGAGAGGCGGGGCATGCTCGCCATCGCCGACCGCAGCCGGTCGAGCCCCTGCCAGAGGGCACAGGGAGCGAGGTGGATTGATACCAGCGATCCGTCCGGCCCCAGGACGGCCCGCTTGAGGTGGGCGCCGCCCACGTCCCAGCCGATGAGGAGGTCGCTCATGCGAGGGCAAGCTCCACGGCCGCCCGAGGACGCGACGCTGCGCCACCGGCCGCGAAGGGGGCGAGGAGGGTGACCGGGTTGGAGCCCAGCGCCCGGCGGAGGCCGGCATAGGCGGTGGTGAGGCGGGGGTTGATCTCCACCACCACGGGCCCCGCCTCGGTCAGGATAATGTCGATGCCGATGAAGCCGTCGAGGCCCGGGCAGGCGGCGACCACCTGCCGGGCCAGTTCGGCCAACCGCCCGTCGTCCTCCTGCGCGCCCACGGTGAGGCCGGAGAGGGAGAGGCGGCCGTCCTGGACCATGATGTGCTGGCGGTTCACGGTGAGAAGCCGCGCCTCCCCCTCCTGCACCAGAACGGAGAGGCTGGCGGCCTCCCCTTCCACATAGGGCTGGATCACGACGCCCTCCGTCGCCTCCGGGGTGGCCGGCACGCCGGCGGGCCAGAGGAAGGTGGCGTCGCAGCCCGCTCCGTCGTCCGGCTTGGTGATTCGGGCGCCTGGAATGTCGGGCGTCTCGGCCAGAGGATAGGTGGGGATATGCTGCACGTCCGCGGCGGCAAGGCGGCGGGCGGTTTCGAGCTTGCTGGTCGCGATCAGGATGGCCTCGGGGGTGGAGGCCAGCACCGGCTTGCCGCTGGCCGCCAGCATGCGCACCAGATCGGCGAGGATGCCGCCGGTCTCCGGTGCCACGGGCCAGATGACATCCGCCTCATCCGCCAGCTGCCGCCACAGCACCCAGGCGCTGGTGTCGAGCCCCACGCGAATCCCGCCCGCCAGCGGCAGGCGCTCGTCGCAGGTGGTGAGGATGTCCGGCGGGGAGGGCAGCGCGGCGAGGTCGGCCAGCATGGCGTCGCGGATCAGGGCGGCCTCGGCGGCGAGGCTCGGCGGCAGGGTCTCGCGCCGCATGCCGCCCGCGGTCACATATTCCAGCACCAGAACGCGCATGATGGTCTCCGGCGCCGCTCAGGCGCTCACCTTCTCGCCGATGAGACAGGCGGCCAGCGGCTCGGCCATGTTGCGGCCGGTGGCGTCGAACAGGCCGTGCCAGGCGGGCATGGAATTCACCTCCAGCACCTTCAGCCGCCCCTCCGCATCGCGGATGAGGTCGACCCCGGCATAGGTGGCGCCCACGGCCGCCGCGGCGCGCACGGCATAATCCGCCAGAAGCCCCTCCGCCGCCACCTCGGCGCCGGTTGCGCCCTGGTGGATGTTGGTAATCCAGCCTTTCGCGCGGCGGGCCATGGCGGCCTCGGCCCGTCCGCCCACCACAAACACGCGGAAATCCTCGTGGATGGCGTCCGCCCCTCCCTGGGCCGGGGCGGCCACGAAATCCTGCAGGTAATAGACGCCGCCCACCTGTTCCGGCTCCGGCAGCGCGCCCTTGGGGCGAATGCGCTCCAGCCCGCGACCCTGCGCGCCGAAGAGTGGCTTCAGCACGCTGTCGCCGGGCGCTGAGTCCACCAGCATGCGGGCGGTGGCCGCCTCCTCCAGCACGAGAGTGCGGGGCGTCGGCAGGCCCGCATGGGCGAGCAGGAAGGTGGTGGCGCTCTTGTCCACGCAGCGCTCGATGGCGCGGGCATCGTTCATCACGCGCACCCCCAGCGCGGCGAGCGCGTGCAGCACGCCGAGCCGGTGGGTGATCTGCTCCAGCGTGCCGGCGGGCACCGAGCGCACGAAGCAGGCCTCCGGCAGATCGTCGCCGAAGCCAGGCAGCAGCAGGCCGTGTGCCGTCTCGCCCACGGCGAAGCCGCAGGCGCGCAGGGAGACGATGCGGGGCTTCACGCCGCGCGCCTTCAGGGCAGCCACCAGCGAGCGGGTATGCCAGTCCACCCGCTCTGCGAAGATCACGACGCCGGCCACCTCACACCCCGAAGGAGCGGGCGATGAGGTTGGCGTCGAAGCCGCCGGCGGTGAAGCTGGTGCCCTGCTCCATGGCCGTCACGGTCACGCGGGCGGGGGAGAACAGGAGCGGGTCCACCTTGTAGAAGTCGCAGTCATAGCCCGCGAAGATCTCGGCGAAGGGCCGGCCATAATCGCGCGAAGCGAGGGAGG
>JAEZMT010000250.1 GCA_023442085.1 Pseudomonadota bacterium | reverse complement strand
CGCCGGCGGGCGCCGGTCCTTCAAAAAATCTGCCCTCTCCCCGCACACGGCCGAGCGACCAGCCGGATGAAAAAAATAAAACAACCTCAACATCAACGAACAAAAAGCAGGGAGAGGGCAGCCGGCCGGAGCCCTTCGGGGTGCTCCGGCGGAAGGGTGGCCCCGGCCCCTGCCGCATGTCTGCGCGGAGGGGCGGGACGAGAGGATCTCAGCTTCCGGTCTTCAGCGAACCGAGCTGGACGAAGGCGGGTTTGGCGGCGGGGGTCGCCGGACGGTTCGGATCGTGCTCCTTCAGCACCTTGAACACCCGCTCCGCCATGGGATTGGACTTGATGAAGTCCTCATAGGCCTGCCCCAGCATGGTCTGGGCGGCGGCATAAATCTCGTCCTCGCTCATGCCGTCGAACTCGGCCGAGACGAGGTACTGGCCCATGCGCCGCAGGATGTGCAGGCGCAGCACCTGCAGCACCTCGGGCTGGTACTCCACCTGCAGCACCTCGAAGAACTCCTCGGCGCTGCCCAGGGACTTCAGCTTGTCGATGATGGACATGTCGCTCTTTCTCCTGTCGATCAGCTCAAGTCCGCACTGTCAGGCCGCCTCGTCCGCGCTCGCCGGCCGGCCGCGCTGGCGCTCGCCCTGAAGGTGCGTGAGGCGGGCTTCGAGAAACTCGATCCGGTCCAGCAGGGAGACGATGGCCTCGCCCACCGGATCGGGCATGAGATGGTGCTCAAGGTCGATGCGGCCATCGCCGAGCTTGCGGCGGTCGGAGGTGGGCTTCACCACCCGGCCGGGAATGCCGACCACCGTCATGGCGGGCGGAACGTCCTCGATCACCACCGAATTGGCGCCGACCCGGCAGCCGGCCCCCACCGTGATCGGCCCGAGGATCTTGGCGCCGGCCCCCACCAGCACGCCATCGCGCAAGGTGGGATGGCGCTTGCCCGCCGTCCACGACGTGCCGCCCAGGGTCACGCCGTGGTAGAGTGTGACATCGTCGCCGATCTCGGCCGTTTCGCCGATCACCACGCAGGCGCCGTGATCGATGAAGAAGCGCCGGCCGATGGTGGCGCCGGGATGGATGTCCACATTGGTCAGGAAACGCCCGAGCCAGGACAGGAAGCGGGCCGGGAACTTCACCCCCCGCCGCCACAGCCGGCTGGCCAGGCGATGCCAGATGATGGCGTGGACACCGGGATAGGTCAGCACGATCTCGAACGTGTGCCGCGCCGCCGGGTCGCGCGCCTTCACGCAGTTCACATCCTCCCGGATGAGCTGCCAGACCGTGAAGGAGGCCGCCGGCGCATTCGCCGGTGAGACCGCGGCGAGGGGCACTTCGCTGCCATGCCACTTCGGGCTTCCCATGATCATGGGTCAGGCTCCCATCACGGCGGCGTGGCGGCGCTTCAGCGCCTCTTCGGTGAAGCTGTCTTCGTAGAAGCGGCGGAGCACCTGCGGCGTCACCGTCTCCTTGGTGCGCACCGAGAAGTCGCGGACCCGCGCGAGGATGGCCCGGCCGCGCGCCTCGTCCACCGCCAGGCCCTCGTCGGCGAGGGCCTTGGACACGGCGGCAAGGCCCGAATGCTTGCCCAGCACCACGCGGTGGGAACGGCCGAGCAGCTCGGGGTTCAGCGCCTCGTAGGTGCCGCGATCCTTCAACAGGCCGGCGACGTGGATACCGCTCTCGTGGGTGAACACGTCCTCGCCGACGATGGCCTTGGTGCGCGGCATGGCGCGGCCGGCGGCGGCCATCACCTTCTCGGCCAGCGGGCGTAGCGCGCGCGGATCGATGCCGCATTCGGCGCGGGCGGTCTGGCGCAGCGCGATGGCCACCTCCTCCAGCGCCGCATTGCCGGCCCGCTCGCCGAGCCCGACGACGGTCACGCTGGCGTGGCGGGCGCCGCCGGTGACGGCAGCGAGCGTGTTGGCGGTGGCAAGGCCGAGATCGTCGTGGGCGTGAAACTCGATTTCGAGGTCCGTCGCATTGGCCACCCGGCGCACCAGCGCATAGGTGGAGAAGGGGTCGAGGACGCCCAGCGTGTCGGCGAGGCGCAGGCGGAAGGCCCCCGCCTCCCGCGCCACCTCGGCCACGCGGCACAGAAAGTCCGGATCGGCACGGGACGCATCCTCGCAGCCGATGGCGACGGTGAAGCCGAGCTTCGTGGCCAGAGTCGCCACGTGCTTGAGGGCCGCCAGCGCCCAGTCGCGGTCGCGGTTCAGCTTGCCCCGAAGCTGGCGGTCGGAGGTGGGGATGGAGAGGTTGACGTAGCTGACCCCGGCGGAGACCGCCGCGAAGAGGTCTTCCTCGCTCATCCGGCACCAGGCGGCGACCCGGAGCGGCAGCTTGAGGGAGACGATGGAGCGCAGCGTCTCGATCTCCTCGTCGCCCATGGCGGGAGTGCCGGCCTCGATCTCCGGCACGCCAGCGGCGGCGAGCGCCTCGGCGATCTCGATCTTCTCCCGCCGGGTGAAGGCGACGCCCGGCGCCTGCTCACCGTCGCGGAGCGTCGTGTCGTTCAGGAAGACGGTGCGGGCGGCCGCGGCCCCGGGCGTCGCGCCCCGCGCCTCCGCCGAGGCCCGGCCGGAGCGCCCAGATGTCAGCGATGGAGACTTCGCGAGCATGGTGTCGTCCTCACGTCCCATGGCCCTGAACCGCGCCTTCGTCAGCCCGGTCCCGGACGCCGTCCGCTGAGCCAGCAGCGGTTCGACATGGGTCACGCAAAGCGCGTGCCAGCACTCCAAGCCATTCTAATTCTGAGAGATTTCTCGCTGAGGACACCTGTCGCAAAGCCGACAGCCGGCACCCTTGTCCGAGGTTCGACAGGATCGCGACAGACGACAGCGACGGCCTGCACCGTATTGTCGGTATCGGACATACGTAAAACTACGTAGCCCGGTATTTCACGCGGCGATTTCTTGACGGCTGCAGACGACCTCACAGGCCTGCACAGATATTCCTACGCACGCTGACGGCGATAACCCGTCAGGCCGGGCCGATCACCACCTTCACGTCGGCGGGCTTGGCCCAATAGGGCGCCGAGGTCACCAGCACATGGGCGCCGGCCGCGGCATAGGCGGCGGCGTTGGAGAGGTTGACGCCGCCCGCCGCCGCCACCTTGGTCCCGGGCGCACGCGCGGCGGTGACGGCGACGACCTGCCGGATCTCGTCCGGCGTCATCTTCTCGCACTGGAGCACATCGGGCCGCGCGGCGAGCACGGCCTCGGCCTCCTCCAGCGTCTTCACCTCCACCACCACGGTCTTCTCCGGCGCCTGCCGGCGCAGCAGCGCGATGCCCTCGGCTGGATCGGCGAGGAAGGCGGCGTGTTCGGGAAACAGCAGGAGGGTTTCCGACAGGCCGAGCCGGTGCGGAAAGGCCCCGCCGGCGCGGATGGCGGCGATCATCTGCGCCTTGGCGCCGTGCAGGGTCTTGCGCGTGGTCACCACCGCCACCTCGGGCGACACCGCCCGCGCGGCGGCCACGATGTCGGCGGTCAGGGTGGCGATGCCGGAGAGATATTCCACCAGCGTCTGCGCCACCTTCCAGGCGCGGAAGATGGGGCCGGCCGCCCCTTCGGCGAGGAGGAAGGTGTCGCCCTTCGGCACCCGCGCGCCGCTGGCCGCCAGCAGGTCGGCCTTGGCGCCGGCCGTGAGGAACAACTCGCGCGCGAGTTCCACCCCGCACAGGGTCGTGTCGGCGCGCACCGCCATGGAGAGGCGCGCGTCGCGCCCCGTGAGGCCGAGGCTCTCGGTGGTGAGGTCGCCATAGGGCGCGTCCTCCGCAAGGAGGGCGTCCACCGTCGCCTGTGTCCACCAGCGGTAGGTCATGCGCCGCGTCCTGCGTCAATTTCGATATAGCAGGAGGCTTAGCGCGCGTCGGCACCCCGGTCCACAGGACAAAGCGCGACGCGACAATCGGCTCAGGCCGGGGCCGATTCTTTGGCCGCCCTGGTCGCGCGCCGCAGCAGCGTGAGGCACTCGACGGTCGAGGCGAGGTCCAGCGCCGAGAAGCCGTCCAGCGTCTCGGGCATCGGGTCGGCACCGCGCGCGAGCAGCTTCTCCACCACCCCGGCCTTGCCGGCCGAGGCGGCATACATCAGCGCCGTCGCGCCATTGTCGTTGGCGCTGTCGATGGGGATGCCCGCATCCACCAGCGCGTCGATGATGTCGAGATGATCGCCCACGCACGCGATCCACAGCGCCGTGTTGCCGTCGGCATTGGGGATGTTGAGGGCGGCACCGGCCGCGATGAGGGCCGTCACCGTCTCCGCGCGCCCTTCGGCGCAGGCCTTCATCAGCGGCGTCATGCCGTTGTCGGCGGTGGCGTTGAGCCCATCCGGCGGGAAGCCGCGGCTGGCGATCCACGCCGAGAGCGCGGGGTCGAGCATGCCTGCCGGCTCCGGGCGCGCGAAAGCGGCCCACGCCTCATAGCCGCCATCCACGCTCGTCACGTCGGAGAAGCCGAAATCCGACAGGGCCTGCGCGTATTCCTGGCTGGCATTGCCGTGATAGCAATAGATGACCACCGGCCGCGTCTTCGGCGTCGTGCCGATGATGTCGCCGAGATTGCCGAAGGCCATGTTCCGCGCGCCCTCCACATGGCCGGCGGCGAAGGAATTGGCGTCGCGGACATCGAGCAGCAGGGCCTTGCCCGTGCTCACGATGGCCACCGCCTCGTCCACGCCGATGCGGCGGAAGGGCGTGCGCTGTCTCATGATATCCCCCTCCGCTCAGGCGACCCGGCCGGGATAGGCCGGCTCGGTGGTGATGCGGTCGTCGACGGCGGCGCGGCCGACGGTGAAGTGGTAGATGGACTGGAAGGCCGCGCCCTCGAGCCCCAGCAACTGGTGCAGGTCGTCATCGAAGAAGCAGCCGATGCCGGTGCCCCGGAAGCCCGCCGCCTCCGCTTCCAGATAGAGCGACTGGCCGATCATGCCCGCCTCCCAATGGAGCTGGCGGTAGCGCCATGGGTCCGCCGTCACCAGTGGCTCGAATTCCGCCAGCATGGCGAGGGCGAAGGAACTGTCGCTGGCGATGGCCTGATGGCAGCTCACGGTGCGGGCGATGCCACGGCAGTCGGTTTCCACCAGCCGGTAGAGGGGCAGATGCGCAGGCAGGCCCTCCGGCTTTTCCCATGTGAAGTCGGAGCGCAGCGCGGCCTTGAGACTCGCGACAACGCCATCCCGGCGAGGCAGGGCATAAAGGCCGGGGGCGAGCCCGTCCACGCGATGCACGAACAGCAGCGGGTGGACGCGTGCCGCGAAATCCCATCCATCGAACGGCGCCGACGCGCGCGGCAGCAGCGCATCGAGGAGGCCGAGGAACACCTCCTTGGGCATCATGCTGCCCTTGGCGGTGAAGCGCTGCGCGCTGCGCCGGCCGAGGATGACGGAGGCCGCCCGCGCGTCGTTTGCGACATCGCGCGTCGGGAGGACCGAAGCCGGTTCAGGCGCATCGGCAGCGGCGCGCTCGCGATGGGTCGCAAGGCTCATCTGATCGATCACTGGCCAGCGATAGAGCGGATGCCGGTCGAGCACATTGGCCTTCCCCATCCAGCGCCCGCCGAACGGGACCGGCGGAAGGACGGGCAGATCACCGCCGGCCGGAGCCAGCGCGATCAGCATGTCGGGATCCTCACGCTCCGCCCCGGCGAAATCGCCGTCCCGGTCGAGGCCGATGCGGTGGGCGATGTCAGCGCTTGTCGCAGTCTCGACGAGACGCGCTGTCCAGCCGAGGCAGGCGGCGGCATAGCGCACGGCGGCCAGGGCATGGCCGAGGTCGAGCTGGCAATAGCGGAAGGCCCGCTCGCCATATTTCCATGCCTCGCGCCAATGGATGGACGACAGCGCCAGAAACAGCGACGGCGCGCCGCCGGCCGGGCCGAAGCGGTTCTCGATGGCGAAGCCCGACGCGCTCGCCACCGCGACCACATCCGGCCCCGGCGGCGCGAAGCGCTGCTCCAGCACATGGTCGCGGCTAACGTAATGATGCACGCCATCGGCGAGGCCTGCGATGTGTCCGGCGATCACATAGGCCTCGGTGGGGTGCAGATTGCCGCTGGAGGGATTGCAGCGCAGTGCCCAGCGGTCGGGGCCGAGTTGCTTCCAGGCGGCGAGGCCGAAGGAGAGTTCGAGCAGCAGGGCGACGCCGGCGAGGTCCACCGGCGCGGACGCCACCATTCCCTCCACCATCTCGGAAAAGGGCACATCGAGCGCCTCGGCGGCAAGCGGCAAAACGGTGCGCGGCGCGCCCTCATATGTGCGGAACGGATTGGGCTGCGTGTCCCAGTCCAGCGTCTCGGGGCCGGCGGCATAGGCCTTCAGGCTGTGCTTCGTGCGGGCGTGGTAGGCCAGCGCCCCCTCGAAGGGACGCAACGGGGGCAGCAACGCATTCATGGTTCAGGACGCCTTCCGTTCGCCGGGGTCCGGGCAGGGATGGGCCTCGCCGGGATGAGAGCAACCCTCGAGCGCGCGTGCGCCCGGCAGGGCGGGCCCCAGCAGAGAGGTGACCGGCTCGCGGTCGAAGCCGGCGCAGCGCGCGCCCTCCACCTCCACCAGGGGCCGGCGGATGAGCAGCGGCTCCGCCAGCATCAGAGCGATGGCGGCCTCCGCCTCCACCGCCTCGGGCTTCACCTCGCCCGACTTCACCTTCGGCGCCGCCGGGTTGAACCAGGTGGCGACCGGCGTCGCACCGAAGAAGGACTTCAGGCGCTCGGCCGTCCACGGCTCGGCCAGGAGGCTGCGGACATCCAGCGTGTGGCCGGCATTGGCGAGGGCGAGCTTCTGCCGGGCATTGGTGCCGCAGCCCGGCTTCTCCCAGAAGGTGACGTGGGCCACGTCCGCCTACTTCAGCACGGAGAGCTGGACGAGCTGCGCGCCGCCGTCGCGGCCGAGCACCGTATCCACCTTCTTGCGCACGCTCTCCAGCGTCAGCGGCTTCACCACCGCGCCATGGGCGCCAGCCTTGAGCCCGCTCACCGCCACCGCTTCTTCCGACTTGTCGGTGACGATGAGGATGCGGACGCCGGGAAACTTCGCCTTCATCTCGCCGATCAAGGCGTCGCCACGCGCCTTCAGCAGCCCGACGCCAAGCAGGATCACGTGCGGCACCAGCCAGCCCTGCCCCTTCTCATAGGCTTCTTCGGGAGTGGCGAGCTCGTGGGTCTCGATCTCGTCGTGCAGCATGAACTGGAGCGCCGCGCGGGTGATCTCGTCCTCGTCCACCACGAAGACACGCCGCTGGTCCACCGCCTTGGACGTCTCAACGCCGATCTGCATCTGTCGCCTCGCTCATTACTTCCGTTTGTCATGCCACTCGGGGCCGCCCGCGCGCGGGTATTTGAGCCTCAAGCAAGTTCCGTTCCTCGCCGGCAACGTTCGTATTCCGCGGCATTGACGACGTAAGGCGCGCAGGAAGTGTCCCAATCCCGACACTCGCCCTTCGCCTGTCGGGTTCGACACAGCATCCAAAAGGCCAAGTCAGAGGCCGATCACGGCCGGAATTTGATTGAGATCAAAGCCCTGCGCCGTGTCGTGGCGAGTGGCACGCTGGTTGCTCCTCCCATGGCGCAACAGCGAGTGAGGGCTGAGTGCACGCCTAGGCCGGCCGCCAGCGATGCGCTCCTTCCCGTAACCCGCGGGGCGTTTCCGATCGATATTGCTGACGAGAGAAACGGCCTCGCGCCAATTCGCGCGGTGGTCTTCCAAAGTAGGTTCGAAGGAGAGCAAGATGGCTTCGCTGCGACAGATCGCGTTTTACGGCAAGGGTGGCATCGGCAAGTCCACCACGTCCCAGAACACGCTTGCGGCCCTGACCGAGCTTGGTCAGCGCATCC
>JAEZMT010000212.1 GCA_023442085.1 Pseudomonadota bacterium | reverse complement strand
TGGCGGCACCGGCCTCCGCCGCCGCGATCGCCTGCTCGGCGATCTCGTTGGGCGTGATGGGCAGCGCATCCGACATGGTAGGCGTGTGAATGCCGCCCGTCACCGCGCAAGTGATGATGACCTTGCTTTGCATTGCCTGTCCTTGAGCGCAGCCAGTTTGTCTTCCGCTCGATTTGCGGAGGCATCGGCATGACTGGGGCGTTTCCATCCGAGTGGTTGAGTTGCCTCGGTTACCTGAAACATGACGACACCAAAAATCCATGTCAACATCAATTATGGACTTTTCTCTCGTTCGTCGTCATTGTTGGCCAGACAGACGGCGCATCCCCGGCCCGGAAGTCGGCGCCCGGCTTGGGCCGCCCAAGAATGAAAATGGGAGGAAATTCATGTGCATGTGCATGGCCCAGTTCTATGCCGAGCTGCTTCGGCAGGCGGACCGCGAGGATAGCCAGCCATCGACGTGGCTTCGGCACGTCGACCTGCCGGGCGAGGATAGCGCCCCTTCCGCCCCAGCGGACTATCTGTCCAGGACCGCTCGGACGGCGCGCTCCCTAACAGCCGGAAAACCTTGGTACAAAATGGACTTTCCGTGGTTTCGATGATACTGCCCGGGCAAACTGGATCGTTACTCACATGCAGACCCGCAAGACACCTCCCGCGAGCCGGACACAGCATGCCTACGAGCAGATTCGCGCGCAGCTCCTGAACGGCAAGCTCGCGCCTGGCGTCAAATTGGTGATCTCCGACCTCTGCGAGCGTTTTTCGGCCAACCAGAGCGCGGTGCGGGAGGCCCTGTCCCGGCTGACCTCGGAAGGCCTCGTCGAAGCGAAGCCGCAGCGCGGCTTCCGGGTGGCGCCAGTTGCGCCGGAAGAGCTGAACCACCTCACGCAGGTTCGACTGCTCATCGAGGAGCCGTGCATTCGTTCGGCCATTGCCCACGCAAGCATTGCGTGGGAACAGTCCATCGTATCGGCGCTGCACGGACTTCTGCGCACACCGCGGCACGACACAGCCGGAAACGTCACGCAGGAATGGGCGGACGCGCACCACAATTTCCACCGCGCTTTGGTCGCCACCTGCGACAATCCCTGGCTGCTGCGGATGCGGGAGATGCTCATGCTCCACAGCGAGCGCTACCGCTGGTTCTCCATCGCGACGCCCGGGATGCGGCGCGACCTGAGCGAGGAGTACACGAAGATCGCCGACGCCTTCCTCGCACACGATGTGGAGACCGCCATCCGCCTCATGAACGAGCATTATGTGCGCACGACGGTGATCGTTCTCGGCGAAGGCAGTGAGCCGGCTCGCAAGAAGAAGTCGCCTTCGGCACGCAGAAGCGCGGCTTCTGGCGGAGCCGACGCCGCACCCCAGCAGAAAACCAATTGATCGGGCGCCGCCCGCCCGCCGACGCGCGCGGTGCGCGCGACAAATCTTCAAACCGGCTCGATCTCGGACACCAATGGAGCAGCCATGGCCAGGAAGGATGGCGCATCCGCGCTTTTCGCCGAGGACCTCTCTATCGGCCAACGCTTCACCAGCCGCTCGTACGAACTGACCGCGGACGAAATCCGTGAGTTCGCCGGCCGCTATGATCCGCAACCGTTCCACCTGGACGAGGAGGCGGCTGCCGATACGCTGTTCGGCGGTCTCGCCGCCAGCGGCTGGCACACGGCGGCTGTGACGATGCGCCTTCTGGTCGACGGCGGGGCGCCCATCGCCGGCGGCATCATCGGCGCGGGCGGAGAGATCAAGTGGCCACGACCGACACGCCCCGGCGACGTGCTGCGAGTGGAAAGCGAAATCATCCAAATCACCCCCTCTCGCTCGCGACCGGACCGTTGCCGCGTTCGCCTCCGGAGCGAGACCCGCAACCAGACCGGCGATGTGGTCCAGTTGCTCATCGCCGATCTTGTGGTGCCAGCGCGCGGCGCAGCGACCTGAGCGCCAACAGAAGGTCACGCTGCGGCCTCATCGCAGCAGATGAGTGCGGAACCATTCCAGCGCGGCACCTGCGGCCTCCTCGAACTTTTCCATGTAGGGCGAGAAATGTCCGCCCCGCAGAAGGACGAGCCTCTTCGGCTCGCGCGCCTCGCCATAGGCCTTGAGCGCGAGATCCGTGGGCGTGACGTCGTCATGTTCGGCAACGATCATCAAGAGCGGCGTGGGCGTGACCCTCGTCACATAGATGCCAGGCTCGTATTCCGAGGCGAATTCGAGCGAGCGAACGGTCACCATGTTCGGCCATGCCGCCTCCGGAAGATCGCCTCGCACATGCAGATAGAAGGCGCGCGCATCCGCGCCCTCGTAGACGGCCGCGTCGCCGGGCAAATCGGGCACCACCCGGCGTACGGCAGGCTCTTCCCCGCGATAACGCGCCTCCCGGTCGCGCACATAGGCCTCCCGTGCGGCGGCAATGGCGTCCGGACGCACGCGGCGGAGCGACTGCTCGTAGCCACTGATGGTCGGGACCTGGGCCACGACGCAACCGATGCGACGATCAACGGCGCCCAGCACGAGCGCATGCCCGCCGCTATAGCTTGATCCCCACAATCCCACACGCGCCCCGTCCACGCCTGGCTGGAGGGTCAGCCACGTAATCGCGTCACGCGTGTCGCGAATCTGCTGCCAAGGGTCGATCTCGTGGCGCGGTGCGCCGCCACTGCCGCCGAAATTGCGATGGTCATAGACCAGGACGATGAAGCCGGCGGCCGCGAAATCTTCAGCGAAGCGCTCGAGAAAATGCGCGGTCAGGGCGGCAAACCCGTGCGACATCACGATGGCGGCGCGCGGCCCAACGGTGTTGTCGGCGGGCGTGTAGAGCGCTCCGCTCAATCGGGTTCCGTCGCTTGCGTTGAAGTCGACCTCTATGCGCAGGAAGGCTGCTCCGCCCGGCACAGAACCGCCGCGCACTTCAAGACCGATCTCCTCCATCCCTGCGCTCCCGGCTAGCCTGATCAACACCTCAAAAAAGGCGCTTGACTAAAATAAGACGACTGGTCAAATTTATTCCCATCGAGACGGCCATTCAAGCTGAAATGAACGTAGCTGGGGCGAAGCCCGAGGAACGCCCACGCGGAGGATCTGCAATGCCGATGATCGACCTATCCCTGCCCAAGGGCGCGCTTCCCGCCGACAAGCTGCAGGAGATGATGCACCGGGCAGTCAAGACCCTGATGTGGTGGGAGAAGATTCCGGACACGCCCGAGGCTCGGAACATCGCCTGGGCCTTCGTGAACGAGCTGGAACCGCACCACATCTTCATCGGAGGCATGCCGCCGGGACGACCCCGCTACCGGTTCCGCGTGCACACCATCGAAGGGCTCATGGACGACCGGGCCAAGCAGGGGGTTATGCGCGACCTCACCCGTCTTGTTCTGGAGACGGAGGGGGTGCCGGTGGACGCCGACAATGCCGCACGCGTGTGGTGCATCCTGCGCGAATATCCGCGTGGCAATTGGGGAATCGCCGGCTACCCCTTCCCGCCGTCCGGTTATCTCTCCAGCGCCAGCCAGATCGCCACCTCGGCGGAGGATTTCGTGGAATGAGCCGGCACTTTCTTATAAATTAGACCAGTCGGCTTAAAATGGACCGAGCGGACTGACAGGCAGGAAGGACATCGAGGATGGCCAATCGCGCACCGAACCGGCGCGGCGCGGAGACACGCTCCAAGCTTCTGGCGGCGGGACTTTCGGAGTTTCACACGCGCGGCTTCAACGCCACGGGCGTCGATGTGATCGCCAAGACCGCCGAGGTGCCGAAGGGCTCGTTCTACAATCTGTTCGAAAGCAAGGAAGCCTTCGCGGCGGAGATCATTGATCTCTACTTCGAGCGACATCGCAGCAAGCTGGCTGAATTCTTCGACCGGACCGACCTGCCGCCCCTCGACCGGCTCCGCGGCTATTTCCACGAACGCATCGGCTTCTTCGTGGCGATGGGCTTCAGGAAGGGCTGCATGATGGGCAACCTGAGCCTGGAGACGGCCGACCATAGCGAGAGGATGCGCCAGCGGCTGGCGGACAATTTCGGCATTTGGAGCGACCTGTTCGCCGGCGCCATCGCCGATGCGCAGCGTCGCGGCGACATCAAAATAAAGACCGACCCGGCGGTCCTCGCCGATTTCATTCTGAACAGCTGGGAGGGCGCGCTGCTGCGCATGAAGGCCGCGCAGAGTGTGAAGCCCCTGGAAGACGCCACCAAGATCATCTTCGAGACCATTCTCGTGTGAGATAAGAAAGTCAGGAGGATATCCCATGAGCGACAACGATCAGATCATAGAAGCCTGCCGCGCAGCCTTCAGCGGCTTCGAGGCAAACGACAAGCGCAAGCTCATCGATCTGCTGGCACCGGACGTCGTCTTCGAATTCCCAACCTCCCTTCCCTATGGAGGGAAGTACAAGGGCATTAACGAGTTCAAGGCCTTCTGGGCCGATCTTTACGACAATTACTACGATTACTTCAATTACGACGCGCACGCCGTGCTCGATGCCGGCAGCCATGTTGTGGTGCCCGTCGTCGCCCGCGCCAAGGCGAAGAACGGCCGCTTCATGGAAAATGAGCACTGCATGCTGTTCCAGGTCGAGAACGGCCGCATCGTCTACGGCCGCATCTATGCCGACACGGCCAAGGGCCGCGATGTCATGGAGGGTATGATGAAGCATCCCTCGCGCGCGTCGGCCTGATCCGACCACCCGACACTTGAACCGGACGCGGCAGGATTTCTGCCGCGAGGCCACCGCGCCCCGACGAGGCCGCGGAACGAAGTCGCGCGCCCGGCGGCCTGAACGGCCTGGCGTCAGCACCGTGGCGCCCACGCCAATGGGGCGCGGCACGCCAACTAGAAAACAGAACCGGGAGGAAGTCATGATTACGCGCTCCGCCTTCATCCGTGGCGGCACTGCCATGCTGGCGCTTGCGGCGGCCAGCACGGTCCGCGCACAGGACAAGAAGTCGATCCGCATCGGCGTGCTCACAGACCTGTCCGGCAATTATTCGGACCCAGCTGGCATCGGCGCGGTGGAAGCCGCGCGCATGGCGATCGAGGACGTCGGCGGCAACGTCCTGGGGCGCCCCGTCGAACTCCTGCAGGCGGATCACCAGAACAAGGCCGATATCGGCGCCGGCATCGCCCGTCGCTGGTTCGACGTGGATGGCGTCGGTGCCGTCTTCGAAATGGTTTCGTCCGCCGTGGCCCTCGCCGTGCAGGACATCGCACGGGAGAAGAACCGCATTTCAGTGGCCACCGGCGCCGCGACCTCCGCCCTCACCGGCAAGGCCTGTTCGCCCACCGGAATGCACTGGGTCTACGACACCTATGCCCTCGCCAATTCCACCGCTCGGGAACTGGTACGGCAGGGCGGTGATACCTGGTATTTCATCACCGCCGACTACACGTTTGGTCATGCGCTGCAGGCCGATGCGACAGCCTTGATCGAGGCCAATGGCGGCAAGGTGCTGGGCGCGGCGCGCCACCCGCTCGGAACGCAGGATTTCTCGAGCTTCCTGCTCCAGGCCCAGCAATCCGGCGCCAAGATTATCGCCTTCGCCAATGCCGGCAAGGACTTCGCCAATGCGCTGACTCAGGCCAACGAATTCGGCGTCGGCCCGGACGGGAAGCAACGCCTCGCAGCCCTTCTGATCACCCTCAGCGAAGCGAAGGCATTGGGCACGAAGGCGGCGCAAGGCCTCTACCTCACCGAGGGCTTCTACTGGGATTTCGACGACGCCACCCGCGCCTGGTCGAAGAAATTCTACGAGCGCCGCAAGGCCATGCCGACCTCCTTCCAGGCCGGCACCTATTCCGCCGTGCTCCACTATCTCAAGGCCATCGGGGCGGCCGGCACCGATGACACCGTGAAGGTGGTGGAGAAGATGCGCGAAATGCCGGTGGACGACATGTTCGCCCGCGGCGGCCGGCTGCGTCCGGACGGCCGCATGGTCCACGACATGCTGTTCGCTCAGGTCAAGACGCCGGCGGAGAGCAAGGGCGAGTGGGACCTCTACCGCATACTGCGCACCGTGCCCGGGCCCGACGCCTTCCGCCCCCTCGACAAGGGCGGGTGCCCCCTCGCCTCCCTGTGACCCCCGAGACAGGACACACAGCTATGACCCTGAACCCCAATACCGTGAAGTGGGACCGCGTCGCCAAGAACGTGGAGCGCGAGCGCATCCGCACCTACTGGCGTCCCTACGGGCTGCCGGACATCATGGACACCGCGCAGAGCCATCTGTCGGGCGCAGATCCCATGCCGCGCTGGGAAGCCCCGCCCAAGGCGATCATTTCCGCCGCCATCAACGGCGCGTTCTTCACCAAGGCGCAGAATCCCAATCAACCCACGACGCCGGAAGAGATCATCGCCTCGGCCGAAGCCTGCATCGCGGAGGGCGCGCAGGTCATCCATGTCCACGCCCGCGACGCGAAGGGCTACAACGTTCTCGATCCCCGGCTGTTCGGCGATGTGCTGCGCCACCTGCGATCATCCCATCCGGGCCTCGCCTTCGACGCCTGCCTGGTCGCAGTGGACGACGAGGAATGCGACAGCCTTGAGCAGATGCTGGAGCTGGGGCTCATCGATGCGGTGCCGGTCAACACGACGGCGCTGATCCTGGGCGACAACCTGTTCGTAAAGCCGCCCCATGCCATCATCGAGAAGACGCGGCTGGTGCTGGAGGCCGGCCTGACCCCGCAGATCGCCGTCTACACGGACGGCGACATCGACAATGCGCGGCGTCTGCTCATCGACAGCGGGCTCGTCTCGGGCCCCCTCACCTGGCTCGTGCTGGCCGGACTGCCGGGGTGCAGCCCCATGTACGGGCCCGAGAGCATGATCGAATGCCTGATGCGGCAGGTGCGCCTCATCCGCCACGTGGACCCCGGTGCGGTCATCATGGTCTGCGCGGGCGGACGCGCCAGCAGCCACATGGCGACCCTCGGCCTTCTCATGGGCCTGCATGTGCGCGTCGGCATGGAGGATACGGTGTGGAAGTGGCCGCACCGGGACGATCTCATCGAGAGCAATGCGGGCCTGTTCCGCATGGTGCGGGACATCGCCGAAAATCTCGGCCGCGAATTGATGCCGGCGCGGGACTATCTTGCCCTGGCCAAGACGCCGGCCGCCCGCGACGCCGCGGAGTAGGGCATGGCACCCCTCGGCTACACGACGGTCGGGCACGGCCTCCGCAAGGTGATGGCGGCACACAGCTGGCTCGCCGACCACCGCACCTACGCGCCGATGATGCCGTTCCTGAACGGCGAGGCGGCGACCTTCGTATTCCCGGATTTTCGGGGATACGGCCGCTCGCGCGGCCGGGACGGTGCCTTCTCCATCCGTGAGATGGGGCAGGACATGCTGGCGCTGGCCGACCATCTCGGCTGGGACCGCTTCGATATCGTAGGCAATTCCATGGGTGGCCAGGCGGCGCAGTGGCTCGCCGGAGGACCGCTGGCGTCCGGGCGCATCGACAGCCTGACCCTCCTGTGCGCGGTTCCCGCTTCCGGCTTTCCGCTGGATGAACAGGGCGCCGCCTTTTTCGGCGCGGCGGCGGACAGCGACGAGGTGCGGGGCCAGTGCGCCAGCGCCGTCACCGCCGGCCGGCTGGGCGCCGCCTTCGCCACCTGGATGGCGCAGCTTTCGCGGGAGAGCAGCACGTGCGAGGCGATCGCCCGCTATCTGCGCGCCTGGTCCACCGAGGACGTGTCGGCAGAGATCAGAGAATTTGCGGGACGCGTGCGCATCTTCGTCGGCGCTTTCGATCCCGTTCTCACGGCGGCGGTTGCGGGCGAAAAGATCCTGCCCCTTTTCCCCCATGCCACGATCGCGGTGGTGCCCGGTGCCGCGCACTATCCGAGCCTCGAAACCCCCGCCTACGCCGCAGCCCTCCTCAATCAGCCGGAACTGACGGGGGCGGATCATGCATCTTGACGGCATCCCCGCGCCGGACGCCTTCGGGCCCGACGCCCCCCTCGCGCCGCATGCCGGCGGACGCTGGCAGGCGCCGCCAGCGGTGAATGACACGGTGCTGATGGAGGTCCCGGGGGGGCGAACCGTCCGCGCCTTTCGTCACAGGCCGACCACCTACGATGCCATGTTCCGGGCGTCCGTCGGGCGGAACCCGGACCAGGAAGCTGTCGTATGCGGCGAGCGGCGTCTCACCTACGGGGCGCTCGACCGCCTCGTGGAGCGCACCGCCTGCGGTCTCATTGCCGAGGGAGTTACCCCGGGCGACCGCGTCGCCGTGATGCTGGACAACCGGCTTGAGTTCCTCGTCGCGATCCTCGCGACGGTCCGCGCCGGGGGCATCGCCGTGCCGCTTGGTACCCGCCTTGGGCCGATGGATGTCGCCCACATCGTCCAGAATGCCGCGCCTGCGCTGGCCATCACTGCGCAGGCCTGGGCCGACCGGTTCCCCGCCCAATCGAGCATTCGCCGACTTGTGCTGGTCGATGTTGCCGACGGCTCAGGCGGCTTCAGCGACCTTGCCATGGCAGCCCCCCACGCCATGCCGGAACTCGACCAGCACGACGTGATGCTGATCGTCTACACGTCCGGCACGACCGGCAAACCGAAGGGCGCTTGCCTCACCCACTTCAATTTCGTCCACACCTGCCTGCACTATCTCTACGCCCTCGCCATCGACCGCCCGCAACGCAGCCTTCTGGTGGTGCCCGGCACCCACATCGCCGGCTTCGGGCCGGTCATATCGGTGGCGCTCGCCTGTGGCGGAGCCATCGTCATGATGCGCGAATTCAAGGCCAAGGCAGTCCTGGAAACGATCGCGCGCGAACGCATCACCTTCGCGGTGCTCGTGCCGGCCATGTACCAGCTCTGCCTCATGGAGCCGACCTTCGCCGAGCACGATCTTTCGAGCTGGCGCTACGGCGTCTACGGCGGCGCCATCATGCCGCCGGCGGTCATCTCCGGGGTCGCGGACGTGGCGCCTCACCTGCGTCTCATTAACGCCTACGGCGCGACGGAGACCTGCGCGGTCTGCACCATCATGCCGGCCGAGTGGACGCTGCGCGCTCCGGCCAGCGTGGGCCTGCCGCTACAATGCGACGACCTGATCGTGATCGGCGAGGACGGCAGGGAGGTGCCAACCGGAGCGTCTGGCGAGCTTCTCATTCGCGGAGCGAACGTCAGTCCGGGTTATTGGCAGGACCCCGACGCAACCGCGCGAGCCTTTCTCGACGGCTTCTGGCGCAGCGGAGACGTGGCCACGCGCGATGCGGATGGGCTGTTTTACATTCACGACCGGCTCAAGGACATGATCAACCGCGGCGGCTTCAAAGTATTCAGCGCCGAGGTCGAGAATGCGCTCATGAGCCATGGTGGCGTGGCTGACTGCGCGGTGGTGGGCGTGCCAGACCCGGTGCTCGGCGAGAAGACGTTCGCGCTCGTCCAGCGACGGGACGGCGCGACGGAGGCTGAGGCGCTGCGCGCCTACCTCAAGAGCCGCATCGCCGACTACAAGGTGCCGGACTTCTGGCTGGTCGGCGAGGCTCCGGTCCCCCGCAACCAGAACGGCAAGCACCAGAAGGCCGAGGTGCGCCGCATCGCGGCTGAGAGCCGACATAGCCAGAGTTCGGAGAGCCGGCGATGATCCTCGATCCCGCGTCCATGGACGCCACGTCCTGCTACAAAATCCTCATCGGCTCGATCGTGCCCCGGGCCATCGGTTGGGTCAGCACCGTGTCGGCAGAAGGGGTGCCCAACCTCGCCCCGTTTTCCTTCTTCACGGCTGTCTGCCGCAAACCACCCATGGTGTCCCTCACCATTCAGCCCAAGTCGGACCGGGTCTCGCTGAAGGACACCCTGATCAACATTCGCGAGACCGGGGCCTTCGTCACCAATTTGGTGACCCTTCCCCTGGCCGACGCCATGCACCATTCGTCCATGGAGCATCCGCCCGAGGCAGACGAGTTTGAGCTGGCCGGCCTCACCAAGGCGGCCTGCGATCTGGTGCAGGCGCCCCGTGTCGCACAGGCGCCGGTGAGCATGGAATGCCGGCTGGAGAGGATCATCCCCATTGGCGAGGTCGGAGACCACGTGGTGTTCGGCGAGGTGATCCGCTTCCACATCCGCGACGACATCCACCTTGAAGGCGGCCGCATTGATACGGCGGGCCTCAACCCCGTGGGGCGCCTCGCGGCTGAGTATACGCTGGTGGAAAACATCTTCACCTGCCCGCTGGACGCCGACGTCCTCATGGCACGCGAAGGGCGCCGGATGGCGCGGCTCGATGGCAAGCCCGCCGACTGGTCGCAGATCGCGCAGCCCGGATGGACCGGCTCTGGCAATGCGCTGAAGGGCTGAAGGCGCGCGGTCGCCTGGAAAATCAAGAAAACTGCGAGGTCATTATGACGATGCATATCATCGGACGCCGGCTGTTGCTGGGTGTCGCCGCGACCGCGCTCTCGGCCCTGCCGCTGCGCGCCGAGGTGAGCGCCCCGAAGGTCACCACATCCGAGATCAAGGTCGAGCACATCCGGATCGAATCCGACAAGCCATATGCCGAGGTTCGGGCAGCACTGGAAAAGCTGGTGCCGCGTTTCGACGATCGCATCCGGGTGCTGCTCCAGTATGGCGAGATCAGCCGCGTCAAAACAGAGCTGGAGAAGGTGCAGGGCACCGCCGGACTGGTGATCTTCTCGGTCGCTCCCCACGGCGACTGGGGCCAGATCGTCGGGCAAAAGCAGAACGCGGCCCAATTCGTCATCGGCAACGTGCTCATCGCCAGCCAGATGACGAGCCGCAACGCGGCAGCGGGCCTCTACGCGCCGCTGCGCATCATGCTGCATGAAACGCCGGCTGGAACCGCCGTGTTCGAGTATGACCGGCCATCGGATCTTTTTCGGTCAGTACGGCAATCCGGACGTCACTGCTGTGGCGACCGCGCTGGACAAGAAGATCTTTGACACGCTCGTCGCCGCCGCGCGTTGAAACCCCACGCGGGTCGATACTGCGGGATTAATCGCCCCGTTTTTGCTAGGATTCTAGTGTTCACAGGCCGGCGCGAACGTTCTCTGCAATAGATCTGCAAATTTCTCTGCCAATCAGCGTGGAAAACGGGGTCTGATGCAGTTTTTGGCGAAGCAGCTCTAGGGAGCGCCGACCAGACCGGCTTCAAGGAGAACGAGCTTTCCTCTGCCGTACATTTGGCGCTTGACGAGTTTGAGCTTGCTAATCTGCCTCTCGGTTTGACCGTTGGAGCAGTGCGAGGTGATTGCGGCAACCACGTCGGCCTCATCTTTAAACGACTCCGTTGGCAAATAACGCGATCAGGCTGGATCTGGCCCGCTCAATCCATGGCTCGAGCTCTGCAACAATTTTCTTGCGGAGCATGGCTTAGAACGCGGCGATGATCTCTCGCGCCTCGACGAGCAGCGGCACGCCGGCTTTGATCGCAGCGATCATGATGCTCTCGGATTTGGACACGCGGTCTCCGTCAGGCCAGCCTGTGCCCGGCGGGCACGGGAGGGCGGACGTCCGGGTTGGTGGCGATCTAGATGATGTGGCGCGCCCCACCGCGCCCTCCATTGGCCCGCACGCGCGCCTCTTCGACGCCAAACCCCGCCTTGCGAACCCACTTGGTGAAATTCCGGTCCGGCCTCGAGGACCAGACGGCCAGCACGCCGCCGGGCCTCAGCGCTGCCCGAGCCGCGCTGAGGCCGGCAATATCGAAAAGTCGGTCGTTGGCCTCGCGTGTCAGCCCTTCGGGTCCGTTGTCGACATCAGGCAGGATCGCGTCGTAGGTCGCCCGGCCAGCACGGATCAGGCCGACCACGTCCTCTTCGCGGATGCTGACGCCCGGCGTCGGTCAGGCAACCAGTGAAGATCTCCGCCATGGGGCCGCGCGCCCACGCGACCACCGCCGGCACCAGTTCCGCCACGATGACACGGGCACCGGGCCCGAATTCTGCGAGCGCCGCGTGCAGGGTAAAGCCCATGGCCAGCCCCCCGATCAGCACATGTGGCTTGGGATGATCCCAAAGCCTGGCGCAGACCATGGTGGCGAGCGCCTCTTCCGACCCGCTGAGGCGACTGTTCATGAGCTCGATGGAGCCTGCCATGATCGAGAATTCCGCCCCGCGATGCATCAGGCGGAGCTGGCCACCACCATCGGGTACTTGCGCGGTGTCGAGCTGCGACCAGGGGATCACGGGTCACCCTTCGGTTGAGGATCGAGTTGTTCGAGCCGCCGTATATAGGCCAAATCTCCGTCCCCTCGCCTCCGGCCTGCAACCGAGCACGTGCCGCTGCGGGATGAGGAGGTTGGTGTCCCAAGTTGAGGGGCAAGGCGAATCGGAGGTCCGCCACTCACCGCTATTGCCGTGCCCAACAGCGCCAGAAGCAGAAGGTCGCTGCGACCACGACGATCGGCCGCTTTGGGGCCGGGAGCGGACTGGCCGGTTTTGGCTGCCGCTGTGCATATAGCTGCCGTTCTGCAGCCGACCCCATGGCCGACGTTCAAACGCCTGTTGTGATGTTCCGAAATCTGCCGTTCGCAGGAGCGGCGCTTGCGGCCAGATCAGGGCCGTTTCCGGATTGATCGCTATGGATTGGAAGACACCGGCAACCGTCGTCCTGCTGTCTACCTCAAGAGAGGCGCTCGTCCGCAGTTGTTCCGTGCCGAAAGCGGCCTTCCGTAACTCATAACCGCAAGCCATTCGCTGTCGCGATCTGCGCCGACTGATTAGAGCGGGGGCACGAAGAGCCGCTGACCAAGGTCGAACTCTCCCCTGTCTCCATCAACGAATGCAAACTTGTCGGCCCCACGCTGTTGTAAGTGCAACGTGACCGGCGACGAGCGTTTACCGGAAGCAAGCATGGGGGCAAGTAGGTCTTTCAGGTCCCGCTCGACCTGGTTGCACAGTCCCTTGATGGCGGCGACCTCGCGGGCGATTTTTCCACTTTTCCCGCTAATCGTTGCGCCACTGCCGGGTCCGGCGTGAATCGTCCCATCTGGCCGCTGAGTGAGTGCGTTGATGCCGGCCTTGCGGAGCCTCTCAACCTCGTCGTCGGTGTAGTTGTGGCTTAGTCCCAGAATTCTCAGGCCGGCCGCGCTGGTTGAGCTGTCCGGCCCTCTGTTTAGAGAGTTGGGCGCAATTACGTCAGGCTAGGTCGCATGGATGAGATCGAGTAAGATGGTCTCGGACCAAGCTCCATGAGCATAGCATCCCAAGCTGTAGAAATCATCATCTCTGACCAATGCGAATAGGACCGGTTCAGTGCGCGCCATGAAGCCGTGCTTGGTCGGATGCTGCCCGATCCCAAGGTGGAAGTGCTGGATACCGAAGTCGTTGAGCATGCCGTCATTGAAGTCGGCCGTCTCGAGCCTCGTGCTTTGGTGGGGAAGAAGGTCGGCGCCGGCCGCGACTGCGGAGAGGAACGCCTGCTCGCCCGGCACGAGATGCGCCGGGACTGCATACGTGGCTTTATGCAATCTACGCGGCCGTTGCGGCACGCGGCCTCGTCGGCCTGCAGTCAAACTTCAAACGGCTGCCGATCTGCGGCGGCTGAACGACCACCAAGTCCGTTTCAAAACGCGGATCGGATGTGTCTTGGACGTTTCGTTCGAGCATGCCCCGATACCTGTTTTGAAGCGCTCCTCATGCCTTGATGCGCATGACCTCGATGGCATTGCCGCGAGCGACCTTCGCGCGGGTCGTCTCGTCGAGTGGCGCGGCATCGAGGAAGCGGCCCGCCGTCGCGGAATCCTCGTATGGATAGTCGATGGAAAAAAGCACCTTGTCTGCCCCAAGCGCGGACAGCGCCGCGATCAGCGGGACCTTGTCGCACTGGCCGGACGTGGTCACGAACATGTTCCGCCGCAGATAGAAAGACGGCACTTCCTTGAGGGGGCGCTTGCCGACGATGAGGGCAGCGCGGCTGTCGAAACGCCACAGATGGTAGGGCAGGGTTTCGCCCATGTGACCGAGGATGATCTTCAGCCTGGGAAAGCGGTCGAACACGCCGGAGAAGAGCAGCCGCAGGAAATGCGAGGAGGTCTCGAAGTTCCACTCCCAGGTCGGCTTCACGAGCTCCGGAGCGCCCTCAAGCACGTAGGGCAGCACGAAGGAATCCGTCGGGTGCAGATAGAGCGGCACGTCGAGGTCCTGCATGCGCTCCCAGAACGGATCGTACCGGGGATCGTCGAGGTAGACGCCGTTTGTGTGGCCGTTGACCATGGAGCCGACGAAGCCGAGCTCGCGCACGCAGCGTTCCAACTCGGCGATGGCCGCCGGCACATCCTGCATGGGCAAATGGGCAAAGCCCCGATACCGGGCCGGCTGCTTGCCGACCTCCGCCGCCAGCCGGTCATTGGCGTCGCGGGCGAGCTTCACTGCCGCTGCCGGGTCAGGCTCGGCCTGCACGCCTGGACCGGAAATGGACAGCACGGCGATATCCACGCCGGCCTCGTCCATGGCGGCAAGCCGGCGTTCGCCGAAATCCAACATGAGCTGGCTCAGGAGATCTGCGGCCTCCGTCGATATTCTCGGCATCGCTGCCCGCATATGGGGCTCCAATCCCGGCGTGATGAAGTGCTCCTCAAGGGCGATCTTTTTCACGGGGGCTCCGGGGCTGACGGCTGCGGGCGCAAGCGGGGACGCCGCAATCTACAGCGGCGGGCATTGGATGAGAAGGCCCGTGCAGGAGACCGTGTGCGCTGACTTTCGCTGTCACTAGGCGCCACCGTTCTTCCGGAGAACGCGCAAACGCCGGACGATATATCGTGGCATCACATCAGGCACATGCCAACAACTTCAAATTTACTGCGGCATTATTGCCTGATGATGATGGCGATCACGCGATCGCTTCTCTTCTGGAAAGATAAATTCAGGCCTGATAGTTTTCGACGCATGGTGGGAGATACCAAAATGGGCGAGAAGAAGCCTGAGGGTAGCGTCGTGGCATCCCGGAGAGAGATCTTCACCTCCGGCGCCGCCTTGGTGGCAGCCAGCCTGCTGCCGAGCGGGACACAGGCCGGGGACTTGCCGTCCCGTGCGCCTTCCCCGATCAAGGCCCCCGATGCACCACCCGGCGGCTACAACATTCTGTTCATCCTGGTGGACCAGGAGCACTTCTTCGACGCATGGCCGTTTCCGGTGCCGGGCCGCGAATGGATCAAGGCCAACGGCATCACCTTCACCAACCACCAGGCCGCGTCCTGCGTGTGTTCGCCGGCGCGCTCGACGCTCTATACCGGGCTCCACATTCCCCATACCGGCGTCTTCGACAACGCCAATGCCCTTTGGCAGCCGGACATGTCGACGGATGTGAAGACGGTAGGCCACCGCCTCGCCCAACTCGGCTATCACGCCGCCTATCAGGGCAAGTGGCATCTTTCGATCAATCTCGACCAGGTGAACGAGGCCATCGACGCGCCGTTCGCGAAATATCGCGAGATCATCGAAAGCTACGGCTTCGACGACTTCTTCGGCGTCGGCGACATCAACGACCGCACGCTGGGCGGCTATAATTATGATGACACGACAACGGCCTTCGCCACGCGCTGGCTGCGCACCCGCGGCCAGGAGCTGAAGGCGGCCGGGACGCCCTGGTATCTCGCGGTGAACTTCGTCAATCCACACGACGTAATGTTCATCAATTCCGACCTGCCGGGCCAGACAGTGCAGGGCAAGCAGTCCTCCATGGCCATCGCTCGCGCGCCGAATAACGACCTTTACAAGGCCACATGGGATGTGCCGCTGCCGTCCACGCGCACCCAGGCCTTCGATGCTCCCGGCCGCCCCAAGGCGCAGCAGACCTATCAGGAGGTCATCGACTTTCTCGTCGGCCAGTGGCCGGACGAAGATCGCCGCTGGCGTGTGCTGCAGAACTACTATTTCAACTGCATCCGTGACTGTGACCTGCAGGTCTTCCGCATGCTGGAGGCCATCAAGGCCAACGGCATGTCGGATGACACCATCATCGTCTTCACCGCCGATCACGGCGAGCTCGGCGGCCATCACCAGATGCGCGGCAAGGGCAATTCCACCTACCGCCAGCAAAATCACTTGCCACTGATGATCGTCCATCCGGCCTATCCCGGCGGACTCACCTGCAATGCGGTGACCTCGCAGGTCGACCTCACTCCCACCATCCTCGCGCTCACGGGCGCGTCGCCCGACAAGCTGAAACAAGCGGGCGAAGGATTACCGGGGCACGATTTCTCAGCCCTGCTCACCAATCCAGGCGCCGCCAAGGCCGACACGCTGCGGCCGGGCTCGCTGTTCTGCTACAACATGCTGAGCTACCAGGACGCGCGCTGGGCGGCCCATTTCGACGTGAAGTCGGATAATTCGGTGCCGCTGGCCCAACGGATCGCTGCCATGGAAAAGCAGCCGCCGGACTTCCAGGCGCGCTGCTCCATCCGCAGCGTGTTCGATGGCCGCTACCGCTTCTCCCGCTACTTCTCCCCGCAGGGCTTCAACACGCCCAAAACCTGGGAGGAGCTCACGGGGAAGAACGATCTGGAAGTCTACGACTTGCAGAACGACCCCGACGAGGTGAACAACCTCGCCATGAAGGGGCGGGCATCGGGCGATCTCATCATGGAGCTGAATGCCAAGCTGAACGGCCTCATCGCCGCGGAGGTCGGCGTGGACGATGGCAGCTTCTTGCCGTTCAAGGACGGCAGATGGGTGTTCCCGCCCGCAAGCGAGCGGTAAGCGACGTCTTGCTCATCGGGGCCCTGAACGCCTCTTTCATTCGCCAACCGAGACCTTGTCCGAGATCACCGTTCCGCCCTCCTCTCCCCAGCGGGGAAAGGAGGTGAGGTCCAAGTCGAAGAGATCAAGCACACGGCCAATCGTATGAGTGACCATGTCGTCGAGAGATTGAGGCCGAGAATAAAAGACTGGGACGGCTGGCGCGATGATGCCGCCCATCTCCGTGATCGTTAGCATGCTCCTCAGATGCCCCGCGTGAAGCGGTGTTTCCCTGACCATCAGCACAAGCCGGCGGCCTTCCTTCAAGCAGACATCCGCCGCTCGGCTGATAAGCCGCCCATTCCAGTCGTCGACTAGGTTTGGCGCCGTTCGAAAAGCGGACACTATGAGCTCGCCAACGTAACCGCGTCGGGTGGTGTTGGGTCCTGCGCCTGAGTTAGTCGAAGTGTGATGCGGGCATATCGGACACCCTGCGAACAGGCGGACCCCGGTCTAATCGTTGAGCTCGACATGTCCAGAAGCACCGGCCCACTGGAAGCGGCGATACGGAGCCTGCTGTGGTTGCCGTGCCCTCATTCAGAGCAGCGGGATAGCGCCCTACCTTGCACGACGCATTCGTCACAGAGAATGTTTAGATCAGCGACCAATGGCGAGAATTGGAGGCGAGAGCTGGGCGGCGGGATGAAAGACGGGAGCTGTACCGGTACTTGTAAAGGAAGACCTGATCACCGAGGCGAGGCATAGGGATCTACCGACCTCGTGGCACGCAAGAGACCGTGGGCGCCAAGCCGCGCGTCTCGTGTCGAATTTTGGAGAAGACAGGATTCGGTCGCTGGTTTGCGAGGACAAAAAAGGGGAGTCTACCACCCAAATGCCAATATAACCTTAAATTGAAATAGTGCACCAGACACGATTCGAACGTGTGGCCTCCGCCTTCGGAGGGAGTACTCGTAGCTCCGTCGAATTTACGATGGAGCGCTAAATAATGCGCTATGCTTCTGCTGCTAAAAAGAATTTGAGCCGAACTCTAGCCGTGGCTATCCTTTTCTCCGCCACCGCTTTCTTCCTGCTGCTTACGTGGTGCTTACGCGAGACGAGGCGACTGGCGCGGAGAACCTCCATGGCTAAGCTCACGAAAAGGGCCGTCGATGCCGCGGAAGCCGGCGCCAAGGATTACGTGATCTGGGACGACGAGCTCCCTGGCTTTGGCCTCCGGGTTTTCACGTCCGGAAAGCGAAGCTACGTCCTTCAATATCGGTCGGCGGGCAGATCCCGCCGGTTTACGATCGGGCTGCACGGCGTCTGGACACCAGATCGCGCGCGCCAGGAAGCCAAGGCGCAATTGGGCCGGATCGCGCAAGGCGACGACCCGGCCGAAGAACGGCTGCTCGATCGCAAGGCGCTCACGGTCAAGGAACTCTGCGATCTCTATCTGACTGACCTGCAAGGAGGGCTGATCCTCGGAAAGGGTGGCCGCCCCAAGAAGCCGGGCACGATCGCCTCCGATTTCGGCCGCATCCACCGTCATATCGTTCCCCTCCTCGGCTCGCGTCGCGTCAGGGACCTGACGAAAGCCGACATCACGAAGGCCATGAAAGACATCATGGCGGGGAAGACTCGCCTCACCGTCATGACGAAGAACCTGCGCGGCAAGTCCATCGTGAAAGGCGGCGCCGGCACGGCGACGCGGACAATCGGTCTGCTCGGCGGCATCCTCACCTATGCGGTCGAAGCCGGGATCATCGAGACGAACCCCGCGCACGGTGTGCGGCGGCCAAAAGACAATGTCCGAGCCCGGCGGCTGAGCGAAGCCGAATATCGGGTCCTAGGCGACCTGCTCAAGGCGGCGGCCGAGAACGAGAGTTACCGAATGTCGGTCGAGATCATCCGCCAGATCGCGCTCACCGGTTGCCGTCGTATGGAGATGGTCACGCTGCGATGGGCAGAAGTCGATACCGATTCGAGCTGTCTCCGCCTGATCGACAGCAAGGAAGGAAGCTCCGTTCGGCCCATCGGTCTACCCGTGGTGGAATATCTGGAGAAGCGCCGTAAGGAAGCGGTCGGCGATTACGTCTTCCCCGGCCGTGACGGCGAAAATGCGTTCGGCAGCTTCCCCAATCACTGGAGGAAGATCTTCGCGGACTCGCCCCTGGCCGATATCACCCCGCACATCCTGCGCCACAGCTTCGCCAGCGTCGCGAACGATCTCGGTTTCACGGAGGTCACCATCGCCGCGCTGGTTGGCCATGCGAAGGGATCGGTGACTAGCAACTACATCCATACGCTCGATACCGCCCTGATCATGGCCGCCGATAAGATCTCCGGCTACATTCAGGGGCTGCTCGACGGAGTCGAGTTCAAGCAGACCGCCTATGCGTTGGATCGCGGCTCCCGGAAAGCGGCATTGGCCGGGTTTCTCCAGAGGGCGGCTGGCGATGAGGAGGCGGAACCGGACCAGAGCGTGCATCTCGCCGCATAAGTCGACCAACCTCCCCTCAAGATAAGGCACCTCTTCTTGGCAGCGGGCGACTTCAAGGTAAATTCTCTGGCACTGATGCCGATGGGGACCGTGGCCGATGAAGACAACCC
>JAEZMT010000207.1 GCA_023442085.1 Pseudomonadota bacterium | reverse complement strand
GTACGGGGTGCGCCAGTGGGCCCTGGTCCTCGGTAAACTGGGCCGCCTTCAGCGCCCGCACGTCGGCGATGCGCTTCACCGGGCGGGAGCGTTCGTCGGAGGAGAATTCCTGGTCGCGGAAGACGGTGAGGCCTTCCTTCAGGCACAGCTGGAACCAGTCGCGGCAGGTGATACGGTTGCCGGTCCAGTTGTGGAAATATTCGTGGGCAATGACGCCCTCGATGCCGGTGTAATCCGCGTCGGTCGCAGTGTCCGGCGTGGCCAGGACATACTTGTCATTGAAGACGTTGAGGCCCTTGTTCTCCATGGCCCCCATGTTGAAGTCCGACACGGCGACGATGTTGAACACGTTGAGATCGTACTCGCGGCCGAAGGCCTCCTCGTCCCAGCGCATGGAGCGCTTCAGAGCGTCCATGGCATAGCCGGCGCGAGCTTCCTTGCCGTGCTCCACATAGATGCCCAGCTCCACCTCGCGTCCGGAGCGGGTGAGGAAGCTGTCCGAGATCTTGGCGAGGCGTCCGCCCACAAGGGCAAACAGATAGGACGGCTTGGGCCACGGATCATGCCACACGGCATAATGGCGGCTGGTCCCGTCTACCTTGCCGCTCTCCACCAGATTGCCGTTGCCGAGCAGCACGGGCGCCTCGGCTTCATCCGCCTCGACGCGGGTGGTGAAGACGGAGAGCACATCCGGCCGGTCCGGATAATAGGTGATGCGGCGGAAGCCTTCTGGCTCGCACTGGGTGCAGTAATTGCTTGAGGTGCGGTAGAGCCCCATCAACTGGGTGTTGGCGGTGGGGTCCACCAGCGTCTCCACCTCAAGCACGAAGGCGTCGGCCGGAGGATGGGCGAGGGTGAGCCGGTCCGGCGTCGCCTCGAAGCTCGGGCCGACGAGGGGCTTTCCATCGATGGCGAGCCGCACCAGCGTGAGTCCGTCGCCATCGAGCACCACCGGCGCGCCGGGGGCGCCGGCGGGGTTGCGGCGCAGAGAGAGTTTCGACGTGACGCGGGTCTGCGAGGGGTGCAGGGAGAAATCGAGGTCCACCTTATCCACCAGCCAGTCCGGCGCACGGTAGTCGGAGAGGTGGATCGCCTTGGGCTCGGCATCACGCATGAACATGAACTCCCCCGCGCCGCCGCATCGGGCGGCGCATGATGTGATGTAGTCGGGCCGGAGAGTAAGGCCCGGCGCGCCGTGAGGGAAGCGCGCCTATCGGCCGGACGCCGAGCCGTGCCGCCAGATCTTCCAGGCCGACATGAGCAGGATGGCGCCGAGCAGCGGCAGCAGCATCGCGGCCGGGACGATGCCCAGCAATTGTCCGCCGAGGAACGCGCCCAGCATGGAGGCGGCGGTCATCACGCCAAGGAACGTGAGGTTCTCCCGCACCACCGCGATGGTATTGTCGCGTCCGAACCGGGCGAAGCCAAGGAGCAGGGTGGGCAGGCTCACCGCCAGCGCCGCGCTGCCCGCCAGCTTCACCGGCAGGCCGAACAGCAGCACCAGCGTCGGCACCAGCAATTCCCCGCCCGAGACGCCCATGAGCGCCACCGCGAGGCCGATGATGAAGCCGGCGAGAACGCCCGCCACCAGCCGAACCGTGCCGTCTATGGCCATGTGCTTGAGGTCCGGATCATCCCCCAGCACCAGCATTACGGCGGTGAAGACGAGCATGGCTGCGATGGTACGGAACAGGGTACGCGAGGCGATACGGGTGGCATAGGTCGCCCCGGTCCAGACGCCGACGAGGCTGCCCGCCAGCAGAGTCACGATGACCCGCCAATGCTCCATAACCTCGGCGATGGGGATAGTTTCTGCCCGCGCGGGCAGAGCGAATGCGACCACGGCGAGGCTCAGCACCCGGTTGATGATGATGGCCGGCAGCGCCTCGAACCCCAGCGCGATCAGCACCGGCAGGCGAATTTCCGCGCCGCCGAGGCCGATGAGCCCGCCGATGGTTCCGATCGCCAGACCGGCCAGCGATCCGTGCAGAAGCTGACGTCTGGACGTTGCGGAAGGCTCGAACGACATGCCGATCACGCTCCCTTGAACGGGCCGTTTCCTACCGACAGCTCGACCTCACAATATGGCACGAGCCGTTGGTATCAAAGAGCTCTCATCGATTATCCAGAAATCCTCACCGATTGTTTCGCTAAGGGAGCCTTATCGAATTTGGCGGCGCGCCATAGCTGTCCCTCATCAAAGGGCGTGGTGGGCTTGGTATTTCAGGAGATCAACATGCGAAATCTGACTTTTGGCGCCGTCGCGCTTGCAGCCCTTCTCACCTCCGGCGCGGCTTTTGCCGGGGACGAGGCCTCCCTCGCCGCCGCCGATGCCGAGGCGCAGGCGGCCGCGACCATCCATGCGCAGACCCAGCCGCTCGGCTATGCGGCGCCCCGCGCGACCCCGCCGGCCTTCGTGGCGCTCTCCGCCGGCCCGGAGCAGAGCCCGATTTCGGAAGGCGATCGCCTCTTCCTGAAGCAGGGTGACCGGGGCCTCGGCACCGAGTGAGGTTACGCCCCGGCCGGCGTCACGCGCCGGCCGGGGCCTGCCTGATTACTGGCCGAGGCGCGCTTCCAATGCCTCATAAAGCGGGTTGTCGGCGGCGAATACGTATTCAATGGGCCCCACCGTCACCATGCTGGCGCCGCGCTGGCGCAGGAAGGTGGCGAGGGCGTGCAGCGTATCCGGCGGGCAGTGCAGCGTGAGCATTCCGGAGGATGTCGGTCCGCCGAAAGGCGCCACGCAGCGATAGGCCGCCACCGCCTCGTCCACCAGCGAGGCATCGCAATCGGCGAAGCGCGTGCGCACTTCCCGCATGGTCCGCGCCCGCTTCTCGGCCCCCAGCCGGTCGAACATCGCGCGCGCCGCCGACAGCGCTCCGGCGCTCCAGGTGGCGGTGAGCGAGGCGACGAGATTCGCCTCGGACTTCAGGATGATGCCGTCATCCACCACCTTCAGCGCGTTGGCGGCCAACGTCGCGCCCGTGGAGGTGATGTCCACGATCAGCTCGGCCGTGCCCGAGGCAGGGGTGCCCTCCGTGGCGCCCGCGCTTTCCACGATGCGGTAGTCGATGATGCCGTGGCGGGCGAAGAAGCCCCGCGTCAGGTTGACGTATTTGGTGGCGACGCGGATGCGTCGGCCGGTGCGGCCGTGGAAGTGGCTCGCCACATCGTCGAGATCGTCCATGGTCCGCACGTCGATCCACGCCTGGGGCACGGCGACCACCACATTGGCGTGGCCGAAGCCGAGCTTCTCCAGCAGCGCCACGCGGCTGTCCGCCTCGTGGATGTTCTCGCGCACCAGATCCTCTCCAGTCACGCCCAGATGCGCGGTCCCGGACGCCAGTGCCGCAGCGATCTCGGAGGCGGAGAGATAGGCGACCTCCACCCCCTCCACGCCGCCGAGCGCGCCGCGATACTCGCGGGCGCCCCGGGCCTGCGTCAGCGGCATGCCGGCGCGGGAAAAGAAGGCGTGGACATTGTCCTGCAGCCGGCCCTTGGACGGTACGGCGAGGATGAGGGGCGCGGTCATCGGAGGTCCTCCGCGGCACCGGGGAGGGCGGCGAGGCGCTCGACCCAGGCGGCAAGACCCACCCCGGGAATGGCGCCGTCCGCGCCCAGCCGCGACAGCAGCCGGTCATAGCGACCGCCCGCGACCAGAGGGCCGGAGCCGGACCGGCCCGGATCGTGCAGCTCGAACACCATCCCGCTGTAATAATCGAGCGGCCGCCCGAAGGCCGTGGAAAAGCGCACGGACGACAAATTCACCGCATAGGCCGTGAAGAAGCCGGTGCGCCGGTCGAACAGGTCGAGGGCGGCGGAAAGGTCGATCCCCGCATCCGCTGCCAGCGCCCGCATCCGGGCCGAGGCCTCGTCCGGCGTGCCGGAGATGGCGAGGTAGCGCGACAGGATCTCGGCCGTCTCCGCCGAAAGCCCGCCGCCCGCATCAAGCGAGGACTGCTCCAGGAACCGCTCGGCGATCTCCGAAACGCTGCGCCCGCCCACCGTCGAAATGCCGGCGATAGAGAGGAGGTCGGTGATCAGCGCGCGCGCCGCCGCAGGGTCGGCGCCGTCCAGCGCCGCCAGCACGCCGGCATGGGCGGGCGCGCCCTCGCGGTTCGCATCGGCGGCAGCCGCGAAATCGAGATTGACCCGCCCCTGCCCGAAATCCTTCAGCAGCCGGCGGCGCAGCGCTGGAGCCAGCGGCAATGCGTCGAGCAGCGCCGTGAACAGGCCCACGTCGCCCAGCCGGATGTCCGGCTGGGGCAGGCCGTAAAGCGCGCAGGCGTTGAGGCCGAGGGACAGGATCTCCGCGTCCGCCGCCTCGATGTCGGTGCGGCCGAAGGATTCCACACCGGCCTGCCGGAATTCGCCATGGCCCTCGCCGCGGAAGCGGAAGACGGGGCCGAGGTAGCTCACCCGCGCCGGCATCGCCATGCCCTGCGCCAGCACCGCGCGGGCCACCGGGATGGTGAGGTCCGGCCGCAGGCACAGCTCGTGGCCATCGGCATCGGCCGTCAGATACATGCGGCGGCGGATGGATTCGCCCGACAGGTCGAGGAACACGTCGGCCGGCTGGAGGATGGGCGGATCGAGGCGCGCGAAGCCGGCGGCCGCGAAGGTGGCGACCAGCGCCTCCTCGAGGCTCGGGGACGTGCGGAAGGTGAGGGGCGCGGACGCCGCGGGCGACATGGGTGCAAGGTTTCCGTGAATGCTGGCGGGCTTCTAGCAAAGCCGGCGCCCCGCGACCACCCCGGCGCAGACCAGGCGGGGTTGGCAACACGCGTGGCATTGCCGTTAAGCTGTAGCCGCCGGCGCGCGGCCGGTTCAGCGAAGGGTTGCGTTCGGATGGCGGAGAGGCCGGCGGGAGACGAGGACGCGGGGCGCGAGGGAAGCCTTCCCGGCGCGCCGGGCCATCTTCTCGATCCCACGTTCCGCAATGGCTCGGTCACCGCCATCGGCGTCATCGGCGGCTTTTCCCTCGCCTTTCTCGCCAATTGGACCCTCATGCCGGGCCGCTGGGGCGGCTCGGCGCTGGTGGCGTTCGTCCTGCTGGCGCTGGGCATCGCTTTCCAGCTCCGGGCACTCGCGGGCATGCTGGAGACGAGCTCGCTGCGGCGCGTGCGCTACAACCGGCTGGTGAAGATTTTCGTCATCGGCCTCTACCTCACTGCCGGCGGGGTGCTGATGGCGCTGATCGCGGAGGTACCGGTGGTTTCCCGCTATCTGCATTTCTGAGACCGCTTCGGGCGGCGGCAGGGGTCGTCTATGGTGTCGCCGGATCGAATCAGGAGGCGGCCATGGCAGGCGCGGGCGGAGCAAAGGCCGGAACGGCGGTGGCCGGCGTCGAAAATCTCTCGTTTGAGCAAGCGCTTGCCGAGCTGGAGGCCATCGTCGCCAATCTGGAGCGGGGCAATGTGCCGCTGGAGGAATCCATCGCCATCTATGAGCGCGGCGAAGCCCTGAAGCAGCGGTGCGAGGCCCTCCTGAAGGCCGCCGAGGCGCGGGTGGAGACCATCACCCGCGACGCCGCCGGTCGCCCGGCCGGTACCCAGCCGCTCGATCCCGACGCCTGAGAACCGTCCCAAAACGGGACGGCTGAAGGGTTTACACGGGACAGCGGGGGAACGCAGCGGGACCGAATCGCTTCGGCACCCGTTTTTCCGTTTCGTTCAGTAGAGGCCCGGAATGACGCGCTTGGTGCGCCGGGCGTAGGCGTCATATTCGGCACCGAAGGCTTCCCGCATCATCTGCTCCTCGCGGCCGACGCGGAAGAAGAAGAGGATGCCGAAGCCAATCAATCCTGCCGGCCCGGCGATGAAATTGGGTAGCAGCAGAAGCTGCGCCAGGGCCCACAGGAAGAAGGCCGAGTACATGGGGTGGCGCACCTTCTCATAGACCCCCGATGTGATCAGCTCGTGCTTGTCCTTGATCTCCAGCGTCACCGACCAATACTTGCCCAGCTGCCGGTGTGTGCGCCAGAAGAGCATCAGTGAGCCGGCAAACACCAGCACGCCCGCCACGACCTGCAGCAGGCTCGGCGGGTAGGAGGCGAACGTCGGAAAGCCCGTCGCGGCGTAGATCGCCGGGATGATCCCCAGCCCCAGCGTGGAGATGGACAGTAGGATCATCTCGCGCAGATTGCGGTGCCGCGCATCCGCCACGCGCTGGCGTTTCGCCTTACGTTCGAAGGGGATACGCAGGACGTACCAGGATACGACACCCACGGCCCAGGCGATCTTGGCGAAGGTCAGAAGCGTCATGCGGGAGTCTCGGGTTCGGGGAGGGGGAGGATGCAGCCCGCCGCGTCGAACACGAGGGGGCGCAAGGTTCCATCGCGCCGGACGTAGGCCCTTAAGCTGTTGGTATGTGAGGCCAAAACGTCGAAGGACAGCGGCCCGCACACGTAGGCGTAAAAGTCGTGGGTGGCGCGGATGTCGCCGGCGAGGAAGCTCTGGCAGTGCAGGCGCATCACGTCAAACCAATGGCGGCGGTAGATGGCCGGCGAGATCATCTGCCGGATTTCCACATGCCGGATCAATGGCTTGAGGGAATAGTCGCCGGGCGGGAGCAGCACCGGGGCGAAGCTGGCGGGGCCGAGGGTGACGGGGTCGACCTTGTAGAAGGAAACAATGTCGTCGCGCGACTGCACCTCCACCCACCCGATCGCCTTGGCCGCCGCAACCCGTTCCGCTGCCTCACGAAATCGCCCACCGGCCGGGTGCAGGGCGAACTTGGCGGTGGTCGAGCCGAGGGTCAGGATGCGCACGCGAGCGCGGGTGCCGAAGGCGGGGTCGGCGGCCAGCGCCTCGGCCACGGCGCTGACCGCGAGCATGGCGCCAAGGCTATGGCCTGCAACGATAATTTCGTCGACACCGTGCGCTTCCGCCTCAGCCTCGACCGCGCGGAGGCGATCGGCGAAGGCGACCACCCGCGCCTCCACCTTCGGATGCCGCCCGCGGACGAAATCCACTGAGAATTCAGCTAGATCCAGCGATTGCTTGAGCCGGAAGCGGCGCCCCGGCCAGCGCATCAGGAGAAGGCCGGTGGCGACGGTCGCGCCCGCCGCAGCCGCCAGCGCCGCCGCCCTGCCGATAGGATCAACCCATTGATAAACAACAAAACCCGCTGCTGCCGCGAGGCTCCAGAACAGCGCCAGCAGCATGTAGGTAAAGAGGAAGAACAGGCCGTACCGCCGGCTGGAGCGGAAATAATTGGCGATGGTGCCGCTCGTCACCATGTCCGCCAGCGCCCGCACCGAACCCTTCATGTGGCTCCAGACGGAACGGCCCATGTCGGCGCGTGTCAGGTCATGCCAGCCGAGGTTTTCGAAGGTGGTTTCGGTATGCCAATTGGGGGTGTCAGCTTCTGTTCGCCAGAATCCGCCCGTCTGGCTCGGCACGGGCGCGTCGTCGCGGCAGAGCGTGCGCACATTCCACACGCTGCCGAAGCGTTTTAGCTCGCGGACGAAAATCCGATGGTGTCCATCCACCGCCATGGGGTCGAAGCCGGCGATGAAGAAGACATGGCGGCGGCGGACGCGGGCACGCGCCTCGGCGTCGCCCGGGGGGAGGCCGCGCGCTTCGGCGTCGGTCCCGGCGGGGGGGCCTGCGAGCGTGTCCTCGGCATCCTGCATGGGGCGCCTTCTAGCGAAGATGG
>JAEZMT010000153.1 GCA_023442085.1 Pseudomonadota bacterium | reverse complement strand
CCCGCTTCCGCCGCACGCTGGAGCGCGGCCTCTCGATCCTCGAGGAGGAGAGCCAGGGCCTCGTCTCCGGCGCCAGCTTCCCCGGCGACGTGGCGTTCAAGCTCTACGACACCTACGGCTTTCCTCTTGATCTCACTCAGGACGCCCTGCGCGCCCGCGGCATCAGCGTCGATACGGACGCCTTCGATGCCGCCATGGCCCGCCAGAAGGCGGAGGCCCGCGCCAACTGGGCCGGTTCGGGCGAGTCGGCGACCGACACGCTGTGGTTCGCGGTGCGCGACAAGGTCGGCGCCACTGACTTCCTCGGCTACGACACCGAGAAGGCGGAAGGCGTGGTCACCGCTCTTGTGCGCGACGGCGCCGAAGTTGCGGTCCTCAATGCCGGCGAGACCGGGCTCCTGGTGCTGAACCAGACCCCGTTCTATGCCGAATCCGGCGGCCAGGTGGGAGACACCGGCCGCATGACCGGTGAGGGCGGCATTGTCGTCGAGGTGCGGGCCACCCAGAAGAAGCTGGGCGACCTCTTCCTGCACGATGTGAAGGTGGAGAGCGGTACGCTCAAGCCCGGCACCGCTCTGGTACTGGAAGTGGAGCACGGCCGCCGCGCCGCCGTGCGCGCCAACCATTCGGCCACTCACCTCCTCCATGAGGCCCTGCGGCGGGTGCTCGGCGAGCATGTGGCGCAGAAGGGCTCTCTGGTCGCGCCCGATCGGCTGCGCTTCGACTTCTCCCACCCCAAGCCCCTCAGCGAGGCTGAGGTGGCGGAAGTGGAGGAGATCGCCAACCGTTTCGTGCTGCGCAACGAGCCGGTGGAAACCCGCATCCTTGCGGTGGATGACGCCATCAAGTCCGGCGCCCGCGCCCTGTTCGGCGAGAAGTATGGCGATGAGGTCCGCGTCGTCTCCATGGGTACGGATGATGGCAACGGCGCCCCCTATTCGGTGGAGCTGTGCGGCGGCACCCATGTGAAGCGTACCGGCGACATCGGCCTCATCTCCGTGGTGTCCGAAGGCGCGGTGGCGTCCGGCGTCCGCCGCATCGAGGCGCTCACCGCCCGCGCGGCTCGCAAGCACCTCAACGGTGCGAATGCCGCGCTCATCGCAACCGCCTCGGCGCTCAAGGCGCCGGTGGCGGAGGTGGAGGCGCGCGTCGCGGCCCTCATCGAGGATCGGCGCAAGCTGGAGCGCGAGCTGGCCGAAACGCGCAAGAAGCTCGCCATGGGCGGCAGCCAGGGCTCCGCGGACGCCGTGCGCACCGTCGGCGACATCAAGCTGCTGGCCCGCCAGGTGGAAGGCATCGAGATCAAGGATCTCAAGGGCCTCGTGGACGAGGGCAAGAAGCAGATCGGCTCGGGCGTGGTGGCCATCGTGGGCGTCACCTCCGACGGCAAGGCGGGGATCGTGGTGGGCGTGACCGCCGACCTCACCGCCCGCGTCGATGCGGTCGCTCTGGTGCGTCGCGGCGCCGAGGCGCTGGGCGGGAAGGGCGGCGGCGGTCGTCCCGACATGGCCCAGGCGGGCGGACCGGATGGGGACAAGGCGGACGCGGCCCTCTCCGCCATCGAGGCGGCGTTGGCCGGCTGATCGTCGGCGCGGTCTCATCTCCGCGGGGGGCGGATTTGATCCAGCCCCTTGCGTCGCGTCCATCCTTCTTGCCACACAGGGGTGGGGCGCCGTGTAAGGCAGCGGAGTGGCGACGCGGTGAACGACAGCTTCCTGAAGGATGCGTTCGTCTATCTCCTCGCCGCCGGCGTGCTGGTGCCGCTGTTCCACCGCGCCCGCATCGGGGCGGTGGTGGGGTTTATCGCAGTGGGCGCGCTGGTGGGGCCGCACGGGCTCGGCCGCCTCGCCGATACGCTGCCGCTGATCCGCTTCGTTACGATCTCCAGCCCGGAGCGGGCGGCGCCCTTCGGCGAGCTCGGCATCGTCTTCCTGTTGTTCCTGCTGGGTCTTGAGTTCTCCACCGCGCGCCTGTGGGCGCTGCGGCGCGAGGTGTTCGGCGTCGGTTGCCTGCAGGTCGTGCTGTGCGGAGTGCCGCTCGCGTTCGGCGCGATCCTCGTGGGATATCCGCCCAGCGTGGCGCTGGTGCTCGGGTCCGTGCTGGCCCTCTCCTCCACCGCCGTGGTCAGCCAGTTGCTGATCGACCAGCACCGCGCCCTTGCGCCGCTGGGCCAGCTGGTAATTGCCGTGCTGCTGTTCCAGGATCTGATGGTCGTGCCGATCCTGCTGGCGGCGGAGCTTCTGACCGGCAATGCGCCGGACGTGCTCACTCTGGCCGGCCTCGCGCTGGCCAAGGCGGCGGGTGCGGTGGCGCTGATCCTCGTCGCGGGGCGCTTCGTGCTGGCGCCTCTGGTCGCTGCGGCAGCGTCGACGCGCTCGCGCGATCTCATCATGGCCATCACGCTGGTTGTGGTCGTGGGCTCGGCGGCGGTCACCAACCGGGCGGGGCTCTCCAGTGCGCTCGGAGCCTTTCTCGCCGGCATGCTGCTGTCGGAGACGGCGTACCGCCATCAGATCGAGGTGGACCTCGAACCCTTCAAGGGCCTGCTCATCGGCGTGTTCTTCGTCACCGTGGGCATGAGTGTCGATTTTGCCGTGGTGCTCCCCCGGCTGGGCTGGGTATTGGCCGGCGTCGTCTGCATTCTCGTGGTGAAGGTCGCCTTCACGTTTGCCGCCGGGCGTCTGATGCGGGTGGCGGCGCCGACGGCGGCAGAGGCGGCCGTGCTCCTGGCCCAGACCGGAGAATTCGCCTTCGTGGTGCTGGCGCTTCTGGCGGCGAGCGGAGCGCTTGCTCCAGCGGACGCCGGCGTTCTCGTGGCCATGGTGGGCCTCAGCCTCGCGGCGACGCCGCTGCTCTCGCGGGCGGGGCGGCGGCTGGGGCGGCGTCTCGATGCCCGGCTTCATGAAGGCCTGGCCGTGCCACCCCCGACACGTCAGGAGCGGCACGTTATCATCGGCGGGTTCGGACGGGTGGGCCGCACGGTCGCCGAAGCATTGGATGAAGAGGGGGTCGCCTATGTGGCGCTCGATAATGATCCTCGTCGCGTGGCCGAGGCGCGAGGGGCGGGCCTGCCGGTGTATTTCGGCGATGCCGGGCGGGCGGAGATGCTGGAGCGTCTCGGCGCCGAGCGCGCCAGCGCCTTCGTTGTCACGCTGGATGCGCCCAATGCGGCCGAGCGTATGGCGGCTGCCGTGCGCCAGCATTGGCCGGCTGCCGCCATCATCGCCCGGGCCAAGGATGCGGAGCACGCGCACCGCCTGTCCGCGCTCGGGGTGGCGGGCGTGATCCCGGAGGCGCAGGAGGCAAGCCTCCAGCTCGCCGCGCGGCTCTTGACGCAGCTCGGCCTCCCGGACGAGGTGGTAACAGCGCGCACCGAGACGGCCCGGGGTCGGATCGAGGCAGCGCTTGCGCGCGCACGAAGCCAAGGCGGGCAGCGAATCTGAGGGCGAGATGAAGGTTCAACCGGTCCGGCGACGGGTATTCGACATTCTGGAACGGGACCTCCCGGGCGACCGCACGGCGGACTTTGTTCATTATTTCCTGATCGGAACGGTGCTCGTGTCGGTGGCTGGCGCGGTGCTCGCGACCGTGCGGTCGCTTGAGATCCACGATGCGTGGTGGTTCAAGGTTGGCGAGTTCGTCGCGCTTCTGATCTTCACCGTGGAATATGGTTTTCGCCTGTGGGTGGCGCCGGAGCACCCGCTGCGGCGGGGCATGTCCGACGCCCGCGCCCGCTTCAGCTATGCGCTGACCGTGCCGGCGCTGATCGACCTCATCGCCATCCTGCCCTGGTTCGTGGCCCTCGCGACCGATTTCGATCCCCACGCGCTGCTGGTCCTGCGTCTCGTGCGCTTCCTCAAGCTCGCGCGCTATTCCTCGGGCTTCAACGCGCTCTATCTCTCCATTCGGCGCGAGCGCTACGCGCTGTTGTCGTGCCTCATCATCCTGTGCTCGGGCGTGCTCTTGTCGGCCACCGCCATGTACCTGACGGAGCGGAACATCCAGCCGGACAAGTTCGGCTCCATTCCGCTCGCCATGTGGTGGTCCATCACCACCCTCACGACGGTGGGCTATGGCGACGTGGTGCCGGTGACCAACCTCGGCCGCGTCATCGGCGGGATCACCATGATTTCCGGCCTCATGATGTTGGCGCTGCCCATCGCCATCATCGCCGGCTCCTTCGCCGAGGTGATTTCCAAGCACAATTTCGTCGTCACCTTCTCCATGATCGCCCGGCTGCCGCCCTTCTCCGAACTTGATGCGCCCGTGCTGGGCGACATCCTGCCGGTGCTGCATTCCCGCAGCTTCGACCGTGGCCACCACGTGGTGCGGCGGGGCGAGGAGGCGGCGCACCTGTTCGTGGTGCTGGAAGGGCGGGTGGAGATGGAGACGCCGGACGGCATGCGCACGCTGGGGCCGGGCGAGGTGTTCGGGCTGCTGCCCGGCCACACCAAGCCCGATCCGGTGGCGGTGCGGGCGGTGGCCAAGACCAAGATCCTCTCCATCGAGGAGAACGAGCTCTACATGCTCGCCTTGCG
>JAEZMT010000137.1 GCA_023442085.1 Pseudomonadota bacterium | reverse complement strand
GATCGTAGCGGGTGCGCTGCTCCAGCCGCTGGGCCTCCAGCAGGCGGCCCATCTTGTACAATTCGTCGAGCCGCATCTTCAGCTCGGCCTTGATGCCGGAGATGGCCTGGATCAGCGTCGGGCGCGGGGTCACATAGTGCGAGGCGGCGTAGACGCGCACGCTCTTCATGTCGCCGCTCTTCTGGCCGGTGAGCGGGTCGAACTCGGCGATGCTCTCCACCTCGTCGCCGAACAGGCTCACCCGCCAGGCGCGGTCCTCATAGTGGGCGGGGAAAATCTCCACGCTGTCGCCGCGCACCCGGAAGGTGCCGCGGGCGAAATCCGACTGGATGCGCTTGTATTGCAGGGCCACGAGATCGGCGAGGAGCGAGCGCTGGTCGATGCGCTCGCCCACCTTGATGTCGAAGGTCATGGCCGAATAGGTCTCGACCGACCCGATGCCGTAGATGCACGACACCGAGGCGACGATGATCACGTCGTCCCGCTCCAAAAGCGCGCGGGTCGCCGCATGGCGCATGCGGTCGATCTGCTCGTTGATGGAAGATTCCTTCTCGATGTACGTATCCGTCCGGGGCACGTAGGCTTCCGGCTGGTAGTAATCGTAGTAGGAGACGAAATATTCCACCGCATTGTCGGGGAAGAAGCTCTTGAACTCGCCGTAAAGCTGCGCTGCGAGGGTCTTGTTGGGCGCCAGTACGATGGCCGGGCGCTGCAACTGCTCGATCACCTTGGCCATGGTGAAGGTCTTGCCCGAGCCGGTGACGCCGAGCAGCACCTGGTCGCGCTCCCCCGCCTCGGCCTGCGCGCACAGCTCCTTGATGGCCTGCGGTTGGTCGCCGGCGGGCTCGAAGTCGCTCTTCATGGTAAAGGCGACGCCGCCCTCGGATTTCTCCGGCCGGGGCGGACGATGCGGCACCCAGGTCTGGCCGTTGACCTCCGGCCGGCCGGTCTCGATCAGCTTGGCCAGCGCCTGAACGGTAGCGGAGGCGCCGGCGGATTCGAAATCCACCGACAGGTCGCCCGGGTTCAGACCGAGGGACTGCGCAAGCGCGGGATCAAGCGCCTGCTGGGGCGCCGGCTCGAAATGACGCTGGGAGCGCTCACCGAGCTTTCCGGGACGTGATGCTTTGGCCATGGGGGGAATATGGGCGGGGAGGCCCGTTCGGAAAAGCCCCCCGCCATGACATCTCCCGCCCCTCAGCTGCGAGGCGCTGCTGGGGTGCGGAGGATCGGGACAAAGGAAAAGACCAGTCCCTTGCCGGAAAAGCCGAGGCTGAGGGTTCGGGCGAAGGTCGCCTTCACCGTTGGCTCGATCTTTCCGAGCTTGGCCGAAACGTTGGCGTCAACCCCGGAACCCTGTTTACGCTGAAAGACGAGATCGCCCACGTAGGTGGCTTTAATCTGATAAATGCCCTGGTTCTGGTGGCGGGCGATGGCATTTCGACACCCTTTTTGGCGAATCATCCCTTCGAAAACCGTCTCAGCTGAGGATTCCGAGATCGTATATTTGGAAACGTTCGTCAGTTTGTACTCGTAATAGTCGGAGATATTGCCCGACAAGCCGATGGAAACGAGCTGCGTGCTCAATCCGGAGAGAGACCCCTGCAAGCGCGTGTCGAGCAACAAATTGATGTCGGCGACGGTCTCCGCGGCGGGATTGGCTACGCCGTAGATCTTGAGATCCGGCTGCGTATCACACAGCGATTCCAAATAGGTCGGCGTCTCCAGCTTGGCCGTCGGCGTCTCAGCGACGTAATAGATCGAGCCGACATAAATACCCCGTTGCGGCGGGACCAACTCCCGCGCGCCCAGTGCAGGTCCTCGGTTGGTGACACAGCCGCCGGTCGTCAATGCCAGCGCCAGAACGGTTGCCAATTGAGTCCTCATGATCGCCCCCAAATCCCCAGCGAATGAGAGCATTTCGGGGCCATATACAACCATTGTCAATTATAAACTTTAAATGCACTCTTTGATTGTAGTCGGCTGGATGCCATGCCCGACCCTCTCGCAACGGCAGCTATGATCTGCAGAGGGGACGCATTAGTAGGAGGTTCCAAGCGTGGTTCGGAGCCTGCCCCCCTTGACCTCCCTGATCCCCCCCCAGATCCTCCCCATCGTCATGCTCGTGGCATCGAACGTCTTCATGACGTTCGCCTGGTACGGGCACCTCAAGCACAAGTCGGCGCCGCTCGCTCTCGCCATCATTGCGAGCTGGGGTATCGCCTTTTTCGAGTATTGTCTGGCCGTGCCGGCAAACCGCTTCGGCTCCGAGGTCTATTCCACGGCCCAGCTCAAGACGATGCAGGAGGTCATTACCCTCGTCGTCTTCGCCGCCTTCTCGGTGCTCTATCTGAAGGAGCCGCTGGGTTGGAACCACCTTCTGGGGTTCGCCTTCATTTCGGCCGGCGCCTTCTTCATCTTCCACAAATTCTGAGCCGGGGACGCGCGGTCCCGCGCAGGGAAGCGGCCGGGCGCAGGCGCCCGCCGCGCGTCAGGCCGTGCGTTCGCCGATGAAGGCCATGCGCTGCTGGTTGTGGCCGACATTCGGCCGCACCCGCTGCGCCGCGAGCCCCGCGCTTTCCATGAGGTCGAGGATCTCGTTCTCCTCGTAGGTGGTGAGGCCGAGCTGGGCGCGCAGCTTGCGGTAGGGCGAGACGGCGGTGCGGGCGAGGCCGGCGATCGCGGCCAACAGGAATTTCTCCCGCGCCGCCAGCCTGAGCAGCGCTTCGGCATCTGCGCGCGCGCTCACATGCGGCGGGATGATGTCGGCGAGGAGCACCCGGCCGCCCGGTGCCAGCAGGCGCCGCCAATCATGCATGAGGCTGGTGAGCAGCTCGCGCGAGAGATACTGCGCCACCGAATTGCAGATGATGAGATCGAAGCTGCCGTCCGGCAGGTTTGACACCTCCTCGGGCGACATCACGTCGATGGAGGGGGCGGCGACGAAACGCCCCTTGAGCCGGTGGCGCACGGCCGGGGCGGCATCGCTGAGCACGAGATGGGCGCAGCGCAGCGCCAGCTCGGCCGAGGCGAGCGCGTCGCCGCAGCCGAAGTCCAGCACCCGCGCCTCAGGCCCCGGCAGGAACCCCGCGAGATCCGCCGCGACGGCGGCATAATGCACGGCCTTGTGCCGGTCGTTCACATAGATGGCGTGACTGCCGTTCCAGAACGAAATCCAATCGGCCATCAGTGTCTTTCCGAAAGCAGGGCCGCGCGGGGATCAGCGCGCGAACTGAATGCCGGCCTCGGTCTCGCCGATGGCCCGGTCCACGAAGTCGATGGCCCGCTCGCGATGCCCGCCCTTGTTGGGTTCCGCCTGCTGCAGGAAGGCGCGGGCGGTGCGCAGCGCCTCCAGCGCCCGCTGCATGTTGGGCTGGTCGGCGACCGCCGACTGGACGAGCCCGGCGGTGGCGAGGCCCGCGGCGAAGGTGAGGGCAAGGGTCGCGGAGCGCAGGACGGCCTTGTTGCGGATCATGGGGTTTCTCACGGTCTCGGGGAGAAATGGCGGGTTGGGGCGACGTCCTAGCACGTGCAGAGGAAACGGCACCAGCAACACGGCGCCATCATGGCAGCGCTCCTCGAACGCGAACGCCCCGCCGCGGGTTCCGGGCGGGGCGCACGTCACAGGATCGGGAGAGAACTCACCAGCGGCAGTGGAGGCCACCGTACGGGCCGCGCCAGCAGCCGCCGCCACCCCAGCGGCCGGGTCCGGGGCCCCACCAGCGGTGATAGTGCCACCAGTCGATGAACAGGCTCGCGTTGGTGCCGGCGAGGGGCTTGTCCTCGCTGAGCAGCTTGTAGTCGTAGGTCAGCGTGTCGCCGGTGAGCACCGGGTTGGAAAGCTCGACCACCGACAGGTTGGGCTGGCCGTCCACCGTCACCGAGAGGGTGGCGTTGGGCGGATCCTTCTGGAAGCTGTCCTTGCCCTCGTTCCAGATCTTGATGAAGGTCGCCGTGGAGGCGTCGCCGGTGATCCGCTCGGGGCGGTCGGCGAACATGATGACCTGCGGCGCCACGCCCTTCAGCGTGATCGTCTTGTCGCTGACGGAGATGGAATCCGCCACCTGCACGAACAGCCACTGGACGCCCTTCAACTCCTCGATGTTGACGGGCGGCCCGCTCATGCCGCCGGCAGGTCCGCCGGCAAGGGGGGCGGCGGGGGGCGTCCCCTGTGCGAAGGCTCCGCTGACGGCGCAGACCGCCCCCAGCAGTGCTCCTAGGATCAGGCGTTTCATTGGAGTGTCTCCTGCGCACGGTGGGGTCCGCGATGCGCAAAGGCACTCTACAACCGTTGCCGTTCTTGGAAAGACGACGTCGCGAGGTCTGCGGTATTTACAGGCGGTTAATCTTAACGCCCTCGCCGCTGATTACCGAACGGAAGTGTACAATTCGGTCGGATCACGCTCTAGCGGTAGTTGATCCAGAACACGCCGACGCTGGGGCTGGCGGCCCGGATGGCGGGGTCGTTCGAGTTATAGAACTTGGGGCCGGAGATGCGCGCCTGCGCACCGTCGGATGCGGTGGCGGAGAGTGCAAGCTGCGCGCCGAGCACACAGCCGCCCCCGAGGTTGCCCAGCCGTCCGCCGCGCCAGTCCGCCACCACGCCGCCGCCGTTCCCGCCGAAGCCCTGGATGCGGAACGGCTTGCCGTTGGCCCGCTCGAGGTCGGCAAGGCTGGTGCCGATGCCGATGCCGTTCACCGTCCAGGCCGAACTTTCGGTGAAGGCCACACGGCGGGGCGCGGCCATGTTGGCCGGATCCTTCCAGGCGATCTCGAGGCTGAGGGCGGGATCGTTGGGCAGGAGGATGATGCCCGGCGCGGTGCTGCCGTCCGGCGACATGATGTTGCCGGTGATGACGTTCGCCTGCCCGAAGTCGGCGGCGATGTTGATGGCGGTTGTGTTCGGCGCGAACGGCCCCGTGCACTCGAACTGGCGCGGGCCGGCGGTGGGCTTGGGGATCGAGACCACCGTTTCCGAATAGTCGCCGAAGGCGTCGGTCTGCTTCACCACGCCCGTGCCCCAGCTGTCCGGATTGCCCTGGCAGGCGGCGAGGGAGAAGCCGGCTGCGAGCGCCGCGAGGGACAAAGAAGTGACGCGGAAAAAGACCATATGAACCTGCGGCGCGGGACGGGAGGGGGCGCGCCATGCGCTGGGAGGCCGCCGGAACGGCCGCGCAACACGCGGGTGATCGCCTTTCTTAGCCGCTCCCCTGTCGGCCCGCCAGTCCCCGGGACGGTAGCCGGCCGCCGCTGTCATCGGCAATTCACGCCTCGTGGGGTTTCTGGCACGCTGGTGCCGGGGGATCAGACGATGAACAGGATGCGGGAGCCGGCCGGGCTCGACCAGAAGCGCTCGGTGCAGGAATATATCGACGAGGCGCCCGTCTGGCGCGACGGCACTCAGGTGGCGGCAACGCCCATGACCGCCATGCAGTGGCGCATCTGGTGGCTGGCGGCGGCGGGCAAGTTCTTCGAGGGCCTAGTGGTGTTCATGACGGGCGTAACGCTGCCCCTCATGTCCCGCGAGTTCGGAATGGATGCCTTCCAGCACGGCCTCGTGGGCGCGGCGAGCCTCGCCGGCATCCTGGTCGGCGCGCTGCTGCTGGGTGGCCTCGCCGACCAGTTCGGCCGCAAGCTGATGTTCGTGTCGGAGATGGTGATATTCATCATCTTCCTGGCGCTGCTGGCGGTCAGCCCCTCCTTCGGCTGGACCGTGGTGTTCCTGTTCGGCATCGGCATCGCGCTCGGCTGCGATTATCCCACCGCGCATCTCGTGATCTCCGAAAGCATCCCCTCGGTGGCGCGCGGCCGCCTGGTGCTGAGCGCCTTCGGCTTCCAGGCGGTGGGCGCGCTCACCGGTACGCTGCTCGGCTATCTGGTGCTGTCCAACATCGAGACGGTCACGGCCTGGCGCCTCATGTATGCGGCGGCCATTCTGCCCGCCGTGCTCGTGGCGGTGGCGCGGCTGTTCGTGCCGGAGAGTGCGAGCTGGCTGCTCGCCCATGGCCGCGTGGAAGAGGCGCGGCAGGCGGCCGAGCGCCTGCTTGCCCGTTCTCCGCAATATCCGAAATCCATCGAGCTTGCCCACCGGCACCATGGCCATCCCGGGGCGGCCGGGCACGATCACGGGCACGAGCGCACGCCGGCCGCGCTGTTCAAGACCCCGCACAACCGCCGCGCGACCATCCTCGCCGCCGTGCCTTGGTTCCTGCAGGATCTGTCCACCTATGGCATCGGCATCTTCACGCCCACCATCCTCGCGGCGGCCTTCGGGCATCAGGCCGCCACCGGGCGAAACCTGAGCGATCTTGTCTCGGCGGACCTGCTCGCCTCGGAAGGGGCCGCCCTCGTCGATCTCCTGCTGCTAGTCGGCATCTGCGTGGCGGTGGCCCTGTCCGATCGCATCGGCCGCATCCCGCTGCAGATCATCGGATTCATCGGCTGCGCGGCGGGTCTGCTGGTGGCCGCGCTCTCCACCTATTACAGCGGCGACCGCGCCGTCACGATGGTGGTCATAGGCTTCATGCTGTTCAACTTCATGACCAATCTCGGACCCAACGCGCAGACCTACCTCATCGCCGGCGAGGTCTTCCCCACCCGCATCCGGGGCATGGGAGCGGGCTTTGCCGCGGCTTTCGCCAAGATCGGGGCGGTGCTCACCGCTTTCCTCTTCCCCATCCTTCTGGCCGATTTCGGCACGCGGGCGCTGCTGTTCATGCTGATTGGTGCCTCGCTCCTCGGCGCGGTGGTCACATGGTGCTACCGCATCGAGACGCGCGGCCGCAGCCTGGACGAGATCGGCATGTAGCAGGAGGGCGGCCGGCGGAGTTCGCGCTATTCCGCCGGTTCGGCGACGCTCACACCCCACCACGCATCGATGGAGGCCGGCACGGCCGGCCGCAACTGCGCGAGGTCGCCAGCGAAGCCCGCCCATTCGGCGGTGATGCCGGGCGACACCGAGGTGATGACGCATAACTCACCCGCCACGGCGGCATGGAAAGCGGCGGTCAGGCCACGGCCCTCGGCCTCTTGCCGGCCGAACTTGGAGAGCACCACCACCGTGTCGGAAAGATCGCCACCCTCGGCGAGGCGATCGGCGATGGCGCGCTCGACGCCTGCGGAGGCGGCGGCGAGGCCCACCGGATCGAGGCTGCATCCGGCGGCGCCGGGGCCGAGATCCTGATGCAGGCGATTGGTCTCTCCCGAAACGAGGTCGAGCAAAAGCACGTCCTCATGGGCGCAGCCGGGGGTGAGGTGCTCCACCACGCCGAGCACGCGCACGCCCTGCGCGGCAAGGCGCCGCGCCGTTTCCGCCAGAAGAGACTGGATCGCTTCCCGGTCGCCGCCCTGAAGGGCGAGGATCATCGGCCGTTCGTCCCCCGTCATCGCGAACATCCGTCCTGTCTGCGTTTGCGGCCCGCCCGCCCTGCGATCCGCCGCTGAAGCTGTATCGCGGACACCATAACACGCGAGGCCGCGGCCGTGCGAGCCCGGGTTCGTACCGGGGCCCCCGGTCCGTCCCATCCCCGCCACAGATCCGGCTTACAGGCGGCGCGCTTCCCTGTTTGCGGAGATGCCACCGCCGTGATTCGCCCGCTTGCGCTGCCCCTTATCCTCATCACCGCCGCCATGTCCGTGCCGGCACTCGCCGGCTCCGGCCGTCACGACGACATGATGCTGCATGTGGACCCCGGCACCCGTATCGAGCAGCGGTGCAACGCCCGGGCCATGGGCGAAGTGGGGCGCGAGCATAAGGACATGCGGCCGGAGGAGGTGGTGGCCTATGCCTTCGCTGATCCCAAGCTTGGCGACTTCCGCCACGGCGATGCGGCCATCTCGGCACCCGGCGCGGCCATCCGCAGCCGGGAGCATTGGTATCACCTCTCATATCGCTGCAAGACCAGCCCGGACGGAATGGATGTGCTAGCCTTCAGCTACACTCTGGGCGCCGAGGTGCCGCGGCAGGACTGGGACGCACACAGCCTCGTGCCCTGATCCGTCAACCTTCGATTCAAGGACGCACGATGACCGCCGATCCAGAGACCGAAGCTGTCACGGGCCGCCCGCGGACGCGCCGGATCCGCAAGGCGGCCGTGGGCGCCTGGGCGGTTGGGGCGGGCACCGTTGGTGCGGGGTCGCTCGGGGCCGGCTCCATCGGAGCCATCGCCATCGGCGCGCTGGCCTTCGGGGCGCTGGCCGTGGGGGCCCTGGCCATCGGCCGACTCGCCATCGGGCGCGCCCGGATCCGGCGGCTGGAGATCGATGAACTGATCGTCGGGCGGATCGTCCGCAAGTAAGGCGGCTTCAGCCTCTGACGGGGCTGCGGTGCGCGAAGGCCCACACGCGGTAGCCTGTGAAGGTCCACATCATGGTGATGCCCGTGGTGAGGAATTGGGCGAGCAGGTAGAAAATCCCCGCCTCGTGCACGAACAGCCACATCAGCGCTTCGTTCAGCACGAATGCGATCCCCGCCACCACGATGAAGCGCGGCACCGCCCCGGCGTGGGAGCGCGTGGCGTCGAACGTGAACCGGCGGTTGAGGATGTAGGACACCATGCCGCCTACGATGAACCCCACCGCCGACGCCAGCACGGGGCCGACCGCATCCATCTCCACCAATATGGCCAGGGTCGAGAAATGGGCGGCTGCGGCGGTGAGGCCCACGCCAACGAATCGCGCGAACTGGCGGATCAGCGCGTCATGACGCACGTGGTATTCTTTGACCGTCCGGGCGAGGGAGGGCGGCAGCACAAGCGTCTCCGGCAGCAATTTCACTGGCCGAGGCGGCGCGGGGCGAACGCCGAACCCCGCGAGGATGTGTAGTCCCGGCGCGGCGTCATCTCGGTGACACGGCTTCCGTCGCCGCAAATTATGGTCTAAGGAAGCCCATCAGCGCCAAGGGCCAGGGAAATTGCGCAGGTGTGACATCCGCGCCGCGTCCCGCGCCTGCGCGCAAATCTTGGGAGCAGGCCCCGGCCCGGCTCGTACCTTTCTGGGGCGCGTGACCCGCGGCCCTTTTTTTGCGCCCGGTGGGCGCTAGGAAGGCGCGGGCGCCGCGACGGGGCGGCTCCTGACGGAAACGGATCCCGCTGTCCTCGCCGGCTCACCGGCGATGGGTGGGGGCGGTCGAGAGCTCAAGACGGATATGCCGAAACGCACCGATATCGAAACCATCCTCATCATCGGCGCCGGTCCCATCGTGATCGGGCAGGCCTGCGAATTCGACTATTCCGGCACGCAGGCGGTCAAGGCGCTCAAGGAGGAGGGATACCGGGTCGTCCTCGTGAACTCGAATCCCGCGACCATCATGACCGACCCGGACATGGCGGACGCGACCTATATCGAGCCCATCACCGCCGAGATCGTCACCAAGATCATCGAGAAGGAGCGCGGCGACCGCTCCAAGGGCTTCGCGCTTCTGCCCACCATGGGCGGCCAGACCGCGCTCAACTGCGCGCTGTCGCTCAAGAAGATGGGCACGCTGGAGAAGTTCGACGTCGAGATGATCGGCGCCACCGCCGAGGCCATCGACAAGGCCGAGGACCGCGAGCTGTTCCGCGAGGCCATGACCAAGATCGGCCTCTCGACGCCCAAGTCCCGCCAGATCAAGACCCTGCCCCAGGCGCTCGACGCGCTGGAGGAGGTGGGCCTGCCCGCCATCATCCGCCCGTCCTTCACCATGGGCGGCACCGGCGGCGGCATCGCCTACAACAAGGCCGAGTTCATCGAGATCATCGAGCGCGGCATCGATGCCTCCCCCACCAACGAGGTGCTGGTGGAGGAAAGCGTGCTCGGCTGGAAGGAGTATGAGATGGAGGTCGTCCGCGACAAGGCGGACAACTGCATCATCGTCTGCTCCATCGAGAACATCGATCCGATGGGCGTCCATACGGGCGATTCCATCACGGTCGCGCCGGCGCTGACGCTGACCGACAAGGAATACCAGATCATGCGCGATGCATCGCTTGCGGTGCTGCGCGAGATCGGCGTGGAGACCGGCGGCTCCAACGTGCAGTTCGCGGTGAATCCCGAGGACGGCCGGCTCATCGTCATCGAGATGAACCCGCGCGTGTCGCGCTCCTCGGCGCTGGCGTCGAAGGCCACGGGCTTTCCCATCGCCAAGGTCGCCGCGCGCCTCGCCGTCGGCTACACGCTGGACGAGATCGAGAACGACATCACCGGCGGCGCGACCCCGGCCTCCTTCGAGCCCACCATCGACTATGTGGTCACGAAGATTCCGCGCTTTGCCTTCGAGAAGTTCCCCGGCGCCGAGCCGACCCTGACCACCGCCATGAAGTCGGTGGGCGAGGCGATGGCCATCGGCCGCACCTTCCAGGAATCGCTTCAGAAGGCGCTGCGCTCGCTGGAGACGGGTCTGTCCGGCCTCGACGACATCGAGATCGAGGGCCTCGGCCAGGGCGACGACAAGAATGCCGTGCGCGCGGCCCTCGGCACGCCCACCCCGGACCGCCTACTCTACGTGGCCCAGGCCATGCGCCTTGGCCTCTCCGACGAGCAGATCCACGCCGCCTGCAAGATCGACCCGTGGTTCCTCGCCGAGATCCGCGGCATCGTCGAGATGGAGCAGAAGGTGCGCCGTCTCGGCCTGCCGCAGACGGCGGGCCAGTTCCGCCGCCTGAAGGCCATGGGCTTCTCCGACGCCCGCCTCGCCACCCTCGCCGGCCTCCACGAGGGCGAGGTGCGCGCGCGGCGCCAGGCGCTGGACGTGCGCCCGGCCTACAAGCGCATCGACACCTGCGCGGCCGAGTTCGCCTCACCCACCGCCTATATGTACTCGACCTACGAGACGCCCTTCGCCGGCAAGCTCGCCGACGAGGCGCAGCCGTCCGACAAGGAGAAGGTCATCATCCTCGGCGGCGGTCCCAACCGAATCGGCCAGGGCATCGAGTTCGACTATTGCTGCTGCCATGCCGCCTTCGCGCTGAAGGATGCCGGCTATGAAGCCATCATGGTCAACTGCAACCCGGAGACGGTCTCCACCGACTACGACACCTCGGACCGGCTCTATTTCGAGCCTTTGACCGCCGAGGACGTGCTGGAGCTGATCGCGCGCGAGAAGACCCGTGGCACCCTCAAGGGCGTCATCGTGCAGTTCGGCGGCCAGACGCCGCTCAAGCTCGCCAAGGCGCTTGAGGATGCGGAGGTGCCGATCCTCGGCACCTCGCCCGACGCCATCGACCTCGCCGAGGACCGCGACCGGTTCAAGACGCTGCTCGACCGGCTGAAGATCCGCCAGCCGGCCAACGGCATCTCCTACAGCGTGGAGCAGGCCCGCCTCGTGGCGGCCGAGCTGGGCTATCCCATGGTGGTGCGCCCCTCCTACGTGCTGGGCGGCCGGGCCATGCAGATCATCCGTGAGGAGAGCCAGCTCGGCGACTACCTGCTGGAGACCCTGCCGGGCCTCGTGCCGCAGGAGATCAAGGCCCGCTATCCCAACGACAAGACGGGACAGATCAACACCGTCCTCGGCAAGAACCCGCTTCTGTTCGACCGCTACCTGTCCGACGCCATCGAGGTGGATGTGGACGCGCTGTGCGACGGCAAGGACGTGTTCATCGCCGGCATCATGGAGCACATCGAGGAGGCGGGCATCCATTCGGGTGACAGCGCCTGCTCGCTGCCGCCCTATTCGCTCTCGCCCGACACCCTCGCGGCGCTGGAGAAGCAGACCGCGGCGATGGCGCTGGCGCTCGGGGTCGGCGGCCTGATGAACGTGCAGTACGCCATCAAGGGCGACGAGATCTACGTGCTCGAAGTGAACCCGCGCGCCTCGCGCACGGTGCCCTTCGTCGCCAAGGTCATCGGCCTGCCCATCGCCAAGATCGCGGCGCGGGTGATGGCCGGCGAGAAGCTGGCGAGCTTCGGGCTCGTTCAGCCCAAGCTCGGCCACATCGCGGTGAAGGAGGCGGTGTTCCCCTTCGCCCGCTTCCCGGGGGTGGATACGGTGCTCGGCCCGGAGATGCGTTCCACCGGCGAGGTGATGGGCCTCGATACCGATTTCGGTGTCGCGTTCGCCAAGAGCCAGCTGGGTGGCGGCACCAAGGTGCCGAAGTCCGGCACCGTGTTCATCTCCCTCAAGGACAGCGACAAGATCCGCATCCTGCCCACCATGAAAATGCTGGTGGATCTGGGCTTCAAGATCATCGCGACCTCCGGCACCCAGCGCTTCCTGGAGGAGCACGGCGTGCCGGCCGCCAAGATCAACAAGGTGCTGGAAGGGCGGCCGCATATTGTCGATGCCATCAAGAACGGCGATGTGCAGCTGGTGTTCAACACCACCGAGGGCGCGCAGGCGCTGGCGGACAGCCGCTCGCTGCGCCGCGCCGCCCTCTTGCAGAAAGTGCCGTATTACACCACGCTGTCCGGAGCCATCGCTGCGGCGCAGGGGATCAAGGCCTATGTGGGCGGTGACCTGACGGTGCGTCCGCTGCAGGGCTATTTCGGTGCCGAGGGCGACAGCGCGAGCGTCGGCCCGCGGGGCGAAGCCTCCGTCGCCTGATCCCGAAAGGGAACATCAGCGCGCCCGGTCCGTTGGGCCGGCGCGCACTCGTCGCGGCCGTCCGGCGTCAGGAGACGCAGGAGGGGCGCATCGCCCGGGGGCTCGAAATCGCCCGAGCCGGGCCAGTCGCCGCAGCCGGGGGCCGAAAGGCTCCACGGGGCGGCTTTCTTTTCGGCGCGGGCACCACCTGAGGTGGCGCTCCGGCGCACCGAGCAGTTTCAGGAGGTCTGACAAGGACCCATGGAGAAGATTCCGATGACGGCGGGCGGCTTTGCCGCCCTCGAGAAAGAGTTGAAGCAGCGTCAGCAGGTGGAGCGTCCGCGCATCATCAATGCCATCTCGGAGGCGCGCGCCCATGGCGACCTGTCCGAGAACGCGGAATACCACGCCGCCAAGGAGCAGCAGTCGCTGAACGAGGGCCGCATCGCCGAGCTGGAGGACAAGATCTCCCGCGCCGAGGTGATCGACGTGTCCAAGCTCTCCGGTGACATCGTCAAGTTCGGCGCCACGGTGACGCTGGTGGACGAGGACACCGAGGAAGAGAAGGTCTGGCAGATAGTCGGCGACAGCGAGGCTGACGCCAAGGCCGGCCGCATCTCCATCTCCTCGCCTGTGGCCCGCGCGCTCATCGGCAAGAAGAAGGGCGCCTCCGTGGAGGTCGTCACCCCGAAGGGCGCCCGCTCCTTCGAGATCGCGGACGTCCGCTGGGCCTGAGCGGGGCGTCTGGACTTCGTGGCGGCCGCTCTCGTGCCTCGGCCGACTGGAGCGGAGCGGAAGGAGAGCCGTGGCCCAGCGCCACATGTCGCCGAAGGCGGCTTTATTCCGCAGCGCTGTAAGAAGTTGCCGGCTTCGCCGACCTTATCCCCTGGACCCCGGATCGGCGCTCCACCTGCGGTGTCGCTTGTCCGGGGAACGGCGGAGCCTCTTCACGCTCCCTTCGGCAGCCCTGCCTCCAGCGGCACCACCGGCGCGTCCTTGGACTGCTTGAGCGTCAGGGCCGTCTTCACGTTGCGCACGTTGGGCGCGGCGGTGATGTCCAGAACGAAGGCCTGGAAGGTGCGCAGGTCCGGCGCGACGCACAGCATCAGGAAATCCACGTCGCCCGAGAGCATCCAGGCGCTCCGCACCAGCGGCCAGCCGGTAATGAGCTCCTGAAAGGCGGCGAGGTCCGCTTCCGCCTGGCTGATGAGGTGCACCATGGCGAAGGCCATGAGGTCGTAGCCGAGGCGTTTCTCATCGAGAAGCGCGCGGTAGCCCTCGATGATGCCTTCCTCCTCCAGCGCGCGCACGCGCCTGAGGCAGGGCGGGGCGGAGATGCCGACGCGCCGGGACAGTTCCACATTGGTCATGCGACCGTCCCGCTGCAGCTCGTCGAGGATCTTCCAGTCGACAGCATCGAGGCGAACGGTCAAGGCACGGCTCCCTGGGGATGTCTGGAGGATGGATCTCAGACGTTGCGGAAAGGGGTATAACGTCCGCGCACCTTAGTCTCCGTATGCGGCAACGCAACGAAATAATATTGCGTCGTTTGCGTTGCGAAGAGACAGAAGCTGGCGCCTTGTGGGCAGGGGAGGGAGCCCCTACATTCGGGCATAGCTCACGCTGCGGCCATCGGACGCCCGGGCTTCCCGGCCCGTCCCCTCTCTTGTCGCGGTTTTCAGCCTATCGCGCTTCAGGTTTTCGAGGACGTCATGACCACCCACAGCGCCAAGGTCGTCATCATCGGGTCGGGTCCGGCCGGCTATACCGCGGCCATCTATGCGGCTCGCGCAATGCTGGAGCCGGTCCTGATCGAGGGCATCCAGCCCGGCGGCCAGCTGACCATCACCACGGATGTGGAGAATTATCCCGGCTTCGCCGATCCCATCCAGGGCCCCTGGCTAATGGAGCAGATGCGCGCCCAGGCCGGGCACGTGGGCACGAAGATCATCGCCGATCACATCAGCAGCCTCGACCTGTCCCGGCGGCCGTTCCGCATGGAGACCGAATCGGGCGACACGTGGCTCGCCGACGTGGTGATCCTCGCCACCGGCGCTCAGGCGCGCTGGCTCGGCCTCGAATCGGAAGCGGCGTTCCGTGGCTTCGGTGTCTCGGCCTGCGCCACCTGCGACGGCTTCTTCTATCGCGGCAAGGAGGTCGTGGTGGTCGGCGGCGGCAATACAGCCGTCGAGGAGGCACTCTTCCTCACCAATTTCGCCTCCAAGGTCACGCTGGTGCATCGCCGCGACACCTTCCGCGCCGAGCGCATCCTTCAGGATCGCCTGTTCGCCAATCCCAAGGTGAATGTCGTGTGGCATTCCGAGGTCGCCGACGTCGTGGGCGAGAACGGCGACATCTGCAAGGTCACTGCCGTGCGCCTGCGCGACGTGCGCACCGGCGCCCTCACCGAGCTACCCGCTGACGGCATATTCATCGCCATCGGTCATGCGCCTGCCACAGAGCTGGTCAAAGACCAGTTGAAGCTCAAGGAGAGCGGATACGTGTGGACCGCGCCTGATTCGACGGCAACGTCCGTGCCGGGCGTCTTTGCGGCCGGCGACGTGGCCGACGATGTGTATCGCCAGGCGGTCACGGCTGCTGGGCGGGGCTGCATGGCGGCGCTGGAGGCGGAGCGGTTCATCGCCCACCACAGCGTGGCGCAGGCAGCGGAATAGACGATACGGGCGCCAAACCGCCCGGCTCGGATTTAATGGGTTCAAGGAAGGCCACGGAGTTGGGGAACCCGCGGCTTCTCCCGAGACAGCGAAAGAACAGCGCCACCTCGCCGGCCGGATGCCGGTGATGCCAAAGGGGCTCGGGCCGGATGGATTGGGACAAGCTGAAGGTCTTCCACGTTGCCGCGGAAGCGGGCTCCTTTACCCATGCCGGCGAGACGCTGGGGCTCTCCCAGTCGGCGGTGAGCCGCCAGGTGTCGGCCCTGGAGGCGGAGCTGAAGGTTCCGCTGTTCCACCGCCACGCCCGCGGGCTCATCCTCACCGAGCAGGGCGAGCTGCTCTACCGCACCGCCCACGAGGTGTTTCTCAAGCTGGAATCGGCGCGCGCCCAGCTCACTGACAGCCGCGAGAAGCCGAACGGCGATTTGCGCGTCACCACCACGATGGGCCTCGGCACCCACTGGCTCACCGCGCGGGTGGGCGAGTTCGTGGAGCTGTTTCCTGACATCCGCATCCAGCTCATCCTCACCGACGAGGAACTGGACCTCGCCATGCGGGAGGCGGACGTGGCCATCCGCATGCGCCAGCCGGTGCAGCCGGACCTGGTGCAGCGCAAGCTCTTCACCGTGCATTTCCATGCCTATGCCTCGGCCGACTATCTCAAGCGCCACGGCCACCCGCGCACGCTGGACGAGCTGGACAAGCACCGCATCCTGTTGCTCGGCGGGCCGATCCCCTCCTATTTCCAGGGGCTGAACTGGCTGGAGCATGCCGGCCGCGACGGCTCAACCCCGCGCATTCCCGCCTTCGAGGTCAACAACGTGCTTGGCCTCAAGCGCGCGGTGGAGCGGGGCGTGGGAATCGGCACCCTGCCGGATTACCTGTCCGATGATTCCACCTCTCTCGTGCAGCTTTTCACCGATCGCGAGACGCCCAAACTCGAGGCATACTTCACGTATGCTCAGGAAATGCGCTCGGTGGCGCGAATTCAGGTCTTTCGTGACTTTCTGATTTCCAAAGCGCAACGCTGGAATTACTGATTTATGACGTTTGGAGGTGCTGGGGTATGGTTTGACAATCCCAGCCAAGCGCTGGGCACATGCCTGATATGCGATCAGTATACGTTGCTTTCTGCCTAATCAGGGGGCATCTTTGGGTTGCGCTGATTGCATCCTATGCGGTGCGTCAGCTGTTCCCCTCTGGAAGGTTCGCTGCATTGCAGCGATACTTGCCGGGTCCCCTCCAGGACCCGGCATTTTTCTTTTGGGCGGTTGATTTTTGAGGGTGCCGCAGGTGGGCTTTTCCCGCAAAGTCGGGCTGCCGGCCCTCAGGCCGGCCCAACCGGACCGGGGTGTGTCATGGCACTTCTCAAGCGTGGGCTCGCGGGCGAGCCGGTGAAGATCCTTCAGGCGAAGCTCGGCGTGACGGCGGACGGCCAGTTCGGCCCTGCCACCGAGGCCGCCCTCAAGACCTACCAGACCCAGCACGGCCTCTCCGCGGACGGCATCGCCGGGCCGGACACCTTCACGGCCCTCGGCCTGCCGGAACTGGTGCTGCTCACCGTGGGCACCAAGGGCGAGGCGGTGAAGAAGCTGCAGACCGCGCTGGGCATTACCGCCGATGGCGCTTTCGGCCCCGGCACCGCCAAGGCGGTGAAGGAATTCCAGGAAAAGAACGGGCTCGACGCGGACGGCATGGCCGGCCCCGACACCCTCGCCAAGATCCCGGCCTTCGCCGGCGTCTTCTCGCCCGAAGCGGTGGCGAAGTCGCAGGCCGCGCCCGGCACAATCTCCACCGATGCCAAGCCCGCCGAGGCCGGCGCCACCGCCGCGCCCAAGAAGAGCATCTGGCAGACCATCACCTCCTTCTTCTCCTGAGCGAAGGCGGCGGGCGGGAACAGCGGTGTTCCCCGGGCGTTGGCCCGGGATGACCCTTTCCGCCTGCACCTCCCCGCCGCGCTCCGGCGCCGAGCTCGACGCGGCCGCTCTCATCGGCGGCCCGTTCCCCTCGCGCGAGCCCGGCCGTCCACCCGAGCCGCCCATCCTGCCGCCGGAGCCGGTAGAGGATCCGCCGGAGTTCCCGGAGCCGGGGCCTGATCTTCCCCCGCTCCCCGAGGGCGACCCCTCTCGCGAGCCACGTCAGGACCCAGTCCCCGAGCCGCCGCCGCTACGTGATCCCGTCGATGTTCCGGATACGCCGTCGCGGATGTAGTGAGCAAAAGCCAAGCGTGCCACTCTGGCCGGCGGGGCATGCGGGCCCTATGCTGAAGCCATGCAATGCAGCATGGCCAAGGCCCTCATGGATCGATTGGTGAAGCCCGCCGCCCTCGCCCTCACCATTGCGGGCCTGCCGCTCGCGGCCGACGCCCGCACCGACCGCCCGGACCTGTTCGTGGATGTCGCGGACGTGGTGCCGGATGCCGTATTCGACGTGCGCTATTTCTCGACGGACAATTTCGTCGGCACGCGGGTGGACGGCTACGGCGCCGCCCGCTGCTTCCTCACTCGACCGGCGGCGGACGCGCTGGCCAAGGTGGCCGCTGAGGCAAAGAGGAAGAGCTTGGGCCTCAGGATTTTTGATTGCTACCGTCCGGCCCGCGCCGTCGCCCATTTCGCCCGCTGGGCGGGCGACCTCGCCGACGAGAAGACCAAGCCCACCTATTATCCGGACGTCGCCAAGAAGGACCTGTTCGCGGAGGGCTACATTGCCGCCCGCTCGGGCCATTCGCGCGGCTCGACGCTAGACCTCACGCTGTTCGACCTCTCAACGCGGCGCGACATCGACATGGGCACGCCCTTCGACCTGTTCAGCCCGCGTTCCTGGCCCGACTCCGCCGCCGTCACTGCCGCTCAGCGCGCCAACCGCCGGCTGCTCGCGGGCCTGATGAGCGAGAACGGCTTCAAGCCGTTCGACAAGGAATGGTGGCACTTCACCCTGAAGGATGAGCCATTCCCAGACACCTATTTCGATTTTCCCATCGAGTAGGGGGAGGCCACCCTCAGTTCGGCGCGATCTCCTCCACCTTCAGCCGCCGGCCGAAGGTGTCGAAGAAATCGCCTTCGTTCAGCACCAGCCGGTTTTCGCGGATGCGCTGTTCCAGCGCGCGGAGGCGGCCGCGGGCTTCGCCGTTTTCCAGCGGCCCGCCATCCTCCACCTGCGCGAAGAAGGCGGCGCCGTCCCAGGCCTGCCGGGAGCCGGCGAACAGGGCAATCATGCCGGCCCAGTCCACCTCGTCGCCGATGATGTTGAGAAAGGTGGAGGCGAGGGGCTTCACCTCCGGCTCGGCGATGCGCACCAGCACCACCAGCGCGGTGAAGCCGCCATTGTCGGCGAAGGTGCGGGCGAGCCAGTGGTCGAAATCGGTGGCCATGGAAAGTCAGAAATCCACGAGGGGCGTGTCGGGAAGATAGTGCTCGAACAGGTACCAGAAGGGGCTCTGCCGCGTCGTGGCGTACCACTCCTCAAACGCCGCGAGCGCCGCCTCGGGCGCGGCCTCGCTCTCCATCTCGAAAAGCGCCACGGCGACCGGGGCGAAGCGGGCCAGCACCTCGGCGCGGGCCTCGCTGTCGTCGGACCAGCCGAGCCGCGCGCGCAGCAGCGCCTGTCCGGCGGCGGCCGCCATCTCCGCATCGCCGATGCTGTCGAGCGTGCCGGCGAGGGATCGCATCAGATCGGCCCGGCGCCAGGCATGGGCCCGCTCGCGCGCCAGTTCCTCGGTGCGACGGGCGGCTTCCGCGCGATAGGCCGTCTCGGCCACGTCGGCAGCCACTTTCGCAGCATCGAGGCGGGCAAGCACGGCGGCGCGCGCTTCGATGGCGGGATCGGGCGCGGCTTCGGTGCCGGGGGTGGGGAGTGTGGTCTCGGGGATCATCGTCCCTTCCCGTAGCTGCGGGGGCGCGCCTCGGGCGCGGGGGGCTTCGGATTTGGCGCAGTGGAATTTGGCGCAAGGGAATTTGGCCCAAGAGAATTTGGCGGAAGAGAGTGGGAGTCGAACCCACCAAGGACCGGCTCGCGGCCCCTCCCGGATTTGAAGTCCGGACGCCCCACCAGGGACGCTTCTCTTCCCCGCGACGGCGCCGCCGCGGTGATGTTCGGCGCATCGTCCGCCGCGCCGGCGAACAGGTCCAGCCGGAAGGGATTGATGCGCCTCAGATCGCCGCGGCGCAAGGTGAGGCCGTGGCGGTCGAAGAATTCGAGAATCTGGATCGCCACCTTGCGCCCGTTCTGCACTTCGTCGCGGAAGGCGGCGGCGGTGAACTCGTCCTTCATGCGCTCACCGGAGAGACGGGTGATGATTTCCACCATCTCGGACACCACCGGGCGCAGGAAGAAGTGGTCGTGGGCCACCTCGTCCACCCGGCCCATACGGCCGAGCAGCTTCATGAGGCGGCGCACCTCCGGCTCGGGCACGGCGAGGAGGCCGGCGATGTCGCGCACGCGGGGCGGGCGGAAGCGCTCCTCGCCGGTGAGCAGCGGCTTGATGCGCGCCCACAAATCCTCATCGGAGGCGGCGAGTTTAACCGAGAAGTCGGCGCGTCGAACCCAGGCGCCCTCCTGCCGGATGGTGCCGGCGGGCAAAGCGGCGAGGGCGGCGAGGAAAGCGGCGGCCGGCAGGCGCGGCTCAAGCATCATGCGCAGCCGCTCGCGGCCGATGCCTGGCAGGTCCGGATTGCCCGCGTGAAAGGCGTCCAGCGCCGCCATCAGGCTGGCGGTGAAGGCGGCGAAGGTGGCCTGCGTCAGCGCCAGCGTGGTGTTGCCGGCCGGGAGGCGGGCAAGATCGAGCCGCTGCGCCAGCGCCTCCGTCTCTTCGGCGGAGAGCGCCCGGTCGCGGGCAAAGGCGTCGAGGTCCGCGAAATGCGGTGGAACGGCCAGAAGCGCGGCGAGGGCCTCGGCCGGGTCGCGGTGCGACAGCGCATCAAGCTGGGCGATGCGCTCCGGCGTGCGGCGCTTGCGGCGTGGCCCGCGCAGATCGAGGAAGCGACCACCGCCAATGGTGCGCTGGGCCGAGGTGTCGCGGATGACGAAGCGGTCCCCCGCCGCCGCCGCGATGGGCGCCTCCAGCACCAGCTGCACCTTGCCGGTTCCGCCGGGGGCGATGGCATCGCCGAGCAGCACGAGGCGTGCGCCCACCTCGCGCGCGGCATGGTGCAGACGCACCGGCAGCCACTGGGCGATGGGGCGGGGCTCGCTGGCGAGAACCTTCAGCTCGGCGTCGATATGGTCGGCGGGGGCGTGCAGCGCCGGGTCCAGCACCACGTCGCCGCGGGAAATGGCATCCTTGGAGATGGCCTCGCCGGCGAGGTTGATCCCGCAGCGGTCGCCGGCGACGCCGGTGTCGGCCACGCGGTCCTGTGCCCGGATGGAGCGCACGCGGGCGGAGAGGCCGGAGGGGCTGACCGTCACCCGGTCGCCCACCTTCACGGCGCCCGATAGCACCGTGCCCGTCACCACCGTTCCAGCGCCGGAGAGGGTAAAGCTGCGGTCGACGGCAAGGCGGAACCGGCCGCCGCAGGCGCGCCGGCCTAAAGTGCGCGCGGCGGAAACCAAGGCCTCGCGAAGCGCGTCCACCCCGTCGCCTCGCGCTGCCGCCACGGGCAGGATGGGGGCGCGGGCCAAGCCGGTGGGGGCGAGGAGGGCGGTGATCTCGGCTTCCACCGCGGCGAGGCGGTCGGCATCGGCAAGGTCGGCCTTGGTGAGGGCGACCACGCCCTTGTCGATGCCGAGCAGATCGAGGATGGCGAGGTGCTCGCGCGTCTGCGGCATCACCCCGTCATCGGCCGCCACCACCAGCAGCGCGAAATCGATGCCCCCCGCGCCGGAGAGCATGGTGTGGACGAACTTCTCGTGCCCGGGCACATCCACGAAACCCAGCACCTCTTCCCCCACCGGGAGATAGGCGAAGCCGAGGTCGATGGAGATGCCGCGGGCCTTCTCTTCCTTCAGGCGGTCGGTATCGACACCGGTGAGCGCACGCACCAGCGTGGTCTTGCCATGGTCGATATGTCCGGCCGTGCCGATGATCACCTAGGGCAGCTCCCCCAGCGGAATGGCAGCGCGGCGCTGGGCGGCGGCGGTCTCTTCCGGGCTCAGCGTGGCGCGCACCGCCTCGAAGAAGCGATCGGCGAGGGCGCTGTGGCCCGCGCGGGCGCGCAGCAGCCAGGCGAAGGCGGCGATCTTGTCATGCGGGACGCCGGCACCGAGGTGGTAGGCGGCCCCGAGCATTGCCTGCCCGTCCGCGTCACCCGCCTCGGCCCCCTTGCGCCACCAGCGGGCGGCTTCCACCGGATCGCGATCGGTGCCGAGCGCATTGTGGGCGATCATGCCGAGGCGCGTCATGGAGGAGCCGATACCCTGCTCAGCCGCGGCCATCGCCCAGCGGCGGGCCTCGGTAGCGTCGGGAGGCATCACCTCGCCCTCCAGCAGCATCCAGCTCAGCATGTCCTGCGCCGGGGCGTCGCCGTCCTCGGCCGCGGCGCGGTAGAGGTC
>JAEZMT010000116.1 GCA_023442085.1 Pseudomonadota bacterium | reverse complement strand
TCCGCTGAATTCCGCCACGCAACTTCTCCGTACCCGATCCACGGCGGCGGCGCCGCCGTCACCCCCTCCGGGAGCGGCTAAAATGCACAGCAGCACCGGGGCTGTCCACCTGTCGCGAAGTCCGGCGCCGGAACCTGCCTCCGCGCCGCACCGTTGAGCCTTACGCGCCCGCGGGTTGCGGGCCGCCCAGGAGGCGCCATGACACTGGAACCGCGACTTATTTCCGAGGCCGACGCCACCCGCCTCGGCGTGATGGCGGGATGGTGGGCCGTCGCTTCTGACGGCACGCCGACGGCAGGGCCCTACCCCACCCGCGAAGCTGCCATCGTTGGCATCGGCAAGCGCGGTGCGGACCAGCCGACGGGCCGGCCCGGCGAAAGCGGACCGCCGCCGGAGGAATGAATGGGACAAGGCCTGAAAAGCCCCATCGGTCCCCGCGCGGTGCATCTGTGCGTGGACATGCAGCGATTGTTCGCGCCCGGAGGACCTTGGCCGACGCCTTGGGCGCCCCGGATTTTACCGGTGATCGTCGAGCTTGCCGGTCGTGTGCCGCGGCGGACCCTGTTCTCCCGCTTCATCCCGCCGCATGCGCCGGAAGCACTGCCGGGCACCTGGCGCCAGCTTTACAGCAAATGGCGAGAGGTGACGCAGGCTCAGCTGGCGCCCGAGCTTCTGGAGCTGGTTCCGGAGCTGCGGCGATTCTCACCGCCCGCACAATTCGTTGATAAAACGCGCTATTCCGCGTTTTCTTCGCCGAACCTCTTGCCGCTTCTCGCCCATCTCGGTGCCGACACCCTGGTTCTGACGGGGGCGGAGACGGATGTGTGCATTCTCGCGACGCTGTTCGATGCGGTCGATTGCGGATTTCGGGTAGTGGTGGCGCGAGACGCGGTGTGCTCCTCCTCCGACGCGGGACACGATGCGGTGCTCCACATGCTGTCGCAACGGTTGTCGATCCAGGTGGAAGTAGCTGAAATGGAAGAGATTTTATCCTCCTGGCGCACGGTCGACGCGGCGTGAGGCGGAACCGGCCACCGTCGGACGGGTTGTCCTGCATCCAACCCCTTCCCCGACGGGAGCAGCAGCATGGACCACCCCGCGACGCCTCCGCTTCCCGCGCAGCAGCAGCCCATGCCGGGCCTGACCGAGGCGATGGATCCGCGTCCCGATCATGGTGAGACGAGCTATGTCGGCTCCGGAAAGCTCAAGGGCCTCAAGGCCTTGGTGACCGGCGGTGACAGCGGCATCGGACGGGCCGTCTGCCTGGCCTTTGCCCGCGAGGGCGCAGACGTCTGCATCGCCTATCTGGAAGAGGACGAGGACGCGGATGAAACCCGCCGGCTGGTGGAAGAGGCTGGACAGAAAGCGATTTTGGCGGCGGGGGATATTTCTGACCCCGCATTCTGCAGGCGGCTGGTGGACGATGCGGCGGATGCGCTCGGCGGGCTCGACATTCTGGTAAACAACGCCGCCCATCAGGCCACGTTCGAGAAAGTGGAAGATATTCCGGACAACGAGTGGGAACACACCTTCGCGGTCAATATCCATTCCATGTTCTATCTCAGCAAGGCCGCGATCAAATATATGAAGGAGGGCGGCTCCATCATCAATACTGCATCGATCAACTCGGATAATCCCAACCCGACCCTTTTGGCTTACGCAACCACCAAGGGCGCCATCCATAATTTCACGGCAGGACTTGCCCAATCCCTGGCGCCGCGTGGCATTCGGGTCAACGCAGTGGCGCCGGGGCCGATCTGGACGCCGCTGATTCCTTCGACGATGCCGGAGGAGGCGGTGAAAAACTTTGGAAAATCAGTGCCCATGGGCCGTCCGGGGCAGCCGGCGGAGCTGGCGACGGCCTATGTGATGCTGGCCGATCCGCGCTCCAGCTACGTTTCCGGTGCGACTATCGCCGTCACCGGCGGCAAGCCCTTCCTCTGACCTGACACCCCCTGTCATGGGGTGTAGCACCAGGGGTTCAGGCCGGGAATCGATGTCGTTTGGCGCATTCGAATGCCGAGTTCGATTCGACAGCCCTTGATTACCGTCGAACGCCGAGCTTCAGCCCATAGGAGACGAGCGCTGCCTCGTGGCCTGTGTCGGCCCGGAGGCCCACATGGCCGTCCGGCCGGATCGCCAGCAGGGTGATCCCGGTAATTCCCATCCCACGGGCATCCTCCGCCGGCAGACTGGCGATGCCGTGCGCCACGTTGGCCCGGTCCGCCCCGTGATTCACCACTGTCGCGGCAAAGCTGGCGCCGTAGAGGCGGGGGTCGGCGCGGGCGCACAAGGCCTGAAAGAGCGAGGCCACCTTCTCCACGCGCGCCGTCTCGCCGCCAAGCAGAAGCAAGGTGTGACCAGTGCGGTTGACGAGATCGTCCAGCATCAGCACCTCGCCGTCCGCCATCCCCAGCGGGATGCGATCCGGCAGGCGCTGGCCGGGGGAGAGCGCGGAACCCGCCTCCCCCACCACGATGGGCGAGGCGGCATAGTCCACATCCAGCTCCGCTTCGGCCACCGCCTCGTGGTGGCGCGCCTCGGGATCGGACAGGACCTCCCGGATGACGGCATTGCGGGCCTGCCGGTCCGCCGCGCTCTTGAGCATCTGGGCGCTGTCGGCCTCGTCACCCGAAGCGGTGATGCGCAGAGCCACCGGCCGGCGCTCCGCCTCGTAACTGTCCAGCAGGGTGTCGGCGCAATGGCCCTGCGCCACCAAAGCGAGCTTCCACGCGAGGTTGAAGGCGTCCTGGATGCCGCTGTTCATCCCGTGCCCCTGAATGGGGCTGCAGGTGTGAGCGGCATCACCCGCCAGCAGCAGGCGGCCCAAGCGGTAGTGCTGCGCCACCCGCGTGAAGCACTGGAAGCGGATAGGATTGGCCACGTCCGTGAATTGCGCGCCCGGGAGGTAGCGGGCAAGAGTGGCGGAGGCGTCCGCCACCAGATCGCTGTCCGGCCCGCTCGGCCGCACATAGGCGCGCCAGCGCTGGCCCGGCAGAGCGGTGAGGATGAGGGGGATCT
>JAEZMT010000081.1 GCA_023442085.1 Pseudomonadota bacterium | reverse complement strand
TCCGAGGGGCTCGCGGGCATCGTCTGCGACCTCCTGGACGACCCCGCGAAGCTCGATGCCGTTGGCGCCCATAACCGCGAACGGGCGCGGATGTTCGGCCTCGACGCCATGATCGCGGCCTATGCCGAGGTTTACGCACAGGCGCTCGGTCGGCCCACCGACCTCATGCCTGGCTTCCCTCGGGCCAGCCTGTTCGCTGAAGTTTAACCAACATTGCTGCATATTGCGGTGCGATACGGACTGGCGGGTCCAGATCGTTCGCGCTAAGGTAGCAGCTGAGGCGGTAGGCAGGTCCTAACGGAAGGTGCCGGGGGGACTTGATCTTGGCCGTTTCTGTAAACTTCACACGGTGGAGGGTGCGGGGAGGCAGGGCCTCGCGCCGGCGGTGCATGACATCACTGGTTGTGGGGGGCGCAGGTGTCATCGGACGTCGTCTGTGTCAAAGGCTTGCGGAAAGTTCGGTCGGCACCATAGCCACCACCCGCCGCCTCGATCATGCCCCCTTTCATCGTGGCGTACGCTGGCGTGCCCTCGATCTTGCGACCTTCACCGGCTGGGATAACCTGCTCGACGGCGTCAGCACCGTCTATCATCTCGCCTGGTCCACCATCCCTTCCAGCGCCGGTCTCGATCCCGCCCGCGACATTCTGGAAAATGTGGTTGGCAGCGTGCGCCTGCTGGAAGCCGCCCGCCGCTATCCGGGCATCCGGATTGTCTTCGCGTCGTCCGGCGGCGCGGTCTATGGCGCGCCGGAACAGCTGCCCGTCGCGGAGCATCACACGGCCAAGCCGCTTAGCGCCTACGGCATCTCGAAGCTCATGGTGGAGCATTATCTCGAGAAGTTCCGCCGCCTGCACGGGGTGGACGGCATCGCGCTGCGCATCGGCAATTGCTACGGCGCGGGGCAGACCGAGCTGGGCGGTCTCGGCGCCGTCACCCTCTTCACCCGCGCGGCCCTGCGCGGCGACCCGGTGAAGCTGTTCGGCAACGGCTCCACGGTGCGCGATTATGTGCATGTGGACGACGTGGTGAGCGCGCTGCTCGCCGCCGGACGGATGCACAATGTGCCCGGGCCCGTGAACATCGCCTCCGGCACCGGCCATTCCTTGTCGGAGCTGATCGGAAAGGTCGAGGCCGCAGTCGGGCGGCGCATCATCATCGAGCCCATCGCGGCCCGTCCCTTCGACGTGCCCGCCTCTGTCCTCGACATCCGCCGCGCCAGCGAGCGGCTTGGCTGGGCCCCCGTCATCGATCTCGATCTCGGCATCGAGATGCTCGTCAACGAGCTGAGGACCGAAGCAGACGTTCAATGCGGGTCGCCCTTTACGTCCATTGCTACTTCCCCGACCATTTCTACGGCACCGAAAGCTATACTCGCACCGTAGCGCGGGAGCTTAAGGCGCTCGGGCACGAGCCGGTGGTGGTCACGGCCACCTTTCCGGGCGAGCCGGCCCAAGGCGCGCTGGTGGAGCGCGACAGCTTCGACGACATCCCGGTCATCCGCATCGACCGCAACGTCCATCCCAACGCCGCCGTGCGCGACACCTTCCACCTGCCGGCCCTGCGCTTCATCCACGAGCGCATCTTGAGGGACATCCGGCCGGACGTCGTGCACGTGTGCCATCTCATCAACCACACCACGGCGCTGCTGGAGGTGACGGGGCGGCTCGGCCTGCCTACGGTTGCAACCTTCACCGATTTCTTCGGCTTCTGCTTCAACAACAAGCTGGATGCCGCCGACGGCAGCCTGTGCGCCGGGCCCGATGCCGACCGCGCCAACTGCGTCGCCTGTGCCTTCTTTCCCGGCGGCAAGGACAAGGGGCCCGTGCAGGGGCTGCTGCGCGCCGTGGTGCCGCCGGTGGTGGCGCGCGCGCCACGCCTTGCGCCCGTCGACTGGCGCGGCACCATCGCCGCCTCAAGGAGCGGCCGGGCCACCTTGCCGCCGCCTATGGCGCTTATGCTGGCGCGCTCACCCCGACCCGCTTCATGCTGGAGAGCTATCGCCGTTCGGACATCCGTGTGCCGATGGACCTGTGCCGCTTCGGCATCGACATCGATCGCGCCCCGAAGCCCGAACGGTCCGCCGGGCCGCTGCGCCTCGGCTTCATCGGCCAGCTCGCGCCGCACAAGGGACTGCACCTCCTCCTGGACGCCATGAAATCGGCGCCGGCGAACGCCTTCAGCCTCGACATCTACGGCGACGAGCGGATGGACCCGGCCTATGCCGCAGAGGTGCGCGCGGCCTCGGCCGGTCTTCAGGTGGCGTTCCGCGGCACCTTCCCGGTGGAGCGCATGGCCGCGGTGCTGGCGGAGATCGACGTGCTCGTCATCCCCTCCGTGTGGGTGGAGAACAGCCCGCTGATCCTGCTCCAGGCCCTCGCCACCCACACGCCGGTGCTGGTCTCCGACGTGGAAGGGATGAGCGAGTTCGTGGAAAACGGCGTCAACGGCTTCACGTTCACAAAAGGCTCGGTGAAGGCGCTGTATGGCAGGCTGGAACCCTTGGCGCGTGATCCGGGCCTCGCCCGCACCCTGTCCGCCGGCACGCGATACGATCGCACCTCGCGCCATATGGTGGAGGATGTGGTCGCCTTCTATGATCGCGCCCGCCAAGGCAGGGCGCCGGCCTGAGGGCGTCGGGGATTGGAAGCGGGGAGACGGAAGAGGCGTGATGAGCATCGAGGCGGAGACGATGGCGGGTTCGCAGAGCGACGGCACGACAGCGGGCGACCGGGCGGACGACGGGGCGGGCGCGCGCGCCCATGCCGGTGCGCCGGGCAGCGTCGCGCCGGGCATCGCCGGGGATTTCGACGCCTGGCTCGCGCTCAACCGCGCCGAGGATGCGCCCGAAGGCGCCATCGCGCCGTTCCCGCCCGAGGAGCTGATGCACAACACGACGGGGCTCACCGCCCCGCGCGATTTCGCCAGCCACGGCGTCGACTTCCTGCGCGCGCTGCAGGGGCTGAGCCCGGTGCCGCTCGCCGGCTTCCGCTCGGTGCTGGACTTCGGCGTCGGCGTCGGGCGGCTGGCGCGCATGTTCCACGGCTTCGCCGGTCGCTACGTGGGCATGGATGTGGATGCCCGCCATCTTGACTGGGTCGGGCAGAATCTCGCCCACGTGGAGCCGGTGCTGAGCGTGCCGCGCGAGCCACTGCCCGTGGCGGACGGCAGCTTCGATGCGGTGGTCTCCATCTCGGTCTTCAGCCACCTGAACGAGCAGGACCAGCTGTTCTATCTTCACGAGCTGCGCCGCGTGTGCGCCCCCGGCGCGCTCCTGTTCCTCTCCATCCACGGCGACCGCGCCTTCGCGCGGGCCCGTTCGGAGGAACGCATCTTCGAGATGCTGTCCATCCCGGAGCCGGAGCTTGCCGCCGCGCAGCCGGCGATGGAGGGTGGGCACGGCTACGTCTTCATCCGCCAGGAAGGGCACCTCACGAGCACGGCCTATGAGTACGGCATCACGTTCATCAGCGCGGCCTATGTTCAGGCCGAATGGAGCCACTTCTTCGACGTGGTGGCCATCGGCTCCGGCGCGCTGCATGATTTCCAGGATGTCGTGGTCCTGAGAGCGAGGTGACGATGGGCCTGCCGTCGGCGCCGCCCATCCGGGTTCTGATCGAGCGCAGCCGTGCCTTCGTGGTGCTGCCGTTCGTGCAGCCGGCGCTGCGCTGGCGGCGGCTGCCGCGCACCTTCGGAACCGGCGCGACGGCCTCGCAGCGCTGGTTTCGCCTGCTGCGCCTCTCTTTCGTCGCCTGCGTGCTGCTGCCGGCTGCGGTCTGCGCTTTCTATGCGGGAGTAATCGCCAGTCCCATCTATGTCTCGGAAGCGCGGCTCGCCGTGCGCGAATCCCAGCCCGACCGTGCCACGGCCGATGACGGCGAGGATGGCTCGAAAGGCGCGATGGCGGGGGTGATGAAGGGTCTCTCCAGCCTGTTCGGGGGCGGGGCCGGGGGCAGCCAGGCGCAGGCGCCCTTCGTGCTTGCCAGCTACATCACCAGCCGTTCCTTCGTCGCCGCCCTCGATGCCGACGGCTGGCTGCGCGCCTTCTTCTCCCGCCCGGGGCTTGATCCGCTGTCGCGGCTCTCCGCCGATGCGACGCTGGAGGACGTGTGGCGCTACTGGAACCGCCATGTCACCGCCGCGGTGGACCGCCGCTCCGAAATCGTGCTCCTGCGGGTGCGCGCCTTCTCGCCCGAGGATGCCCGCACCATTGCCCAGCGCGTCGTGCGCGCCGGCGAGGTGCTGCTCAACGACGTCATCTCCCGCTCCCGCGCCGACAGCGTGACCCGCGCCGCGGACCAGCTCAACCGCGCCAAGGCGCGCTATGTGTCGGCGCTCGCCCGCCAGCAGGAATGGCGTGGCCGCCAGCGCGCGATCGATCCGGTGCAGGCGGCGGAGGCGCTCGGCACGAGCCTGCTGCGGCTGGAGCAGGAGCGGATCTCCGCCGACAAGGAGATGCGCGCGCTGGAGAAGCTCTCCGCGCCTGATGGCCCCGCTTTGGGCGTGCTCCGCGACCGCGTGCGCGCCATCGACACCGAGATCGCGGCTTTCCGCGCCAGTCTGGGCGGTCCCGGGGGCTCCAAGGGGAGCACGGTGAACGCACTCGCCGCCTTCGAGGAGGCCGAGATGGAGGTGCGTTTCGCCGAGACCATGCAGTCCATCGCGGTGGCCGGCCTGCAAGAGGCGGAGCGGCGGATGCGGGCGCAGAGCGCCTTCGTCAACGTGTTCGTGCCGCCCAGCCTGCCCACCACCTCCACCGAGCCGAGCTGGTGGCGCACCGGCCTGTTCGTGCTGGTGCTGGCCGGCATCTTCTGGCTCAACGTCATGGTCCTGATCGCGGTCATCCGCGATCATCGCCGGTGAGACGCCGCCCATGATCGCGCCCCATCGCGACCACCACCAGGAGGGCCGGCGTGCTCTTTAGCATCGACGAAGACGCCGGCAGCCGCATCGTCGGCTGGATCATGCCGGACAATCCCGCCACCACGCCGCGTGTCACGGTGATGGTGGGCGGTGAACTGCGCAAGGTGATCCCCGCCACCGTGCTGCGCCCGCTGCTGCGTGAACAGGGCCTGCACGAGACCGGCATCTGCGGTTTCGTGGTGGACGATCATGTGATCGCCGATCTCGCCAGCATCATCGACATCGAGCTTTACGACGAGACCACCAACATCCGCATCTACCGCCGCCGTCCACCGACGGCGAAGGCGGACCAGAAGCTGTTCCGGCTGGAGACGCGGGTGGTGGCGCAGGCGCAGCTGAACCTGCCGCTGCAGGACCTCTTCCACATGCCGTTCACGCGGCTGGAGCGCACCCCCGAGGAGGCGGTGAAATCCATCCTCGGCATCGCTTTCACGCCGTCCATCTTCTGCACGGGGCGAGTGTTCTTCCGCACGTATGAGCCGCTGCTGCGCGACCGCGGCTTCAAGTGCACGGTGCTGCTGCGCGATCCCTACGAGGAACTCGCCGAAGAGCTTCTGGTACTGCGCTGGGCGGTGAAGACCCCGAACCTCGCTGCGTCGGTGCTGAGCGATGTCTACAAGCCCCTGCTGGACAGCCTCGCCAAGGCGGACCTCGCCGAGATGGAAGATCTCGAGACCTGGCTTGGCACCCTCTCGCCCTTCGAGCGCAGCCTCGTGGCCAATCCCATGGCGCGACTGCTCACCTGTCGCGGCTCCGACGACGTGCTGGAGACGTCGGCGGTCGAGAACGCCCTCGACACGCTCTCCGAGATGGACGTGGTCGGCCTCTCCGGCGACGAGGACATCTGGTGGGAGACCATGCGTGCGGTGATGGAGCTGAACCTGCCACCTCTGCCGGAACTCGCCTGGTCACGGCAGGTCGGCGAACTGCGTGAGCAGGTGGCCGAGTGGCCCGCGGCGCAGGATCTCCTCGCCGTGGACGAGCGCATCTTCTCCGACGTCACCGCTGCGGTCGGCCGGGTGGATGAAGCCACGGACGAGGCGGCGCAGGAAGGCGTCCAGGAAGGGGTCCAATAGGGCGCGCAGGCGAGCGGTCAGTCGGTCAGAGCAGCCATCAGGTCGCTTCCGTTGCGCGGGACCAGGCCCGGGCAGACGCCGGTCCCGGACAGGCCGCAGCTCCCGGGCCCATGACTTGCCAAGCCCGTCCTACCGCGTCCGCGCGTAGACGCTCGCCACATAGAGCGCGACCACCGCCCAGGCGGCGAACAGGATGGCGAAGAGGGCGCCGGCCTGCAGCGCGGGGGTGGGGAAGGCCTTCTCGTGCGGCAGGGTGGGGGCCATGAAGGCGAGGATGTAGACCTGCTGCCGGCCCCGGTCCATGCGCGCTTCGATGAGTTCGGCCTCGGCCTGCTTGAGCCGCTGCTCGGCGAGGCGGCGGCTCGCTTCCAGTTCGGCGCCGGCGACGAGGTTGACGCTGGAGCCGGTGGAGGCCGCATCCCCGAGGAGGGAGCCGTCGAGCGCGGTGATCTTCTCGTCCAGCGAGCGCAGCCGCTCCTTCAGTGCCCGTATCACGGGAGAATCCTCGTCGAGCCGGGCGCGGGCGGCGTTGAGGTCCGTGTTCAGGGCCGAGCGCTGGTCGCGCAGCTTGGAGATGACGGCGAAGGCGTCGCTGGCGCTCTTGGTCGGGTCCAGCGTGCCCTGGCTGTTGCGGAACGCTTCGAGGCCGGTGCGGACCACCGCCAGTTCCGTGAATGCCGCGCGCTCCTCCGCCTCGGCCTCCACCACGCGGTCGCTGCGGTTGCGGGCGGTGAGATCGTTGGTCACCTGCTCGGCCTGGCGCACCACGGCGGCGGCGAGCAGGGCCGCGCTCTGCGGGCTGAAGGCATAGACCTGCACCTTGATGACGCCCGACATCTGCTCGAGGCTGACGCTCACCTGCCGGTTCCAGTATGCGACCAAGTCTTCCGTGCTGGCCTCCGGCGACAGGGCGAAGACCGGGTCGCGATCGGAGATGCCGAAGATGCGCTTCAGGTCGAGCTGTTCCTGGAGCGCGTCCACCATGGCGCGGCTGCGCAGGTAGTCCACGACGACCCGCGCCTCCTGGGTGTTGGCCACCTGCGGTATGCCATTGGCCGCGGGGGTGGCCGAGGCATTGGAGACGGTTTCGAGATTGCCCCGCACCACGAGGCGCGCCTCGGAGCGGAACTGGGGGGCGGCGACGAAGGTGAGATAGAGCAGGCTCGCGACCGCCGGCAGCAGCACCAGCAGCGCGAAGCTGCCGAGGGCGAGCTCCGTGCGGGTGAGCCGGGCGCGGCGTCCTTCGGCGAGTGTGGCCTGCGCCTCGTTCCGCAACGCGGCCCGGCGGCGCGAGATGGCCGCTCCGACGCCGCGCAGCAGCGGAAGCGGAAGGAAGCGCTGGATCCGCGCGACGGCCGGGGAGGCGGCGACGGCGGGCTCCTGGGCCACGGCTGGCTCCTGAGTGACTAAGGGGGCGGCGGTGGTCCTGCCGCCCCGCACGCGGGTCGATCTATTGTCCCGGGTCGCCTGCGCCGGGGCGGTCATGCCGGCCCTATTGCGCGACCGCGGCCGTGCTGACCACGGGCTGCGCGACGGAGTTGAACAGC
>JAEZMT010000408.1 GCA_023442085.1 Pseudomonadota bacterium | reverse complement strand
ACGATCTTGTGCTGCTCGGCGCCATCGAGGCGCTGCTCACGGCGGCCGATATCGGTCACATGGTCGCGGATGCCCACATGAGCGTCCTGGAAGGCTCCATCGGCGTTTTTCCCCGCCGCCTGCTGATTGTGGACGAGGATGTGCCGCGCGCTCGTCGCCTTTTGAAGGAAGCGGGATTCGGCGCGGCCCTGCGCGATGTCGACTGAGGCGGATCCACTGTCCACCGACAGTGTGCTCGGGGGCAGGTTAACGTTGCGGCAGATGGTTTCGGGCCACCGGGTCGGCCACGATGCGCTGCTCCTCGCCGCCTTCGCGCCGGCGGACCGCCGTGTCGCGGTGGATTTCGGGACGGGCGTGGGCAGCGCCGGCCTCGCCTTCCTCGCCCGCGTTCCGGACGCGTGCGCAACACTGGTGGAGATCGACCCCGCCCTCGCCGCGCTGGCCGCCGAGAATGCTGCGCTGAACGGCTTCGACGACCGGGCGCGGGTGGTGACGGGGGATGTCGCGTCCCTCGCCCGGCCCTCCGGCCCGCCACTGCCTGAACCGGGCGCGGCCGACCTCGTGCTGGCGAATCCCCCTTTCAATGCCGATGCCCGTCACCGCACGTCCCCCGACGCCGCCCGCGCCCGCGCGCACATGGCCGATGCCGACCTTCTCGCCGACTGGGCCCGCGCCGCCGACCGCTGCCTTGGCACGAAGGGGATGATCTGTCTCATCCATCGCCCCGAGGCGCTGGCGGACATTCTTGGGGTGTTGTCGCGGGGTTTCGGGGCAGTGGAGATTTTGCCTGTGTACCCCCGCGCGGACCGGCCGGCGGTGCGGCTGCTGGTGCGGGCGGTGAAGGGGCGGCGCACGCCCCCGTCGATCCTGCCCGGTCTCGTCCTCGCGGAGGCGGACGGCAGGCCGACGCCGCAGGCAGAGGCGGTGCTGCGGGACGGGGCCGCGCTCATCTGAGACGCAACAGAGCGCTCATCTGTGCCGTGCCTTTGGCCCCTTGAGGGTGTCAGCCTTTGCTTGTGCATGGCGCCTTGAGGGCGCCAGCCTTCGGTTATGCTTGGCGCCTTGAGGGCGCCATGCGGAGCCCCTACATCTCAGGCATGGCCGAACTTCTTTCCTCCCTGTCGCGCCGCGCTCGCGGTCTCCTCCCCAGAAAATGGCGTACCGATGCGCCCGTGGTGCCGGTGGTGCGGCTGTCCGGCGCCATCGGCATGTCCTCGCCCTTCTCGCGCAGCATGTCGCTCGCCAGCACGGCGCAGGCGCTGGAGAAGGCCTTCGCCATGAAGGAGGCGCCCGCCGTGGCGCTGCTCATCAATTCGCCGGGCGGCTCGCCGGTGCAGTCCCATCTCATCTTCCGCCGCATCCGGGCGCTGGCGGAGGAGAAGGAAAAGCACGTCTTCGCCTTCATCGAGGATGCGGCGGCCTCGGGCGGCTACATGATCGCCTGTGCCGCCGACGAGATCTTCGCCGATCCCTGCTCCATCGTTGGCTCCATCGGCGTGGTGACGGCGGGCTTCGGCTTCGACAAGGCCATCGAGAAGCTGGGCATCGAGCGCCGCGTCTACACCGCCGGCGAGCGGAAGGTGACGCTGGATCCCTTCCGTCCCACCCAGCCGGAGGACGTGGAGCGGCTCGACCAGTTGCTCAAGGAACTGCACACGGTATTCGCGGACCTCGTGAAATCGCGTCGCGGCGATGCGCTGACGGGCGATGACGAGACCCTGTTCTCCGGCGAGTTCTGGCTGGGGACGCAGGCCGCCGGGCTCGGCCTCGTGGACGGCCTCGGCGATGTGCGCGGCATCCTGAAGGCGCGCTACGGCACGGACGTGACGCTGAAGCTGGTGCAGGGTGCCACCGGTTTCCTGCCGAAACGCCCCACGGGCTTTGCCGGTGCCCTCGCCCGAGAGGCGGCGCTGGGCGCCGCCGCGGCGGTCGAGGAACGCGCCATGTGGAGCCGGCTGGGGTTGTAGCGCGCCGGAGCGCCGACAGTCGCCCATCGCATGCTGTTTCCGGGCTGGGCTTGGGCTCGGCCGGCGTCCGGGTACCCGTGCGCGCGGCGCTGTGCTGATTGATGAGGCAGAACGGGCGCTTGCTGGTTTCTTGCCCTTTCGCCTGATGCGAGGCGGGGCTACATCCCGCAAATGACCGAACCCGCCGATACCCTGCGCATCGCCATCGCTCAGCTCAACCCCACCGTGGGCGATGTCTCCGGAAATCTCGCCATCGCCCGCCGCACGCGGGAGAGCGCGGGCGCGTCCGGGGCGGATCTCGTGGTCTTTCCCGAGCTGTTCATCGCCGGCTATCCGGCTGAGGATCTGGTGCTGAAGCCCGCCTTCCTCGCGGCCTGCCGGGAGGCCGTCGAGGCCCTCGCGGCGGAGACTGTCAGCGGCGCCGCCGTGCTCATCGGCGCGCCGTGGGTGGAAGGCGGGCTGCTCTACAATTCGGTGCTGCTGCTGGAAGGCGGCAGGGTGTCCGCCGTGCGGCACAAGGTGGACCTGCCCAATTACGGTGTGTTCGACGAGAAGCGCGTGTTCGCCGCCGGCCCGATGCCCGGACCGATCCCGTTCAGGGGCGTGCGCCTCGGCGTGCCCGTCTGCGAGGACATCTGGGGGGCTGACGTGGTGGAGTGCCTCGCCGAGACGGGCGCGGAAATCCTCATCGTGCCTAATGGTTCGCCCTATCGCCGCTCGGTCTATGCCGAGCGCGAGAACATTGCGGTTGCTCGCGTGGTGGAAAGCAAGCTGCCGCTCCTCTACGTCAACCAGGTCGGGGGCCAGGACGAACTGGTGTTCGACGGCGCATCCTTCGTCCTCAACGCCGACCGTTTCCCCGCACTGAAATTCCCGAGCTTTGTCGAGCGCGTGCGCCTCACCAGATGGCGGCGCTTCGAGGACGGCTGGCGTTGCGTCGGCGGCAATCTGGTCGAGCCCCTCCAGGGCGATGCGGCCGACTATGCGGCCTGCGTGCTCGGCCTCCGGGACTATGTGAACAAGAACGGTTTTCCGGGCGTGGTGCTGGGCCTGTCCGGCGGCATCGATTCCGCTTTGTGCGCGGCCATGGCGGTGGATGCTCTCGGGCCGGAGCGCGTGCGCTGCCTGATGCTGCCGTATCGCTTCACCTCGCCCGAAAGCCTCGCCGATGCTGCCGCCGTGGCCGATGCGCTGGGCGTAAGTTACGAGGTCGTGCCCATCGGTCCTGCGGTGGAGGGGCTGGAAGCGGTGCTGGCGCCCTTGTTCGAGGGCGTTGCGCGCGATGTGACGGAGGAGAACCTGCAGGCCCGCGTGCGCGGGACGCTGCTCATGTCCGTCTCCAACAAGTTCGGCGCCATGGTGGTGACCACGGGCAACAAATCGGAGATGTCCACCGGCTACGCCACGCTGTATGGCGACATGAACGGCGGGTTCAACCCGATCAAGGACCTCTACAAGACGGAGGTCGTGCGCCTCGCCCGCCTGCGCAACAGCTGGAAACCGGCAGACGCGCTGGGTCCCGATGGCGTCGTCATTCCCGACCGCGTCATCGAGAAGCCGCCGACCGCCGAACTGCGCGAGGACCAGACCGACGAGGCGGCGCTGGCGCCCTACGGCGTGCTCGACACCATCCTCGCCCGGCTGGTGGAGGGCGAAAGTGCGGTGGACGAGATCGTCGCCGACGGCTTCGACGCTGCCACCGTGGCCCGCGTGGCGCGCCTGCTGGCGGGCGCCGAATACAAGCGTCGGCAGGCCGCGCCGGGTGTGAAGGTGACCGGACGCAACTTCGGCCGCGACCGCCGCTATCCCATCACCAACCGCTTCCGCGAGGACTAGGAAGGCGATCTTGACGGGCCTAGGTCAAATGTCCTACATCTGGAATTAGGACATTTGACCTAGGCGTGACCATGCCCGCGATCGACACCCGCGCCGCCATCGTCGAGGCGGCGGACCGGCTTTTCTATGAGAACGGCTTCGCCTCCACCTCGTTCGCCGACATCGCCGCGGCGGTGAAGCTGTCGCGCGGCAATTTCTATTATCATTTCAAGAGCAAGGACGAGATCCTCGCAGCCGTGATCGCGCTGCGCCTGGCGCGGACCGAAACGCTCCTCGCCCAGTGGGACGGGGAGGGGGAGGATGCGGAGGCGCGCATCCTGAGCTTCATCGGCATCCTCATCGCCAACCGCGCCAAGATCATGCGCTTCGGCTGTCCGGTGGGCACGCTGTGCAACGAGCTGGCGAAGCTCGACCATGCGGCGGGTGCCGATGCCGGGCGGCTTTTCATCCTGTTCCGCGACTGGCTGGCCCGGCAGTTCCGCGCCCTGGGTCACGGGGAGGCTGAGGCCGAGCGCCTCGCCATGCACCTTCTCGCCCGCAGCCAGGGGGTGGCAACGCTCGCAACTGCCATCGGCGATGAAGCCTTCATCGACGCCGAGGTTGCCGAGCTGCGCGGCTTCGTTGCCGCCCATCGGCGTCCCGCCGTCCACGCCTGAACATATAAGGGGGAAACCATGTTCATCGTCCTGCTGCGCTTCGCCGCCAACCGTGCCGCCGCTCCGCGCCTGATGGAGGGGCACAATGCGTGGCTTCGGAAAGGCTTTGAGGAGGGGAGCTTCCTGCTCGCGGGCGGCATCGAGCCGAAAGCCGGCGGCGCGATCCTCGCCACCGCCTCCTCTCGTGCCGAGATGGAGGCGCGGGTGGCGGAAGATCCATTCGTCGCCGAAGGCGTGGTTGCGGCCGAGATCATCGAGATCGCGCCGGGGCGCACCGATCCGCGCCTCGCTTTCCTCGCCGCCTGAACGGTGGATGGAGGCGCCATCCTACCGCTCTGGTTCAGCCTGATTTTCGTTTTGCCATTTGCACTTAGCTGGAGGTGTCTAGCCACGGCGCGACGCTGCCGCTAGGCTCGCCCCGGGGTTACAACCGGGCTGGTCGCGATGGATGAGTGGGCGCTTCTCGTTCTGGTGGTTCTCGC
>JAEZMT010000039.1 GCA_023442085.1 Pseudomonadota bacterium | reverse complement strand
GCCCAGTGGAACCGGGGAAAAGACTTGCCACATTTACGCTTCATTATCGAGAATGATCGAGATTTGACCTCGGCGCGCTTGGCATTGGTGCATGGCGTGGCCACGGTACTCGCTTCCGGTCTCAAGGTGCTCGGAGTGGAGGCCGTTGACGAGATGAAATAATCGCTCGTCCGGTTGCGGTCCGGCGTATGCTGGCCGATGTGCGGGCGGGGCTTGTTGGCCGGTTTGCGAAGATTCGTTTCGCGAGGATCCGGCCGGGTGGGCGGCGCAAAACATCGAGGCGACATGGGCGACGAAAGCAGGTACCGCTACCGGCGTGACGATGCTGCCACGGGAAGCGGCCCCGGCTCCCGGCCGGCGCAGGCCGCCTCCGGTGATCGCGCGGGTGCCGATCGCGCAGTTGGTCGGGATCCCCTCGCCGAGCTGGCTCGGCTCATGGATCACGATCCGTTTGACGATTTCGACGGGCTTCCGCCCGAGACGCCGGCGCGCCCCGCGCCGACCCAGCAGGGCGCGGCTGCGGCGTCCGACCCGCGCCGGGCGGCTGTCCAGCGCTATGTGCCTCCGGCGCCCCCTGCGCCTGCCGCTCCCGCGCAGCGTTTCGCGCCGCCTCAGCCGCGTGCCGTGCTCCAGCCACCCTCCCGCCCGGCGCCCGAGCCAGAATATGACGAGGATGACGATGCGGAGGCGTGGAATACCGCGCCCGCGCGCCAACCCGCCGCTCCGGTTCGCGCGGCGCCTTCCTACGCGCCGGAGCCCCAGTCCCGCGCGGCGCAGGGCTACAATGCGCAGGGTTACGCGCAGCCCGCTCCGTCCTATGCGCCGCCACCCCGGCCGGCGGCGGATGCACGCACCGCCGATGTGCGGACCGGCTACGGCTCCCTCGCCCGTGACGCCGCTGCCGCCCGCGCCGTGCCGCAGCAGCCCGCGCAGGACTATGATGATTACGACGACGATTACGAGGATGACGGCCTAGACGACCCGCGTCAGGCTGATCCGCGCGCCCGCGCCGTCGCCTACGGGCAGGGTCAGGCGCCACAGGCCTATGGCCGGGCCGACGCGCAGGGCTATCGGCAAGAGGCGCGGTATCAGGATCCACGTCAGCAGGATGATCGCCGTGCCGCGCCGGGTCAGGCGTCCCGGCAGTCCTCGCGCTACGACGATGAGACGGATGAGGCCGGTTATGCCTATTCCGCCGCGCGTCGGGACGACGACTACGATTACGACGATTATGACGACCGCTATGATCCCGAATATGCGGATGACGGCTACATGCCGCCCCATGGCGAGGATCTGTACGAGCCCGAGCCCCGCCGCCGTCGCGGCCGCACGGCGCTTCTCCTCGGCATCTCCGTGCTCGGTCTCGTGGTGGCCGGAGTCGCGGGCGTGTTCGCTTACAACATGGCGGTCGGTCGCTCCGGTCTGATGTCCTCCTCCGGCGGACCGCCGGTCATTAAGGCCGATTCGGCTCCCGCGAAGACCACGACCCCGCCGCAGGCGACAGCTGACGCGCAGAAGTCCATCTATGATCGCGTCGGTGGCCCGGCGACGGCCGGAAACGAGAAGATGGTCCCCCGCGAGGAGCAGCCGGTGGACGTGACTTCCGCAGCCCGTGCCCCCGCCGATGCCGTTCCGGCACCCACCACGCCGCCCATGCAGGCGACGCAGAACCTCACCGAGCCCAAGCGCGTGCGCACCATGACCGTGCGCGCCGATGGCAGCGTGACACCCGGCGTGCCGACCAGCGCGGTTTCGGCCTATGCGCCGAGCCAGAACCCGATTCCGGTCGGTCTGCCCCAGCCCAATCCCGTCACCACCGTGCCCGCCTCTCCGCCGGCGGACGCCACCGCCAGCACATCCCCGGCGCCTACGGCGGCCGGCACTTATGTGGTGCAGGTGGCCTCGCAGCGGTCTGAGAGCGATGCGCTTGGCTCGTGGAAGGCGCTGCAGGCCAAGTATCCGAACCTGCTCGGCAGCTACAAGGCCACGGTCAAGAAGGCGGACCTCGGCGACAAGGGCGTGTACTACCGCGCCCAGGTCGGCCCCTTCGCCGGTCGCGATCAGGCCAATGAGCTTTGCCAGTCCCTGCGCGCGCAGGGCGGTGACTGCGTGGTCACCCGGAACTGAGTGGCTTCGGGCCAGCGAGGCAGAAAAGCCGCCCTCGGGCGGCTTTTTCGTTTCAGGAGGCCGCGCTGCGAAGCAGGTCGAGGGCTTCGAGCACCGAGAGCCGGCGCACCTCCGCACGGCCGATCTCGCCAAATCGCTTCTCGCGATGGACGGTCTCTCCGTCGCGGCGGGCGCAGGCGAAATGCACAAGGCCGACGGGCTTGGTCTCTGATCCGCCCCCCGGCCCGGCGACGCCGGTGATGGCCACGGCCGCATTCACGCCGGCCGCCTTCAGCGCACCCTCCGCCATGGCGCGGGCGGTCTGCTCACTCACGGCGCCATGGGCGGCGAGGGTCGCCTCGGGCACGCCGATCATCGCCATCTTGGCGGCATTGGAATAGGTGACGAAGCCGCGGTCCACCACGTCGGACGATCCGGGCACCTCGGTGAGGGCGCCGGCCACGAGCCCGCCGGTGCAGGATTCTGCCGTCGCCAGTGTCCAGCCGCGGGCGCGAAAGGCATCGAGTACGGCCACGGCGCGGGCGTAGATTTCCTCGTCCATCGTCAGATTTCCTCTCCCGCCGGCAAACGGATGGTGGCGCTGGCCATGGCGGCGATGCCCTCGCGGCGGCCGGCGAAGCCGAGCTTCTCCGTGGTGGTCGCCTTCACCGAAATGCGCGCGACCGGGACGCCCGTGATGCGCGCGATCTCGGCACGGATGGCATCGCGATGGGGGCCGACCTTCGGGGCCTCGCAGATGAGGGTAAGGTCGAGATGGGCGATGCGCCCGCCGCGCGCCGTCACCTTCTCCACCGCATGGGCGAGGAAGCGGTCCGAGGAGGCGCCCTTCCATTGCGGGTCCGAGGGCGGGAAATGGGCGCCGATGTCGCCGTCGCACAGTGCCCCGAGGAGCGCGTCCGTGAGCGCGTGCAGGCCGACGTCCGCATCCGAATGGCCCACCAGCCCGAAACCGTGGGGCACCGCGACGCCGCCGAGCATCACATGGTCACCCTGCCCGAAGGCATGAACGTCGAATCCCGTGCCCGTGCGCACGTCAGGCAGGTCGGCGAGGGTGGTGGCGGCGGCGCGCGACATGTCTTCGGCAGTGGTCAATTTGATGTTCCCTGTCTCGCCGGCGAAGGTCGCCACCTGATGGCCGGCCCATTCCATCACCGAGGCATCGTCGGTCAGCGTGGTCACGCCGCTCCCGGCCGCCGCACGATGGGCGGCGAGGAGCGGGCCATAGCGGAACGCCTGCGGCGTCTGCACGGCCCGCAAGGCGGCACGATCCGGCGTCTCCGCCACCATCCCGGCCGCATCGACGCGCTTCACCGTATCGGTGACGGCGAGCACGGGAATGGCGGCATCGGCCTCGCCCACAGCGGCGACGGCGCGGGTGATGAGGTCGGGCGTCGCGTAAGGGCGGGCGGCGTCATGAACGAGGATCACCGTCGGCGCATCGGTGCCAGCCAGCGCCTCCAGCCCCGCGCGCACAGAGTCCTGCCGTGTCGCGCCCCCCGAGACCGGTGCCAGAATCTTGGGCAGGCCTTCTGCGGCGTCCGCAAAGAGGCCTGAATCGTCGCTATGGATAACCGTGAGCACGGCCTTGATGGACGGGTGCTCGCAAAAAAGGCGCAGCGTGCGGC
>JAEZMT010000037.1 GCA_023442085.1 Pseudomonadota bacterium | reverse complement strand
GACACGTAATGGGCGTGCATGTCGATCACGGGAAGGTCGATGGGAGGCTGCATCTCGTGTCCCGATCCGACTTTCGGGGAACGTCCGGGCGCACATCAGGGCATGTACGCGCATCCAGTCGCATTTTGTTCAACACAAAATAATTTGATATCGAACAATAAGAGCGTATTGGGCGTCTTCGGTCCTGTCAATCGCGCAACCCGTCAAGCCGTGGGTTCCGATCCGATGTCGTCGAGCAGGGCGGCGGAGAGGCGATCGAGCAGGCCCAGCAGGGTTTCCGTTTCCGCCATGCCGAGCCGGGTTACGAGGCGGCGCTGCGCCTCTACGAACCGCGGGATGATCTCGTCCACCAGCTTCACACCCTTCTGGGTGAGCTGAATCTTGAGGCTGCGACGGTCGTTGGGCTCGGGCAGGCGGGCGATGAGGTTGAGGCTTTCGAGCCGGTCGAGCCGATTGGTCATGCCCGCGCCGCTCAGCAGCAGGGACTCGGCAAGCTGCTTGGGCGTCAGGGAGTAAGGCGGCCCCGCGCGGCGCAGGGCGGAGAGCACGTCGAAGGTGCCTCGCACCAGGCCGTGCCGCTCCAGGACATTGTTCATGTAGGGCGTCGTCAGCAGGTGCGCCTGGGCGAGAGCGCCGAACAGGCGCATGGGCTCGGGATCGAGGTCGGGACGCTCGCGGTGCCACTGCTCCACGATGGTGTTGATGGGCACTTGAAGCTGGCCCGCCTTGCCCTTGGTTCCGGCGCCCGCCCCCTTGCGGCGGCCGGCTCTTGCCGGCGCCGTGGCCGGCACCTCCGGAGCCGTTGGCTCCGGTGCGGCGGGGAGTGGGGTGTTGTCCTTCCTGCGAGCCACGGTCCTCGGCATATGGCATGGCCTCCCGCTTATCGTTCGATATGAAAAGGTTTTCGCGAGAGGCGCAAGCGCATTCCGGAAAGTGTAACCCGAATAGCCTGCATTTCCTGAAGTGGCAACGTTTGGGTGGTGTCGCGTCGGGTCCCGCATCTGAATGCCGTACAAGATTGCAGCGTGCCTAATTTTTGGGTCTGGAACCGCCGCAAGACGCGCAAAATTTGAGACTTCCCTTGAATTGACAGGCCTTTCCCATGGCAATAACGTCTATTTCATTCGATAAAAGATAATTCGATATCGAATGAAATCCGATAGCGCCCTCCAGCTGCGATCTGCCTGTGATCTTGGAGACCCGGATGCCCATCGCCGCCTTGACCGCACATCCGCTCGCGACGCCGCAGCCGACTGCGTCGGGCCGGTCCGGCGCCGTCAGGAGCCTGGTGGTGGAGATTGTCACGGACGATGGGCGTTGCGGCTTCGGGGAGGCCTTCTCACCGGCTGCGCCGCAGGCCGCAGCCAGCATTGTCGAGGCCACCCTCGCGCCACTCCTGCTGGGTGCGGACGAAGATGACATCGGCGCCCTGTGGGAGACAATGCGCGATGCGCTGGTGACACCGGTGGCCGGAGCAGGCGCCGAGGCCGTCTCCGCCATCGACATCGCCTTGTGGGATCTCCTCGGCCAGCGCCTCGGCGCTCCAATCCATCTTCTGCTGGGCGGTCATGGCCGCCATCGCGTGGCCGCCTATGCCTCCTTCATCGGCTGGATCGCCGATGCGGACGCTGTTGCCGTGGCGGAGCGGGCGGTGAGCCTCGGCTTCCGGCAGATCAAGGTGAAGATCGCGCCGCCCCTTGATGCCGCCCTCGCTCGGGTAGCGCTCATCCGCGATGCGGTGGGTCCCGGCATCGGTCTCGTGGCCGATCCCAACGGCGCCTTCGATTATCCGGCGGCGGTCACCCTCGCCCGCCGTCTCGCGGAGCTCGGCTACCTCTGGCTGGAGGAGCCCCTCGACCCCGCCGATGTGGCGGGCCTCGCCCGGCTCCATGCTCTCGGCATCCTGCCGCTGGCAGCCGGAGAAAGTGAATATGGGCCGCGTGGCGCCATCGGCCTCGTCACGGCAGGCGCGGTGGACCTGCTCCAACCCGATTGCGGGCGCATCGGCGGCATTACCGGCTTCATGCGCGCGGCCACCGCCGCCGCGAGCCTCGGCGTGCCGTTCGCGCCCCACCATGCGGGCGGGCCCATCAAGGCCGCCGCGGCGCTGCATCTTGCGGCGGCGCTGCCTCAGTTTCGCGTCATGGAGTGCAGTCTCCTCCGCACACCGCTCCATGACGATCTCACCGAGGCGCCGGTCGCCCACCCCGGGCTGCTGGACGCGCGCGGTACCCTGCCGGTGCCCTCCGGCCCCGGCCTCGGCATCACCGTCAACCGCGACGCCCTGCGCCGCCTTCGCCTCAACTGACCCAGCCAGCCTGAATCCACGTTCCGACAGCCCCGAATTCGATCGATGGAGAGCGCGATGACCTTTGATATCCGGCGCCGGGATCTGCTGGCGGGCGGCGCACGCCTTGCCCTCGGAGCAGTTGCCTTCGGCACCCTGGGTGCCGCAGCGGCCGGCCGGGCGGCGCGGGCCGAGGACGTGACGCTGCGCGTCACCCATTTCGGCGGCCCCTATCAGGTGCTGTCCGACATCATCGCCAAGCCGTTCGAGCAGGCGACCGGCATCAAGGTCATCTACGATGTCGAAATCTCCCCCAGCGCCAGCGCAAAGATCCAGACCCAGAAGGCGGATCCGCCGTTCGACCTGGTGATGATCTCGCGGTCCTGGGCCCTGCGCGGCATGAAGGGCGGGCTGTTCGCTCCGGTGAAGCCCTCCGACTTCGCCGAGGCGCCGCACCTTCTTCCGCACATCATTCCCGAAGGGGGATGGGGCGTCGCCACCATGCTCGACACCTTCGACCTGATGGTGGACACCAAGCAGATCCCCACGCCCGTCACGTCCTGGCTCGATTTGTGGCGAGACGACATGAAGGGCAAGATCATGCTGCCGAGCGCCGTCAACGGCTCCTCGGCCTTCGGCTTCCTGGCCTGCCTGGTGAAGGCCATCGCCGGCGACATGAAATCGGAAGCCGGCCTCAACGAGGCCTTCGCCCGCCTGAAGGCGCTGAAGCCCGCCATCCGCTCCTTCTATGCCGATGGCAGCCAGCCCAACATGCTGATCGAGCGCGGCGACATCGGCATTGCCCCGCAATTCGCTATCCGCATCGCCAACACCACCCGCAAGACTCCGAACGTGGTGAAGTGCTCGCCCAAGGAGGGCGTGCTGGCGGTGCCCTACGATCTGTGCATCCCCGTCAATTCCAAGCGGATCGCGCAGGCCAAGACCTACGCGAACTTCACGCTCACCAAGCCCTCCCAGGCGGCCATGGTGACCAACCTTCTGGCGACCCCCGTCCGCTCCGACGTGCCCATCCCCGCCGACGTGGCGCCGCTGGTGAATGCCGATGCCAAGCTGGTGTGGTTCCAGGACGAGGAGTTCGCCGCCGCCCGGCAGAAGGAATGGCTCGATCGCTATACCCGCGAGGTGCAGAGTTGAACGCCATGGTCAACATGCCGGGCCATCTGACGGACTTTGGTACGGCCTCGGCGGCGGGCGCGGATGCTGACGAGCTGGTGCTCGACAATCTGTGCAAGTCGTTCGATGGCCATGTGGCGGTGGACCGATGCAGCCTCGCGCTCCGGCGCGGGGAGATCGTTGCGCTGCTCGGCGCCTCGGGCTGCGGCAAGTCTACCCTGCTCAATATGATCGCCGGCTTCGAGACCCCCGACTACGGCTCCATCAGCCTGCGTGGGAAGGCCATCACCGCCATCCCGCCGCACAAGCGCAATGTGGCGATGGTGTTCCAGCACTACGCCATGTTTCCCCACCTGACGGTGGCGGACAACATCGCCTATGGCCTCACCGCGCGGCGCCTCGACAAGGCGGAGATCCGCGCGCGGGTGGCGGAGATGGTCGCCCTGCTGCACCTCGGTGGCCTCGAGAAGCGCTTCCCCGCCCAGCTCTCCGGCGGCCAGCGCCAGCGCGTCGCGGTGGCGCGGGCGCTGGCGGTGCGCCCGGACATGCTGCTGCTGGACGAGGCCTTCAGCGCGCTCGACCGCCACCTGCGCGAGGACATGCAGCTGGAGCTTTCCCTGCTGCTGCGCCGGCTGATGGTGACCACCGTGCTGGTCACCCACGACCAGCGCGAGGCCTTTGCGCTGGCGGACCGCATCGCCATCATGCAGGGCGGTCGTATCGCCCAGATCGGCACGCCGGAAGAGGTCTACCGGGCGCCGAAATCCAGTTCCGTCCTGCGCTTCCTCGGCACCACCAACCGCCTCACCGGCACCCTCGAACAAGACGGCGCAGGCTACCGCCTGCGGGTGCCTCCGGCGCTTGCCTTTCCTGTTCCCATCGAAATCGCCACGGCGGCGGGGCAGGGGGGCGATCAGATCAGCGTCGACCTCAGGGCCGAGGACATCGCGCTGTCTCTCACGCCCACACCCATGCATGCCGCCGTTCCCGGCATCGTCACCCTGCGCACGTTCCTGGGGGCCCAGGAGCGGGTCATCGTCCTCCTCGGCGAGACGCAGATCGTGGTGGACCGCCCGGCGCAGGCGGGCGTCACCCAGGCGGTCCTCAAGGTGGGCGACGCCGTCTATCTCGATTTCGACCCGGCATCCTGCCGGCTCGGCGCGGAGGGGTGAGCGCCCATGGCCAGCCGCAACAGCATCCTGCCCTGGCTCTGGCTCGCGCCCACGGGCGCGCTGCTGATCCCGTTCTTCCTCATCCCCATCGCCATCACCGCGCGCAACAGCGTCTATGTGGATGATCCGATGGGAATATTGGTGCCGGGCTTCACCTTCGCCAATTACGCCAAGGTGCTCGGCGACAGCTATTACCTCTCCGTATTCACGAACACCCTGCTCGCCGCCGGGGGCATCGCGCTGCTGGCGCTGGTCGTCTCCTATCCCTTCGCGTGGCTGCTGGCGCAGTCCAACGGCTCCGGAGGTGCCTTCCTCCTGTGGGCGGTCTACCTGCCGATCTATGTCAGCGTCATCATGCGCGTGTTCGGATGGATGGTGATCGTCTCCGACAGCGGTCTTCTCAATCAGGCGCTTCTGCGCCTCGGGCTCGTGAGCCAGCCGGTCCACATCCTCAACGAGGTGGGGGGCATGGGGCTCGGCCTCATCCACCGCTATCTGCCGCTGATGATCCTGCCGCTCGTCACCTCGCTGCGGAAGGTGGACGACACCATGCTTCGCGCCTCGGCCAATCTTGGGGGCGGACGATGGTTCACCTGGTTCCGGGTGGTGATGCCGATCTCCCTGCCGGGTGCCGTGGCGGGCATGCAGCTCGTGTTCGCGGGCGTGCTCTCGGACTATGTGATCCCGGTGTTGATGGGCTCCACCCGCTTTCAGATGCTGGCCCCGGCCATCTTCTATGAAGCGAGCACCAATGGCAGTTGGGCGCTGGCCGGCGCCATGGCCACGGTGGTGCTTGCGGCGGTCGCGCTCTTCCTGGTCCTGGCCAATCTCGCCGTGCGGCGCGTGGCGCCCTGGGCGAGCATCTGAGGGGCATCCATGGCGACCTCCCGCAGTTCCGCCCAGCCCGGCCTTGCCAGCCGCTTCTTCGCGGCTTTCGTGGTGCTATTCCTGATGGGGCCCATCATCATCGCCGGCATCGTCGCCTTCTCCAGCGGCGACCGGCTAGAATTTCCCATCCCCGGCTTCAGCCTGCGCTGGTTCCTGGTGGCGCTGCAGACGCCGCAATATATCGAGGGGCTGACGGTCTCCGCCATCATCGGCCTCGGCAATGCCCTTCTCGCCACCGTCGCCGGTACGGGCGCGGCCATCGCGCTGCACCGCTACCGTTTCCACGGGCGGTCCGCGGTGCAGGCGCTGGTGATGCTGCCCATCGCCATGCCGGCCATCGTGCTCGGCCTTGGCCTGCTGTTCACGCTTGCCGTCTACGATATGCGCCCGGGCATCCTCGCCGCGACGCTCGGCCATGCGGTGCTCGGCGTGCCCTATGTGGTGGCCATGGTCAGCGCGGCGCTGGCCAATCACGACGGCTCGTTGGAGCGGGCCTCCATGAATCTCGGTGTGGGGCCGGTCGGCACCTTCTTCCGCGTGACGCTGCCCATGATCCGGGGCGGGGTCATCGCGGGCGCGGTCTCGGCCTTCCTGATCTCCTTCGACAATTTCTCCCTGTCGCTCTTCATCACCCGCGGCGACACGCTGCCGCTGCGGCTGATGCAGCAATTGCTGGCCTATGCCGATCCCTCGGTCGCGGCCATCTCCACCCTCCTCGTCTTCGCATCGCTGGCGGGCATGGCGGTGCTTCTGCCGCTCGCCCTGCGGGGGCGCTGACGTCTCCTTATCCCTCGGGACCCTTCGATGATCGAGCTTCTGCGCACCTTCACCCAGATGGAGGAGATCCATCACGAGTTCGGCCCGCCTCCGGCCGTGCCCCGGCGGCGCGCGGCGGTGGGCATCGTGCTGCGCAATCCCTTCGCCGGCCGATACGAGCCGGACATCGCGCCGATGATGGACGCCCTGAAGCCGCTAGGCCTTGAAATGGCGCGGCGGACGGCTGCGGCGCTGGGCGTTCCGCTGGATGCCATCGACGGCTATGGCAAGGGCTCGCTGGTGGGCACCGAGGGGGAGCTGGAGCACGGCGCCCTGTGGCATGTGCCGGGCGGCTACGCCATGCGCGCGCTGCTGGGCGAGGCGCGGGCCATCGTGCCTTCAACGAAGAAGGTGGCCGGCCCCGGCGCCACGCTGGACGTGCCCATCACCCATATCAACGCCAGCTATGTGCGCAGCCATTTCGATGCGTTCGAGGTGCAGGTGCCGGGCGCTCCGCAGCCGGACGAGATCGTCTTCGTGCTGGCCATGACAAGCGGCCCCCGCGTGCACGACAGGCTGGGCGGTCTGCGCGTGGACCAGATTTCCGCCAATGACGGGTTGAGGTGAGTGCGATGAAGGCAGAAATCCGCAAGGTCGTCGTCCAGATCGACGAAATCCATTCCCAGATGGGCCGGCCGGTCGATCCGCCAACCCGTCGCGCCGTGGCCATGGCAGTGATTGTCAATCCCTTTGCCGGTGCCTATGCGGAAGACCTGTCCGCCCTCTCCGACATCGGCCTCGAACTGGGCGACCTGCTCGGCCGGCGGTGCGTGGAGGCGCTGGGCATCGCGCCGGAGGCCGCCCACAGCTATGGCAAGGGCGTAATCGTTGGGGATCAGGGCGAGCTGGAGCATGCTGCCGCCATACTGCATCCTCGGCTCGGAGCCGGGCTGCGGGCGGCGGTGGGCGGCGGAGCGGCGCTCATTCCCTCCGCCAAGAAGATGGGCGGCCCCGGAACCACCATCGACGTGCCCCTCGGCCACAAGGAAGCCGCCCGCGTGCGCAGCCATTTCGACGCGGTGGAAGCCCGCATCGGCGATGCGCCGCGCCGCGGCGAGATCGTGGTGGCCATCGCCGTCACCGACAGCGGCCGGCCGGCGCCGCGCGTCGGCGGCCTGACGCTCGATCAGGTGGTGGGCAACGACGGGCTCGTCTGAGCCCCGCACCGAACAGGGAGCCAACCATGGCCCATGACCAGGCCGCGCCTTCGGCCGGCAAGCTTGTCGTCCGCAACATCGGGCTTGCGCTTTCCGGCGACCTCGCCAACCCCATTCTCGATGCCGACACGCTGGTGTGCGAGGGCGGGCGGATCACCGCCGTCGGTGCCTTTGCGGATTGCGACACCGGGGGCGCGGACACCGTGATCGACGCCCGCGGCGCGGCGGTTGCGCCGGGCCTCATCGACAGCCATTCCCATCCCGTGTTCGGGGACTGGACGCCCCGCCAGAACCAGATCGGCTGGATCGATTCCATGGTCCATGGCGGCGTCACCACGTTGGTGTCCGTGGGCGAGGTGCACCTGCCCGGGCGGCCGAGAGACGTGATCGGCGCCAAGGCGCTGGCCATCACCGCCCAGCGTGCCTTCAGCACCTTCCATCCCTCAGGCATGAAGGTCCATGCCGGCGCGGTGGTGGTGGAGCGGGGCATGAGCGAGGCCGACTTCGCCGAGCTGGCCGCCATCGGCGTGGACCGCATCGCCGAGATCGGACTCGGCACGGTGAAGGAGGCGGATGAGGCGCGCCAGGCGGTGGAGTGGGCACGCAAATACGGGATGCGCACCATCATCCACACCGGCGGCCCCTCCATTCCCGGCTCGGGCATGATCGACAAGGACGTGGTTCTCGCCTCCGACGCCGACGTGATCGGCCACATCAACGGCGGCCACACGGCATTGCCTCCGGCCCAGATCCGCGAGCTGATCGAGCGCTCCCCGCGCGCCATCGAGATCGTCCACAACGGCAACGAGAAGATGGCGGTGTTCGCCGCGCGGACCGCAGCCGAGATGGGCTG
>JAEZMT010000459.1 GCA_023442085.1 Pseudomonadota bacterium | reverse complement strand
CTGCCGCTCGCGGCGCTCATCGCCATCGCGCTCACGGCGGCCATCGGCGTGGCGCTGAACACCTTCGCCATCGAGCCGGCGCGCGGGGCGCCCGTGGTGTCGCTCATCATCATCACCATCGGCGCCTCCATCTTCATCCGGGGCGTCACCCAGATCGTGCTCGACAAGGGCACCCACCGGCTGCCCTCCTTCTCCGGCGACGACCCCATCCGCGTGCTGGGCGCCACCGTGCTGCCGCAGAGCCTGTGGGTGGTGGCGGGGGCGGTGGCCATCTTCGTGGCGCTGTGGCTGTTCTTCACCCGCACGCTCATGGGCCGCGCGGTGCTCGCCACCTCCAACAACCGCCTCGCGGCGCAGCTCGTGGGCATCAACACCCGCTTCGTGATGACATTCTCCTTCGCCCTCTCCGCCGCCATCGGCGCGCTGGCGGGCGTGCTCATCACCCCCATTCTGCCCACCAGCTTCGAGATCGGCATCACGCTGGCGCTGAAGGGCTTCGCCGCCGCCATGCTGGGCGGCATGGGCAACCCGAAGGGCGCGCTCGCGGGCGGCCTGCTGCTCGGCCTCATGGAGGCGCTGACGGCGGGCTACATCTCCTCCCACTACAAGGATGCGGTGGCCTTCTTCGTCATCCTCGCCGTGCTGTTCGCCTTCCCGCGCGGCCTCTATGGCAGCAATCCGGTGGAGCGCGTGTGACCATGCGGCTTTCCTCCAAGCAGTCCACCTTGCTGGTGCTGGCGGTGCTGATGATCGCCAGTCCCTTCTTCTTCCCGTCGAATTATTATTACCGCGTCGGCTCGCTGGTCTTCGTGAATTCCATCGCGGTGGTGGGCATCGTCATCCTCACCGGCTATGCCGGGCAGATCAGCCTCGGCCATGCGGGCTTCCTCGGCATCGGCGGCTATTCGTGCGCGTTGCTGCCGGCGCATTTCGGCCTGCCGCCCGCGCTCGCGGTGGTGGCCGGCGCGGCGCTGTCGGGCGCCATCGCCTATGTCGTGGGCCGGCCGATCCTGAAGCTGAAGGGCTATTACCTCGCGGTGGCGACGCTCGGCTTCGGCGTGCTCGTCTCCATGGTGCTCGCCAATGAAGGCTGGCTCACTGGCGGGCCGGACGGCATCAAGGTGCCGGACCCCGGCCTGCGCGCGCTGCTGGAGCAGGTGGGCATCGAACTCACCAACCCGCAATTCTGGTACGCCTTCTGCGGCCTCGTGCTGTTCATCGGCGCCTGGCTCGCCCTGAACCTGCGCGAAAGCCCAACCGGCCGCGCGCTCCGCGCACTCCACGGGTCCGAGGTGGCGGCGCGCACGGCGGGCATCGACGTGGCGAAGGCGAAGCTGAATGCCTTCGTCATCTCCGCCGTCTACGCCTCCGTCGCCGGCTCTTTGCTGGCCTTGCAGAACCGGCTCATCACGCCGGATGTGGCGGGCTTCATGCACTCCATCGAGCTTGTCACCATGGCGGTGCTGGGCGGGGCGGGCTCGGTGCTGGGCGGCATCTTCGGCGCGGCGCTGCTCACTTTGCTGCCGCAGGTGCTCACGGTGCTGCAGGACTATGAGCACGTGGTCCTCGGCCTCGTGATGATGCTGGTGATGATCTTCCTGCCGGCGGGGCTCATCCCCAGCGCCCGGCGCCTGCTGCGGGGGAGGGGGGAATGAGCCTCTTGCAAGTGGAAGGCCTCGGCATCTCCTTCGGCGGCGTCACGGCGGTGAACGACGTGTCGTTCGCGCTGGATCAAGGCAAGATCCTGTCCGTCATCGGCCCCAACGGAGCGGGCAAGACCACGCTGTTCAACATGATCTCCGGCGTCTATCTGCCGAAATCCGGCCGGGTGCGCCTCGACGGCGCGGACGTGACCGGCCTGCGCCCGGACCTTCTGGCGGGGCGCGGCATGTCGCGCACCTTCCAGAATCTCCAGATCTTCCATGAGATGAGCGTTTTGGAGAACGTCATCGTCGGCTTCCACATGCACGAGCGCGGGCCGGTGCTCGCCGATCTGTTCGGCCTGCCCGGATCGCGCAAGCGGGCACGGGCGGCGGCGGAGGGCGCGCGCGTACTCCTGGAGCGGATGGGGCTGGAGCGGGCGGCCGAGCGCGAGGCCGGCGCGCTCTCCTATGGCGCGCTGAAGCGGCTTGAGATCGCCCGCGCGCTCGCGGCGAGCCCGCGCGTGCTGCTGCTGGACGAGCCGGCGGCGGGCTGCAACGCTGTGGAGACGGAGGAAATCGACCGCCTCATCTGCGAGGTGGCGAAGACCGGCGTCGCCATCCTCCTCGTGGAGCACGACATGAAGCTGGTGATGCGCCTGTCCGACACCATCGTGGTGCTGGACCATGGCGAGAAGATCGCCGAGGGCGATCCCGCCGTCGTCAGCCGCGATCCGAAGGTGATCGAGGCCTATCTCGGCGCCGGCACGACGGAGGCGCTTCATGCTCACGGTTGAGGGGCTGCGCTCGCGCTACGGGCGCATCGAGGTGCTGCACGGGGTGGACCTCTTCGTCGGCTCCGGAGAAATCGTCACTGTGGTGGGCGCGAACGGGGCGGGCAAGACCACGCTGCTGCGCTGCCTCTCCGGCGTGCAGCCGGTGTCGGGCGGCACCATCACCTTTCGCGGCGAGGCTTTGACGGCTGTGCCGGCCTATCGCCGGGTGGCGCGGGGGCTGGCGCAATCGCCGGAGGGGCGGCAGATCTTCACCAATCTGAGCGTGGAGGAAAACCTGCGCCTCGGCGCCTTCGTCTTCGCCGACGACCGCGTGGAGCGTGATATGGCGGACGCCTTCGCCATGTTCCCCATCTTGAAGGAGAAGCGCAACCAGCTGGCCGGAGGCCTCTCCGGCGGGCAGCAGCAGATGCTGGCCATCGCCCGCGCCCTCATGGGCCGGCCCGCGTGCCTCCTGCTGGACGAGCCTTCCATGGGCCTCGCGCCCATCCTGGTGGCGCAGATCTTCGAGGTGGTGAAGGGGCTGAAGGCGCTGGACGTGACCGTGCTTCTGGTGGAGCAGAACGCCTTCGGGGCGCTCTCGGTGGCCGACCGGGGCTATGTGATGGAGACCGGCCGCGTCACCATGGTCGGCCCGGCGGCGGAGCTGATCGCCGACCCGCGCGTCCGGGAGGCGTACCTGGGGATCTGAGGCGCGTTGCCTCCCCGCCGCAAATCTGCTCTTGAGGGGCCATTGCTCCCAGCCCCCGGAGAGATGGACCCATGCCGCGCGTCGAGATCGATCTGCCGCTCTCCCTGAAGACCGCGCTGGAAGAGGAAGCCGCCCGCGCCGGGAAGGATCTCGGCACGCACATTCGCACCGTCCTCGCCGATCATCTGAAGGCCGAGGTCCACACGGTGTTCCAGGTCTCCACCTCGGGCGCGCTGGTGGCCGGGGTATATGACCGGGAGGTGAGCGTCGGCACGCTGCTGGAGCACGGCGATTTCGGCCTCGGCACCTTCGCCGGGCTCGACGGCGAGATGGTGGTGCTGGACGGCAAGGCCTTCCAGGTGCGCGGCAGTGGCGCGGTGCATGAGGCGCCGGCCGAGGCCGGCTCGCCCTTCGCGGTGGTGACGCGCTTTTCCGCCGATCGTGTGGGGGAGACGGAGAGCGTCTCCAGCTTCGACGGCCTCGGCGCCGCCTGCGACTGCTTCCGCGCCTCCGACAACATCTTCCACGCCGTGCGGCTGGATGGGCGGTTCAGGAAGGTGAAGGCCCGCGCCGTGTGCCCACCCAAGCCCGGCACGCCGCTCGCCGAGGCGGCGAAGACGCAGAGCGAGTTCACCTTCGAGGATGTGGACGGCACGCTGGTGGGCATCTGGTCGCCCGCCTATTCCGCCGAGTTCAGCGTGGAGGGCTATCACTTCCACTTCCTCTCGAACGACCGCAGCCAGGGCGGGCACGTTCTGGAGGTGGAGGCCGGGCCCTTGAGGATCGCGGTGGAGAACCTCACCGACTTCCATCTCATCCTGCCCGAGACCGAGCACTTCCTGAAGGCGAACCTCGACCAGGACGTGGCGGCGACGCTGAGCACCGTGGAGCGCTCGCACGCCTGAGCGGGCGACGTCCCGTCAGTCGGCGGGGGTGTGGCGGTGGAAGAGGATCTGCCGCATCCGCTCCGCGCCGATGGCGCGCGTGACGTTCTTGAAGGCGAAGAAGGGCAGCAGCGACACGAACAGGATCACGGTGACGATCGCCGTGCCCACCCCGCCGCCGCCGACCTCGACCGCGCTGGCGGTGATGGCGTGGCCGCTGAACTTGGCGATCACCGACCGCTCGATGACGTGGAAGACGAGGAAGAACAGGGTGCAGATCACCGCCTCGTAGAGGATGACGAGGATGAGGGGCCGGCCCCTGAGCCAGCGGGCGACCTCCAGTTCCTCGATCACCAGCATCACCTTGGCGAGCACCAGTGCATTGAGGAAGGCGAAGCCCTGGAAGGTGAACGCGTTGCCATGAGCGCGTTCCACCAGCGCCTGGTTGAGCACGAACAGGCCGAGCAGCACCCACAGATAGAGGAAGAGGAACAGGAAGCTGCGCGCCTGCCGGAGCGCCATCTCCTTCAGCGCCGCCGCCCGCCTGCCGGCCGCACCGGACTTCGGTTCCCGCTCGCTCATGGCTCTTCCCCCTCCTGCCGCCGGCCGATGCCGGCGCCGCGCCTGCCCCCCGCCGCGTCGCGGGGGCGTACAGGTGCGGAGCGGGGAAGGCAATAAGGAGACGCTCAAGCTCGCTCCCGTCGCTGCGCGGCCGGCACAGGCCGTGGGCGGGGAGTGGGAGGCTGGCCGCGCCTTTGCCATCAGGCGGCCGACCTCCATTTAATTTGTATTGCAATTCAAATTATATTCTGGTTTCCATCGAGCATGGAATCAGCAGCCGCCTCGCCCCGCGCCCGCTTCGGCGTGCGTTTCGCCCTTCTTGCCCGCCGCTGGCGCCGGGCGCTCGATGCCCGTCTGGCCGAGGCGGGGCTTTCGGATGCGACATGGGTGCCGCTGGTCCACCTCCATGAATCCGGCGACGGCATCACCCAGAAGGAGCTGGCCGCGCTGGTGGGGATCGACGGGTCGAGCCTCGTGCGCCTGCTCGACATCCTGTGTCGGCAGGGCCTCGTGGAGCGGCGGGTGGATGCGGCCGACGCCCGCGCCCGGCTGGTCCATCTCACCGACGCCGGTCGCGCCCGCGTCGCGGAGATCCGCCGCGAACTGGAGAAGGGAGAGGCCGAGATGCTCGCCGATCTTTCGGACGCCGACATCGCGGCCATGCTCCGCAATTTCCAGCTGATCGAACAGCGGCTCCAGGCCCTGCAGGCGCAGCGCGCGGAACAGGTGGCGTGATGACCCCGCCCGAGCCCGCGCGCGCGTCCTCCGCCGATGGCGCGACGCTGCCGACCCGCCGCCGCGATGCCGCGCGCCATCTGTTGAAGCCGCACCAGATCCGCGAAAGCTGGGGTCTCGCCCCGCAGCCATGGCTGCGCAATGCGGGGCTCGCCGGCCTGCAATCGGCGTTGGCCGCCGCCATCGCCTTGCCGCTGACGCTGGTTTCGCCTTGGCCGCATCTCGTCGGCTTCGCGGCGTTGGGCACGCTCGCCGCCTTGTTCGGCCGCTTCGCCCCGCAGGCGGGACGCGGCCGCATCGTGCTCGCCTGCGCCGTGTGGCTGACGGCGGCGGTGCTCGCCATGTCGGCGGCGGCGTGGCTCGGCGCATCCTTCGTCGTGCAGCTCGGGCTGCTGGCCGTCGCCTGCGGCTTTTTCTTCTTCGTCGCCACCACCGGCCAATACGGCCCGCCCGGCGCGCTGATCTTCGTCTTCGCTGCCGGTGCCGCCATGGGCCATGCGGCGACCGGGCGGGACGTGATCGAGCGTGCCGCCGCGACGGCAGTGGTGGCGGGCCTCACCTGGCTGATCTGCGCCGCGACGGAGCGGCTCCGCCGTCAGGCTTCGGATGAGGCGCCGTTTCCGGTGGAGCCGTTGCGGCCGCTGGATCACCGGCTGATTGCCGCCGCGCGCATCGCGTTCGGCTCGGGCATCGCCGCCTTCGCCGCTTATGAGGCCGGCGCGGCGCATCCCGCCTGGGCGGCGCTCGGCACCGTGGCGGTGATGCAGGGCACGCATCTGCACATCAGCATGAACCGCGCCTTGCAGCGCATGGCGGGTACCGTGGTTGGGGCGGGGCTGGTGTGGGTGATCCTGGCGCAGGAGCCCTCGGTGGGGAACGTCATCGCCCTTCTGGTGCTGCTGCAATTCACCACCGAGCTGATCATTGGCGCCAATTACGCCCTCGGCCAGATCCTGGTGACGCCCATGGCTCTCCTGATGAGCTATCTCGCCGCCCCCGGCGCCGCCGGCACGGCCATGGCGCCGGAACGGGTGTTCGACACGCTGGTCGGCGCCGGGATCGGCATCGTTCTGGCGGTGGCCTTCTCGACGCTGGACGACCGCATCCATCTCGCCCGGCACCATGCCGCGCGGGAAGGCCGGTAAGGGGCCAAGGCTGATTGTGCGATGCAATATGGCTGATGTTGCGCCGCACTTGGCGGGCGGTCGCGCACGGTGTATATTGATCCCTTGAAACCACGTCCGTGACCCAAGACGACCCGAGATGACCCAAGACGACTTGCGCAAGGTTTTCCTGCCGCTCGTGCTGGTAGCGGCGCTGTTTGCCGCCGCGGCGCCGCGCGCGGCCGGGCAGCCGATCTCGCTGTCGGCCGTCTCCAAGTCCCTCGCCCAGTGGGGCGAGGCCTATGCGGACGCTGCGCCTTTGCTCCAGCTGGGCAACTGATTTCGTCCCTTCAGCCCGCGCGTGTCACGCCGAGGTCCTTTGACGGCCGCGGGCTCCGCCACAGGCTGTCGACCCGCCCCGGCATCGCCGCCGGAAGCGCGCGCCCCGTGTCTGCGCGCGAAGCCTGGGCACAGGTGAGCGCGATCATGTGGAACACATCGTCCTCGGAGCAGCCGCGCGAGAGATCGTTGGCGGGCTTGGCGAGGCCCTGAAGCACCGGCCCGATGGCCTTCGCCCCGCCCATGCGCTGGGCGATCTTGTAGCCGATGTTGGCGGCATCGAGATTGGGGAAGACAAACACGTTCGCATCGCCCCGGATCTGCGAGCCCGGCGCCGTCTTCGCCGCGCCCACCGTGGCGACGAAGGCCGCGTCGAACTGCAATTCCCCCTCGATCACCAGATCCGGCTCGGCCTGCCGCACGAGGCGCACGGCCTCCACCACCTTGTCCACCCTCTGGTGGCGCGCGCTGCCGTTGGTGGAGAAGGAGAGCATGGCGACGCGCGGCGCCTCGCCGGTCATGGCCGTGTAGGAGTGCGCCGCCGCGCGGGCGATGTCGGCGAGTTCCCCAGCATCGGGGTCGATCACCAGCCCGCAGTCGGAGAACACATAGGCGCCCTTCTGCGCGTGATACTCCTCGCACAGGATCATGAGGAAGAAGCTGGAGACGATCTTCGCCCCCGGCGCGAGGCCGATGATCTGCAGCGCGGCACGGACCGTCTCCGCCGTGGTGGCGACCGCGCCGCCCACCGTGCCGTCCGCATCGCCCTGCCGCACCATCATGGCGGCATAGGCCAAAGGCTCGCGGATGCGGCGACGGGCGGCGGGAAGGTCCATGCCCTTGGCGCGGCGCAGGAGATGCAGGGCCTCCGCATAGGCCTCGCCGCGCGGCGCGGTGGCGGGATCCTCGATGGCAATGCCCCGCGCATCGCCACCGAGGGCCGCCAAGACCTCCTCGTGGGCGCCAAGGAGGATGGGCCGGGCGATGCCTTCGTCCACGGCGCGACGGGCGCCGGCGGCAATGCGCGGATCGCTGCCTTCCGGCAGAACGATGCTGCGGGGGGCGGCACGGGCGGCGTCGATGATCCGGTCGAGGGCGAGCATGGCCGTGATCTCGGTGGGGCAGAAAAGGCCGGGCGGGGCGTGCGGAGGGGCCATCCCCGCCCGGAGGTGGGTCAGCGGGCGATCTGCGCGCGCATGTCGGCGCGGGCGATGCCGGCCACCGGCACCGGCTTCTTCATGGCATCCCGGCGGAATGGCTCGCCGAGCTCCTGGTTCAGCACAACCTCGATGAAGGTGGTGATGCCCTGCTTCTGCTCCTCGGCGGCGGTGTGGATGGCCTCCTTGAGGCTCTCCGGCGTTTCCACGCGCACGCCCTTGAAGCCGCAGCCCTCGGCGATCTTCGCGTAGGAGAGCTTGGGGTCCAGCTCGGTGCCGACGAAATTGTTGTCGTACCAGAGCGTGGTGTTGCGCTTCTCGGCGCCCCACTGGAAATTGCGGAACACCACCATGGTCACCGCCGGCCATTCCTCGCGGCCGATGGAGGTCATCTCGTTGATGGAGATGCCGAAGGCGCCGTCGCCGGCAAAGCCGAACACGGGCACGTCGGGGCAGCCGATCTTGGCGCCGATGATGGCCGGGAAAGCGTAGCCGCACGGGCCGAACATGCCCGGCGCGAGATATTTCCGGCCAATCTCGAAGCTCGGATAGGCATTGCCGATGGCGCAGTTGTTGCCGATGTCCGTGGACATGATGACATCCTTCGGCAGCGCCGCCTGGATGGCCCGCCACGCCTGCCGGGGCGACATGCGGCCCTTGTCGCGGGCGCGGGCGTCCTCGTTCCAGCGGGTGCCGGGATCGTCGTCCTCATGGTCCATGGAGGCGAGCTGCTGGAGCCAGCGCGAGCGGGTCTGGTGGATCAGCGCGCGGCGCTCTTCCCGGCCGGCATCGCCGGCGCCGGGGGCGAGCTGGTCGAGCAACTGGCCGGCCACTTCCTTCGCGTCGCCGCAGATGCCCACGGTGATCTTCTTGGTGAGGCCGATGCGGTCCGGATTGATGTCCACCTGGATGATCTTGGCCTGCTTCGGCCAGTAGTCGATGCCGTAGCCGGGCAGGGTGGAGAAGGGGTTGAGGCGGGTGCCCAGCGCCAGCACCACATCGGCCTGCGCGATGAGCTCCATGGCGGCCTTCGAGCCGTTGTAGCCGAGCGGGCCAACGGCGAGCGGATGGCTGCCGGGGGCGGCATCATTGTGCTGGTAGCCGGCGCACACGGGGGCATCGAGCCGCTCGGCGAGCGCCATGGCCTCGCCGATGGCGTTGCCGATGACGACGCCCGCGCCGTTGAGGATCACCGGGAACTTCGCCTGCGAGAGGATTTCCGCCGCCTCGGCGATGGCGTTGCGGCCGCCGGCGGGACGTTCGAGGCGCACGATCTGCGGCAGCTCGATATCGATCACCTGGGTCCAGAAATCACGCGGCACGTTGATCTGCGCGGGGGCGCAGGCGCGCCAGGCCTTCTCGATGACGCGGTTGAGCACTTCGGCCACGCGGGAGGGGTCGCGCACCTCCTCCTGGTAACACACCATGTCCTGGAACATGGCCATCTGGGAGACTTCCTGGAATCCGCCCTGGCCGATGGTCTTGTTGGCCGCCTGGGGGGTCACCAGCAGCATGGGCGTGTGGTTCCAGTAGGCGGTCTTCATGGCGGTGACGAAGCCCGTCACGCCCGGCCCGTTCTGGGCGATGGCCATGGCCATGCGGCCGGTGGCGCGGGTGTAGCCGTCGCAGATCAGGCCCGCATTGGTCTCGTGGGCGCAATCCCAGAAGCGGATGCCGGCCTTGGGGAAGAGGTCGGACACCGGCATCATGGCCGAGCCGATGATGCCGAAGGCCTCGTTGATGCCGTGCGCCTGCAGGACTTTGATGAACGCCTCTTCGGTGGTCATCTTCATGACGGATAATCCTTTTGGAACCTTTGGAGATCTTGCAGTGAGATCTTGAGTGCTTGGGAGAGAGGGAGGCGGCGGCCGCGCGCCGCCTCCGGATTGCGCGCTGTGATGAGGCTCAGCGCGCCGGCTGCCGGGCCGCCTCGGCGGTGGCCCGCGCCGCCTTCGATAATTGCGTGCCGGGGGCCGGCACCCGTATCGCCAAAGCGCAGAGCATGGAGACCAGCGCCGCGAACACCACATAGGCGCACACCTGCCAGGGCAGTCCGTCGCCGCGGGCGAGCAGATAGGTGGCGATGATGGGGGTGATGCCGCTCGCGACGATGCCGGAGAACTGGTAGACGAACGAGATGCCGGTGTAGCGCACCCGGGCGTCGAACAGGTCCGAGAACAGCGCGGCTTCAGGCCCGTAGCACATGGCGTAGAGCACACCGAACGGTAACACGATGCCGAGCGCGATCAGCGGCAGCGAGCCGGTGGAGAAAAGCCAGAAGGCCGGGTACACCACCAGGGCCAGCAGCGCCGAGCCCACCGCATAGGTGCGCGGACGGCCCCACTTGTCGGAGAGCTTGCCGAACATGGGGATGGTGAACACCATCACGAAGGCGGCGAGCGTCACCAGCCACAGTGCGGTCGTGCGGGGGATCTTCACGTAGTTCGCCAGATAGACGATGGAGAACACCGCGAAGACGTTGAAGAACACGCCGTCGATGTAGCGCACGCCCATGCCCAGGAGCACGTTGCGCGGATACTCCCGCAGCATGGTGAAGAAGGGGATGGCCTCCGCCTTGTTGGCGGCCTTCACCTGCTCGAACTCCGGCGTCTCGTGCACCTTCAGGCGGATGTACATGCCCACGATGATGAGCACGACGGAGCCGATGAAGCCCACGCGCCAGCCCCACGCCATGAACTGCTCGTCCGGCAGCATGGAGACGATGGCGGTGACGCCCGAAGCAAGGCACAGGCCGAGCGCGAGGCCGATCTGCGGGATGGAGGCGAAGAAGCCGCGCTTGTTCTCCGGCGCGTATTCATACGCCATCAGCACCGCGCCGCCCCACTCGCCGCCGATGCCGATGCCCTGGGCGATGCGCAGGAGCAGCAGCAGGATGGGCGCGGCGATGCCGATCTGCGCATAGGTGGGCAGGAGGCCGATGGCCACCGTCGCCACGCCCATGATCATCAGCGTGATGATGAGCATGCTCTTGCGGCCCAGCTTGTCGCCGAAATGGCCGAAGATGAGCCCGCCCACCGGCCGCGCCACGAAGCCCACCGCGAAGGTGGTGTAGGCGAGCAGGATGGAGACGACCGGATCGTCGGCCGGAAAGTACAGCTTGTTGAAGACGATGCCGGCGACGATGCCGTACAGGAAGAAGTCGTACCACTCGATGGTCGCGCCGATGACGCTGGCGCCGACCACGCGCCTCAGCTCGCGACTTGAAGCTCCCGCTTGCCCAGCCATTGTTGTGTCCTCCCGTCATTGATTTGATTTGGGGCGTTGTCTCGCCCGTTTCTGTTGGTCATCACGTCTTCCCGGATCATGTCGGCGGCTTTTTCTCCGATCATGATCGCGGGAATATTTGTGTTGCCGGACACGAGGCTCGGCATCACGGAGCAATCCACCACCCACAGGCCATCGACGCCACGGACCCGTAGGCGCGGGTCCACCACCGCGTCGCGGTCGGCGTCGGGGCCCATCCGGCAGGTGCCGGCGGGGTGGAAGATGGTGGCGCCGTATTCGCGGGCGAAGGCGAGGAGGCCCTCGTCGTCGGTGACGCCCGGTCCCGGCAGCTTCTCTTCCGCCACATAGCTTTTCAGCGGCTCGGTGGCGGCGAGCTTGCGTGCGAATGTCATGGCGGCGACGGCGCAGCGCCGGTCCGTCTCGGTGGCGAGATAATTGGCCGTGATCTTCGGCGGCGCGAGCGGATCGCCCGAGCCGAGCCTCACCCAGCCGGTGCTTTCCGGCCGCAGCTGGCACACCGACAGGGTGAAGCCGGAATAATCATGCACCTTGCCGCCGGCCATGTCGGCCGAAAGGGTGCCGATGTGGAACTGGATGTCCGGCGTCTTCGAGTCCGGCAGCACGCGGGTGAACAGTCCGCCCTGGTTGATGCCGATGGCGAGCGGCCCACCCCGGAAGAGGAGATATTCCAGCCCCATCCTGAGGCGCCCGAACAGGGAGTTCAGCGCATCGTTCGTCGTGATGGGCTTGGTGCAGCGATAGAGCAGGCGCAGCTGGAGATGGTCCTGCAGATTGCCGCCGACGCCGGGGCTGTCCACATGGACGCCGATGCCGTTGGCCTTCAGGTGCTCCGCCGGCCCGATGCCCGAGAGCATGAGGAGGTGGGGCGACTGCACGGCGCCCGCCGAGAGGATCACGCCGCGGCGTGCCTTGATGACCTTCACCTGCCCGCCGGTGCTCACCTCCAGACCCACCGCCCGCCCGTTCTCGAACAGCACGCGGCGCGCCTGCGTCTCGGTGAGGATGGAGAGGTTGGCACGGCCCTTGGCGGGGGAGAGGTAGGCCTTCGCCGCGCTCATGCGGAAGCCGTTGCGCGTGGTCAGCTGGTAATAGCCGACGCCCTCCTGCCGGGCGCCGTTGAAGTCCTGGGTCTCCGGCACGCCGAGCTTGCCGCCGGTCTCCTTGATGACCTCGATCAGCTCGTGCTTGCGCGGGATGGAGCTGACGCGTACGGGGCCATCGGTGCCGTGCAGCGGATCGCCGGCGAAATCCGGGTTGTCCTCCAGCTTGCGGAAGTAGGGGAGCACATCCTCGAAGCCCCAGCCGGTGGCGCCTCGCGCGGCCCAGCCGTCATAATCCTCCTGCTGGCCCCGGATGACGATGAGGCCGTTGATGGAAGAGCAGCCGCCGAGCACCCGCCCGCGCGGCCAGTAGATGCGCCGGTCGCCCATGGTGGGTTCCGGCTCGGTGTGGAAGCGCCAGTTGAGGCGATCGTTCCACATGGTCTTCCCGTAGCCGATGGGCACGTGAATCCAGGGATTCGTGTCCTTGGGGCCGGCCTCGACCAGAGCGACGCGGCTTTTGCCGTCTTCACTCAGCCGGTTGGCCAGAACACACCCCGACGACCCGGCGCCGACGACGACGAAGTCGAAGTCGAAGTTTTCCTCGCCTTGCATGGGCAGTTTCCTCTCTGCGAAACCGACGATGCGACGAAGGGATGAGATGAGTCAATGCATATTTTGAACTGAAACGTCTCATTGAATGAGATTTATGTTGTGCAGTGCGAGCGGTGCCGTGTGCACCTGCGTTGCGTTTGACACCCCGCCGCCAGCCGCTAAGGCTGCACCTGGAGCACGCGCCGATCTGATTGCAGCGCAATCAGATCGGACAACGCGTTCTCGTTTACGAAGTTAGAGGGCGATTCAGCGATCAAGTGGGTTCGACTTGATCGGATCGCGCTCTAGCGAAAGGCTGGCGATTCAGATGGCCAAGGCAGCGAAGCAGCAGCTGGAGACGCAGGAGAAGCTCGAGAAGCCGGAGGAGCGCGACAACGCCTCCGCCATGCTGCGGGCGCTGGATCTGCTCGGCGAGATCGCCCGATCGGAGACGCCCCTCGGCGTGCCGGAGCTGTGCGTGCGGCTGTCCCTGCCCAAGCCCACCGTCCACCGCCTGTGCCAGAAGCTGGAGGCGGAATCCTACCTGCTGCGCGAGCCGGACGGCCGGCGCTTCGCGACGGGGCCGCGCTTCCTCCGCATGGGCTTCGACATGCTGCGCAATTCGGTGAGCGCCGAGCGGCGCGGCATCCTCGAGGCGCTGGTGGAGGTGGCGGGGGAAACGTGCAATTTCGTCACCCGCGTCGGCTCGGAAGCCATCTATCTCGACCGCGTGGAAGCCGCCTGGCCGCTGCGCCTGCATCTGGAGGTGGGCTCGCGGGTGCCCATGCACTGCACGGCCTCCGGCAAGCTCTTCCTCTCCGCCATGCGCCCCGTGCAGCGGCGGCGCATCCTGGAGACGCTGCACCTCAAGGCGCAGACGCCGAACACCATCACCACCGTGGAGGCGCTGGACGCCGAGTTGGAGCGCATCGCGAAGAATGGCTACAGCACGGACGATCAGGAGTTTCTGGAGGGCCTCGTCGCCATCGCCGTTCCGGTGAAGGACCGGCGCGGCACGGTGGTCGCGGCGGTCGCCTGCCACGGCCCGCTGCCGCGCTTCTCGCTGGAGAAGGCGAAGACGCTGGTGCCCAACCTCAAGGAAGCCGCCGAACGGCTGGCCGCCACCCTTCCCGATTCCGGCGCCGACGACGCGGACGGCTGAGACGCGCCTGTTACGGCGCGACGATCGCGGTGCCGATCATGCTGTCGCGCGTCACGAGACGGGCAAGATCCGCCTCGCTCGCGTCCTCGGTGCCGGCGGGGCGGCGGGGCAGGACCAGATAGCGCATGTCCGCATTGCTGTCGTGGACGCGCACCTTCACGCTCTCCGGCAGCTCCAGCCCGAATTCCTTCAGCACGTCGCGCGGCTCGCGCACGGCGCGGGCGCGGTAGGATTTCGAGATGTACCACCACGGCGGCTGGCCCAGCAGCGAGCGCGGATAGCAGGAGCACAGGGTGCAGACGATGACGTTGTGGAGATCGTCCGTATTCTCCACCACCACCAGCTGCGCCTCCTTGATGGTGAAGCCCAGCTCCGCGGCGGCGCCGGCACCGTCCTTCAGAAGCCGGGCCTTGAAGGCGGGATCCACCCAGGCGCGGGCCACCAGCCGCGCGCCCCATTCCGGCCGGGGCGCCTCGAGGGCGGCGATCACCCTGTCCGTCTCCTCGGGGGCGAGCAGGCCCTCCTCCAGCAGGATCTGGTGCAGGGCACGGGTCATCAGCGCGTAATAGTCGGAGCCCTGATGCCCCTCGATCACGGGAACGGCGCTCATCTCGGCGGGGGAGGCGGGTGTCGCAATCATGGGGCGTCGTCCTGTGCCGGCGCGAGCCAGTGGTCGTAGACTTCGATCTCCAGCGTATCGTCGGGCGCGCCGGCATAATCGGGCCAGAGGTCGCGCTGGCCGAGGCGCACGCGATAAAGGTCGATGGCCGGCAGCCCCGGCCGCGCGCAGGAAAGCTCTTCCGGATTGGGATAGGCGCCGCAATGGCGCTCCACCACGCCCACCTTGTGCCGCACATACCAGGGAATGCGCACATGGCCGGGCTTGCCGATGTCGAGGATGCGCACGCGGTCGCCCGGGACGAAGCGGGGGCCGCTCATGGGGCGGGGGTCTCGGCGGGCGGGGCGCTCTTCCCGGACACTGTTTTGGCCGCATGGTCCACCTGACGGCATTCCATGGCGGCGATGGCGTCCATGCGGGTGAGCACGGCGGCGCGGGGCACGATGCCCTTCTCGTCGAGCAGCACGGTGAGGGCTTCCGCCCGCCGCTCGTAGAAGCCGAGGGTGTTGTAGAGGTCCTCGCCGAAGCTCTCGAACACCCGGCGGATCTCGTCGAGGGAGACGATGCGCCCCTTGGCCTCCAGCGCGCCGCGCATGGCTTCCGAGAGCTTCTGCCAGTCGGCGAAGGCGTATTCGTCCTTCACCACCGGACCGGCGGGGCGGCCGCCGATGTCGTGATAGCCGCGATAGGGGGGCGCTTCTGGACTGCTCGAACTCGTGGTGGGGTTCATGGCGCGCTGCTCCTCACCGCCGTCTGGAACACCTCCAGCGCATGGGCCTTCAGCGCCACGAAGCGCGGGTCCGATATGGTCTCGGAATTGCGCGGCCGGGGCAAGTCGATGTCCATGTATTCGGCGATGCGCGATGGCCTGCGGGTGAGCAGCAGCACCTTGTCGGAGAGCCACACGGCCTCTTCCAGATCGTGGCTGACGAGGAGGGTGGTGGTGCGCGTCTCGGTGAGCACCTTCTGGAGCAGGTCGCGCATGGTCAGCGTCATCTCGTAGTCGAGCGCCGAGAAGGGCTCGTCGAGGAACAGCACTTCCGGATCCACCACCAGCGCGCGCATGATGGAGACGGTCTGCTGCTGGCCGCCGGACATTTCATAAGGGTAGCGGTGGAGGTCGAACTTGAGGTCGAACTGCGCCGCCAGCTTCTCGATGCGCCGCTCCCGCTCGGCCTTGGGCACGCCCATCATCTTCAGCGGGTAATGGATGTTGTCGATGGCCCGCTGCCAGGGGAACAGCGCCTCGCGATAGTTCTGGAACACATAGCCGATGCGCGTCTCGGCGATCGTCTTGCCGTCGAACAGGATCTGTCCGGCATCATAGGGCAGGATGCCGGAGATCATGTTGATGAGCGTGGACTTGCCGCAGCCGTTCGGCCCGAAGATGGAGACGATGCCGCCGCGCGGGAAGTCGATGTCGAAGCCGGTATAGACCGGGTTGCCGCGGAACGTCTTGGTTAGCCCGCGGATGGTGATGTGGGTGCCGGGCGTGAACCAGGTGAGGTCCGGCAGGGTCTCCCCCGCCGGCTCCCGCGTCTTGGGCTCCCGCGCGGTCATGGCGAAGGCGCTCACGACAGGTCCGACGGCTTGAGGATGAAGGGCTTGATGTCGAAGTCCTGCTTCAGCGCGCCCTCGGAACGGAACACGTTGACGAAGGTCTGGTAGGAGGTGAGGTCGGTCTCGTTCAGCTCGGTCCACGGGCGCAGGTAGGGCTGCGCCACGATCTCCACCTGGTCCGGCTTCACCGCCGTGTAGGCGGGCAGGATGGTGCGGAGCGAGGTGTAGTTCTTCTCGGCCATGATGGTGGCCTCGTCGAGCGCTTCCACGAAGGCCTTGGCCACCTTGGGCCGCTCCTTGATGAACTTGGTGGTGAGCAGCGACACGCCCGAATAGAAGGGGTCGTAGACCGCCAGCGACATGGGATTGGTGATGGCGCGCTTCGCCTCGCCCAGCGCCACGGCGATGGAGCCGACGGGCTCCAGCGAGAGCGTCGCGTCCACCGTGCCGGCCACCACCGCCTGCACCTGAAGGCCGACGGCCAGCTCCACGAGGCGCACGTCCTTGTCCGGGTCGAGGCCGGCCTTGCGCACCATGTAGCGCGAGAGGGTGCGCCACTGAATGCCCGGCAGGTGGCCCAGCGACTTGCCCTTCAGATCGGCGAAGGTGGCGATGGGGGAATTGTTGGCGACGATGAGCGCATCGTTGATGCGGTTCACCTTGATCCCGCCGCCCTGCAGGCCGAACACCTTGAAGGTACCGGGAAACTGGGTCTCGGCGATCACCGCGATGCCGGCGGCGGCGCCCGGCGCGCCGGCGTCGGCCCGGCCGGAGACGAGGGAATCGATGATCTGGTTCGGCGCCTGGAAGCGCACGGACTCGATCTCGATGCCGCGCTTCTCGAACAGCTTCTGCTCCAGCGCCACGTAATAGGCGAAGGACTGCATGATGGGCAGCCAGGAGACCACCACCTTCTCCTTCGGCTGGGCGCGGAGCGGCCGCGGGAAGGACGAGGCGGCGGCGAGCGTCGCGGCGCCGGCGCCGAGGACGAAAGTGCGGCGGGTGGTCATGGTCGGTTCCTTCAGGGCAGGGCGGAAAGGTCAGCGATCAGCGGCCGGCCCAGTGGACCAGCAGCTTCTCGGTGGCGAGGAAGAGGAGGTTGAGGCCGTAGCCGAGGATGCCGGACACCAGGATGGTGCCGTAGAGCTGCGGCAGGTCGAAGGTGATCTGGCTGTCGATGATGCGCTTGCCGAGGCCGTTGTCGGAGCCGATGAACATCTCGGCCACCACGATCACCACCAGCGCCATGGAGACGCCGGTGCGCAGGCCGATGAAGGTCTGCGGCAGGCTCTCGTAGAACATCACGTCCTTGAACACGCGCAGGCGCGAGGCGCCCATCACGCGGGCCGCCAGCATGCGGGTGGGCCGCGCGTGCATCACGCCGTAGGCCACGTTGAACAGGATGACGAGGAAGGCGGCGAAGGCCGCCACCGAGATCTTCGAGAAATCGCCCAGCCCGAAGATGATCATGAACAGCGGGAACATGGCCGTGGCGGGCGTGGAGCGGAAGAAGTCGATGAGGAATTCAATGGAGCGGTAGAATTTCTCGCTCGCCCCCACCACGATGCCCAGCGGCACGCCCAGGAGGGCGGCGAGGGCGAAGGCGTGGAGCGTGCGCTCCAGCGTGTAGAGAAAATCCTGCCCGAGCCCGGAGCCCATGTTCTCCCAGATGGCCTGGAGCGTGCGCACGGGAGACGGCAGCAGCTTGGGCGTGACGAGGCCGGCGGCGAACACGCCGTACCAGATCAGGAAGAGGGCGAGCGGCCCGATGGCCATGTACCCCCAGCGGCGCCAGCCCGAAATGTCCGACTGCATTTATTTGCCTATTTTTCGATCAGAAATGGTCAGTTGCATACCGGGGTCGTCGTGAACGATCGTGCGCCATTTCGCTCGCCGGGCGAGGCTTGGACGTCTTGATCGTCCTGACCGAAGCAAGCGAGGGGCCATCTGCCACCGCAAGACGCGCAATTTTTCTCGTGGGCCGAAAGCTCCGGAGGAAAACCACGCCCGCAGAGTGGTTTAAGAGGAGAGGCGGTGCTGGCCTGCCCGGCGGCGAATTGGGCGTAGCGGCCGCACGTTGCTACCTCTGATTTAGAACGTGCGTGCTAAAATAAGACTAAAAAATAGGCATATGCATACGCTGTGCATGCAATGCGACGGCGATGGCCCGCTTTGGCCGGCGTCTGCATGATCCGGAGGTCAATATAAGCATCTGTAATATATAGCATTTCCAAAAGATGCCGGTTGGCGGCCCGCATCTTGCTGCGGTCGAGAGGGCGCCTGCTGCGCGTCCCATCGATCTGGAGGAACCCGTGCCCGTGATTGCCGCCGACCCCTATTCCTGGCCCTTCGACGGCGTGATCTCGCCGAAGGACACCGCGCTGGTTGTCATCGACATGCAGACCGATTTCTGCGGCCCCGGCGGCTATGTGGATGCGATGGGGTACGACATCTCCCTCACCCGCGCGCCGCTGGAGCCCATTTCCCGTGTGCTCGCGGCCATGCGGGCGGCGG
>JAEZMT010000399.1 GCA_023442085.1 Pseudomonadota bacterium | reverse complement strand
GCGTCGGCGGGCAGCCGGGGATTTTCAAATCCACCGGGATGACCGCACCGGCACCATCGGTCACCGCATAGCTGCCGGCGAAGAGGCCGCCGTTGATGGCGCAGTCGCCGGCCGCCACCACCCATTTTGGGCCGGGGGTGGCGTCATAGGTGCGCTTCAGGGCCTCGGCCATGTTCTTCGCCACCGGTCCCGTCACCAGCAGCACGTCCGCGTGGCGGGGCGAGGCGACGAAGCGGATGCCGAAGCGGTCGAGATCGTAGAAGGCGTTGCCCAGCGCGTGGATCTCCAGCTCGCAGCCGTTGCACGAGCCGGCATCCACCTCGCGGATGGAGAGGCTGCGGCCGAGCCGGGAGCGGGCGGCGGCGTCGAGTTCCCGCGCGAGGGCTTCGACAGCCGCGTCATCGGGGCCTTTTTCGGTGAGCGGGGCCTTGAGCAGGCCCTGAAGCAGGAGCCGGCGCATCACAGGTCTACCCCCGAATAGGAGCAGTTGAAGGATTTGTTGCAGAGGGGGAAGTCGGCGACGATGTTGCCCTCGATGGCGGTTTCCAGGAGCGGCCACTGGAACCAGGAGGGATCGCGCAGATGCGCCCGGCGCACGCGCCCGTCCGCCTCCAGGGCCACGAAGGCGAAGACATCGCCCCGGAAACTCTCCACCAGCGCCACCCCCTCGCCGCCGCCCGCCGGCACGGGGACGAGGATGTCGCCCTTGGGCAGCGTGTCGATGAGGCGGATGATGAGGCCGAGGCTTTCCTCTACCTCGCGGATGCGCACCCAGACGCGGGCGTTCACGTCGCCATCCGTGCGCACCGGCACCTCGAACGGCAGCCGGTCATAGGGCGGATAGGGCAGGGCCCGGCGGGCATCGAAGCCGCGGCCGGAGGCGCGGCCGATGAAGCCGCCGGCTCCGAACTGGCGCACATAGTCCGGCTTGGTGAAGCCGGTGCCCACCGTGCGGTCCTGCAAGGAGGCGGTTTCGTCATAGAGGCGGACGAGGGCGGGGAAGGCGCGGCGCACCTCGGCCACCATGGCCTTCACGCCGGTGATGCCTTCCGCTGAAATGTCCTGCGCCACGCCGCCCGGGACCACGCGGTCCATCATCAGCCGATGGCCGAAGGCGCGGGCGGAGGCGCGCAGCACGCGCTCGCGCAGCACACCGCAATGGGCGAGCATGATCGCGAAGGCGGCATCGTTGCAGATGGCGCCGATGTCGCCGAGATGATTGGCGAGGCGTTCGAGCTCCGCCATCAGGCCGCGCAGCCCATGGGCGCGCTCCGGGATGGCGACGCTGCGCGCGGCTTCCACGGCGCGGCAGAAGGCGAGCGCATAGGCCACGGTGGCATCGCCCGAGTGGCGCCCCGCGATGCGGGCGGCCTCTTCCGGCGTCCGGCCGGCCATCAGGCCTTCCGTGCCCTTGTGGACATAGCCGAGGCGTTCCTCCAGCCGCACCACCGTCTCGCCATAGGCGGAGAAGCGGAAATGGCCCGGCTCGATGATGCCGGCATGGACCGGGCCGACCGGGATCTGGTGCAGCCCTTCACCCTCCACCGGCAGGATGGGATAGGCCTCGCCCGCTGCCGCATCGGGGATGGCGGTGCCGAGCGGCGCGCGCACGCCCCAGCGGGCGTGGTCCAGCCATGGGCGCCCATCGGGCGCGCCCATGGGTGTGAGGCCGAAGAGATCGCGGATGGTCCGCTCCAGCCGGGCGGCGGGCGGATGGTGGCGGGCGACGGAGGGAAAGGTGCCGGTCGGGCAGGGGAGGCTCGCGAGGGCGAGCCGGCCGGACGCCTCCTCGAGCAGCGCCATGTGGACGGTGGCGCTGTCGCCGAACAGAGCGGAGAGGGTCAGCCGGCCGGCGGCCAGCTCTGCGCAGAGGCCGGTCCATTCCGCCTCCGTCACGCTCACGCGCGGCCAGGGACGGCAGGTGGAGCCGTTGCGGGTGGAGAGGTCGGAGAAACTCGTCATGCCGCCCTCCTAGCCCAGCACCGCGGCCACGTGGCGGAACCACGCGACCAGCTCAGGCGGCAGATAAAGCCCGGCGGCGAAGACCAAAGCGAGGTGCACGCCCATGGGCACGAAACTGGCCTTCACCGGATCAGTGCCCGGGCTCGGCTCGCCGAAGGCGATGGCGGAGAGCTTCAGCATCAACGCGCCGAAGGCAGTCAGCAGCCCGAGTACGAGGATCAGCGCCAGCCACGGCCGCGCGGCGAATGCGCTCGTCACCACCAGGAACTCGCTCATGAACACGCCGGCCGGCGGCAGGCCGGCAATGGCGACGACGCCGGCCACCAGGCTCCAGCCGAGCAGCGGGTGGGAGGTGGTGAGCCCGCGGATCTTCGCCAGTTCCTGCGTGCCCTTCACCTGACAGGCGTGGCCCACCGCGAAGAAGATGGCGGACTTGGTGAGGCTGTGCATGGTCATGTGCAGCAGCCCGGCGAAATTCGCCAACGGCCCGCCCAGCCCGAAGGCGAAGGCGATGATGCCCATGTGCTCGATGGAGGAATAGGCGAACAGCCGTTTGATGTCCCGCCGCCGGTACAGCATGAAGCCGGCGAGCAGCAAAGAACCGACGCCCATGGCCATCATCAGCGGCCCCGGCGCCAGCGTACCGGGATGGGCGGCGAGCAGCGACTTGAAGCGGAGCACCGCGAATAGCGCCACGTTGAGCAGCAGGCCCGAGAGCACCGCCGAGATGGGGGTGGGACCTTCGGAATGGGCATCCGGCAGCCAGGCATGGAGCGGGGCGAGGCCCACCTTGGTGCCGTATCCCAGCAGCAGGAAGACGAAGGCGACGTTGAGCAGCGCCGGATCGAAATCGCGGGCGCGCTTCATCAGCACGCTCCAGATCATCCCGCCCGCGCCTTCGCCCACCACGGGCTGGGCCACCATGTAGACGAGGATGGTGCCGAACAAGGCGAGCGCGATGCCCACCGAGCCCAGCATGAAATATTTCCACGCCGCCTCGATGGCCGCCTCGGTGCGGTAGAGGCCGACCATGAGCACGGTGGTCAGCGTCGCCACCTCGATGGCCACCCACATGACGCCGAGATTGTTGGAGAGGAGCGCCAGCGTCATGGCGCCGAGCAGCACCTGATACATGGCGTGGTAGAAGCGCAGGTTGAGCGGCGTCAGCCGCCCCGTCTCCAGCTCGTGGGCGATGTAGCCGGCGGAAAACCAGGCTGTGGTGAAGGCGACGAAGGTGTTCAGCACCACGAAGACGATGTTGAGATCGTCCACGATGAGGAACGGCCCGGCGACCCGCGGGGCGCCGAGCAGCAGCAGCGCCAGCGCGAAGGTGAGGCCGCAGGCCGCTACGTTGAGGAGCGCGCCCAGGCGATAGGAGGGCACCAGCGCCAGCAGCACCGCGCTCGCGGCAGGCACCGCGGCGAGGAGGGGAGCGGGGTCTGAGAGGAGGCTCATGCACGCCCTCCCCGGAAGCGGTCGAGGGCGTCCACGTCCACGGTGTCGAACCGCTCGCGGATGCGGAACAGGAAGATGCCGATGACGATGAGGGCGATGAGCACCGAGAAGGCGACGGAAATCTCCACCACCAGCGGCATACCCTTGGCACCGGTGGCGGCGAGGATGAGCCCGTTCTCCAGCGACATGAAGCCGATGACCTGACTGACGGCATTGCGCCGCGTCACCATCATCAGAAGGCCGAGCAGCACCACGGAGAGGGCGAAGGCGAGGTCTTCCCGCGCCAGCGCATCCGCCGCGCCGCCGACGCCGGCGGTGGCTTTCAGCATGACCACGAGGGAGAGCGCCACGAGGGCGATGCCGGCCAGCATGGTGGGGCCGATGGAGACGACCGTCTCCACCTGCCGGTGGATGCCAAGGCGGGTGACCATCCGCGCCAGCGCCAGCGGGATCACCACCGCCTTGAACACGAGGGCGATGGCGGCGGTCACGTAGAGATGCGGGGCATCCTGCGCTAGCGCCTGCCAGCCCACCGAGAGGGCGAGCACCACCGCCTGCAGCGCGAACACCTTGAGCAAGGCGTAGAGCCGGTCCTGATAGAGCATCAGGAAGCTGATGAGCACCAGCGCGCCGGCGAACAGGTGGGCCACGTCGAACACGAGGCTCGCCGAGAGGGCGGCATCCAGCGGCGTTCCGTGCGCGAGTTCCAGCGTGCGGTCCATCACAGGATCCTCGACACGAAGAGGAGCAGGGTTCCGAGCAGCCCGAGCATGAGCGCGGCGCCGAGGAAGTCCGGCACCCGGAACACCCGCATCTTGGCAATGGACGTCTCGAACACCGCGAGCAGCACCGCGCCCGCCGCGAGCTTCAAGCCATAGCTCGCCATGCCCAGCAGCAGCGCGCCCGCCCCGGCGCCGGCCGGTGCCAGTCCCCACGGTACGAACACGCAGGCGACGAGGGAGAGGAAGAGCAGCAGCTTCAGCTGCGCGGCCAGCTCGATGAGCGCGAGGTGGCGGCCGGAGTATTCCAGTACCATGGCCTCGTGGACCATGGTCAGCTCCAGATGGGTGGCGGGATTGTCCACCGGGATGCGCCCGTTCTCCGCCACCGCGACGATGGCGAGCGCCACCAGCGCCAGCGCCAGCGACACGCGCAGGCCGACGCCCGCGACCATCACCGAGGCGATGGTGGAGAGCTGGGTGGAATGGGCGACGAGGGCGAGGGAGAAGACGATCATGATCATCGCCGGCTCGGCCAGCGACGAGATCATCACCTCCCGGCTCGACCCGATGCCGCCGAAGCTGGTGCCCACATCCATGCCCGCCAGCGCGAGGAAGAAGCGGGCCGAGCCGAGCAGCGCGGTGATGACGATGAGGTCCGCCGACCAGGAGAAGATGAGTCCGGTGCCGAAGGTGGGCACCAGAGCCGCCGCCACCCAGGTGGCCGCGAAGAGCAGGTAGGGCACGGCGCGGAACAGCCAGGAGGCGTTGTGGGCCAGCACCGCCTCCTTGTTCAGGAGCCGCGCGAGGTCGCGGTAGGGCTGAAACACGCTGGCGCCGCGCCGCCGTGTCAGGCGCGCCTTCACCTTGCGCACGAGGCCGGTGAGGAGCGGCGCCAGCGCCAGCACCAGCAGCATCTGGGTGCCCTGCACCAGCAGGTTCGCCATCATGTCCATAGCGCCAGCACCAGGAGCAGGAGGACGAGGGCGCCGAACACCAGCGCCAGATACTGGCGGATGGTGAGATATTGCAGGCGGTTGGCCCGCGTCGCGATGCGGTCCACCAGCCCGGCCAGCGGCAGGAACAGGAAGGCCCAGGCGGGATCGCGGGCGGTGATCTCGATGCGCGCCGGGGCGAGGGAGCCGGGCGGCGGCATCTCCACCCGTTCGCGCGCGGCGAAGAGGGTGCGGGCGAACACCCGGCGGATGGGCTGGGCAAAGGAGCCGGCGGAATATTGCGTCACCGGATCGGCATTGG
>JAEZMT010000388.1 GCA_023442085.1 Pseudomonadota bacterium | reverse complement strand
GCCGGATTAGCACAGCGGTAGTGCAGCGGTTTTGTAAACCGAAGGTCGGGGGTTCGATCCCCTCATCCGGCACCATTTAAGCATCTGACATATAAAGAAAAATCAGATGGCGAGATATTGAAGTCGGCTAGGTCGCCCCGCGTCGCCACCAAAGTCAAAGTACTTATAAGTGAAGAAGGAAGCGGTGATCCGACCGTCGCACCGGCTTGTGGAGCCGGAGGTCGGAGGTTCGAGCCCACCTATCTGCCCCAATTAACACCTTGTAGCAGCATAGTTTTTAGGTAGATGAGCCTAGTGGGTGGAACAGGCACGAATGGCTCCTGCGTCATCCACGCGACGGAGCGCAAGCGACTCCTGGGTCTGAAACATTTTAGGCCAGAGAATTGTCCGGATGATCGGTGTTCCCTGTTCCATCCCAGTGCAGGTCGAATCGAGCGGCAGGCGGCAATTGTTCGCTTGGGCCGGAGCCGCCATTGCACGATTGTCAGGTGCGCAACCAACTGATCGTGGCTCTCAGCCCCTGTCGATCAGGGCGGTTTTCCAGCGTGAGCCGGGCGCCGGCGCGGGCGGCGGCCATGGCGGCGATGGTGAGCCCGAGGCCGCTTCCCGCTCCGCTCCGGCTGCGGCCCCGGTAGAAGCGGCGCGTCACCAGCGGCAGTTCGTTCTCCGGAATGCCCGGCCCCTCGTCCTCCACGCACAGGCCGCCGGCGCACACGCGCCAGGCGATGGTGCCGCCGCCGGTCATGTGTTCGACGGCGTTCTCGTGGAGGTTCCGCAGCATCAGGTGCAGGGCCTCGTGGTCGCCCTTCAGCTTCACCGCATCGAGGGCGTCGTCCACCACCACATGGGCCGCCGCGGGCTTCGCCGTCTGGCGCACGATGTCGCGCAGCAGCGCCCCCGCCTCCGTCTCGCCGGAGGCTTCGAGCGGCGGGGACGGGGTGCCTTCGAGCTTGGCCAGCGCCAGCAGCTGCCGCACGAGGCGGGTCGTGCGGTCCACCGAGACGAGGATCTGCCGCAGCGCGCCCTCCCGCGTCGGCGCGTCGTGCGCCGCCAGCGCGATCTGGGCCTGCGTCTTCAGGCCGGCGAGGGGCGTGCGCAGTTCGTGCGCGGCGAAGGCGGTCACGTCGCGCTCCTGCCGCCGCGCGGCCTCCACCTTGGCAAACAGGCCGTTGATGGCCTCCAGCAGCGGGCGGATCTCGGCCGGGGCCGCGGCAGGCGACACGGGGCGCATGTCCTCGCCGTCACGGGCGGCGATGTCGCCGGCCACCGCAGTGAGCGGCGCGAGGCCACGGCCGACGCTGATCCAGATGAGCAGGCCGAGCAGGGGCACGATGAGGATCACCGGCGCCAGCAGCCCCGCCACCAGATCGCGCACCAGCCGGTCGCGCAGGCCGATGCGATCGCCCACCATTACCCGCACGCCTTTGTCCGGGTCGAGGATGGTGTAGACCCGCCACGGCTCGCCGTTCACCGTGCGCGCGGAGAAGCCTTCCGCGGGACCCGCCAGCGCCTCCTCCGGCGCACCGCCGGACTTCGCCACGAGGCGGCCATCCAGCGACCAGATCTGGCACGAGAGCTGGCGCTCATAGCCGGCCTCCGGCGGGGCCGTCGCCTGCGCCACGGCCTCGGCGGCGGCGATATTGCCGCCGGCCACCAGCGAATGGACCATGCGCGCCGCCTCCTGCAGGCGGGTGTCCAGCACATGCTCCAGCTCGCTGCGGCTGGAGGCGTAGATCCAGGCGGTGGCGCACAGCCAGATGACGCCGGTTGCCGCCAGCAGGATCAGCACCAGCCTGCGCTTGAGCGAGGTCATGCCGGCCCCCTGACGCGATAGCCGAGGCCGCGCACGGTCTCGATGGTCTCGCGGCCCACCTTGGCCCGAAGATTGTGGATGTGCACCTCCACGGCGTTGCTCTCCACCTCTTCCTGCCAGCCGTAGAGCCGCTCCTCGATCTCCATGCGGGACCGGATCACGCCCGGCCGCTCCATCAGCGTGGAGAGCACCGCGAATTCCCGCCGCGACAGGGGGATGGGCTGCCCATCCAGCGTCGCCGCGAGGGTGGCGGGATCGAGCACCAGCGTCCCCACCTTGAGCAGCGGCCCCGCCCGGCCGTGGCCGCGGCGGGCGATGGCGCGCACCCGGGCGTTCAGTTCGTCGAGGTCGAACGGCTTGCCGAGATAGTCGTCTGCGCCGCCGTCGAGGCCGCGCACCCGGTCCGGCGCCTCGTCGAGGGCGGTGAGCAGCAGGACGGGCGTTGCGTCGCCTTGCGCGCGCAGGCCGGCGAGCACGTCGAGGCCAGAGCCGTCGGGGAGCATCACGTCCAGCACCACCGCATCGAAGCGCGCGGTCGCGAGCGCCGCCCGCGCATCGGCGCAGGTCGTCGCATCGTCCACCGTCGCCCCGGCGAGGCCGAGCCCCACCTTGAGCCCGTCCATCAGGACCGGATCGTCCTCGACGACCAGTATGCGCATCAGGCCTGTCTCCTTGCCTCTTCCCTTCTACAGCGACCTTAAGGCCCGCTTAAGGTAGGCATCCGAGGGAGCGGTCATGGTCGCGAACACGCCCCGCTCTCCCCTGTCGCTCCTCCGCCGCGCCTGCGTCGTGCTGGCGCTGGCCGCACTGTCGGCCACCGGCGCCGCCCCCGCGCTGGCGCAGGGCCGCATCCTGAAGGCCGACGAGGCCTTCACCGTCTCGGCGACACGAGGGACGAGCGGAAGCCTGTCCCTGAGCTGGCGCATCGCGCCGGGCACCTATCTCTATCGCGAAAGCCTGAAGGCCGGGAAGGACGGCACCCTCGTCCCCCTCGCCTTGCCGCCGGGCGAGGAAAAGGACGATCCGAACTTCGGGCCGGTGGAGATCTATCACCGCGCGGTGACGGCCGAGGCCACCGGCCTGCCGACCACGGGGGCACTGGACGTCACTTTCCAGGGCTGCGCCGAGCAGGGGGTCTGCTACCCCGCCGTGACACGGCGGGTGGATCTTTCAACCCTTGCCGTCAGCGCTGCCCGACCGCCGTCCGAAGCCTCGGACACCGGCGCGCCGGTGGGCGAGGCGCGGGGAGCGGCACCGCGGGGGGGCGCCGCCTCCCCGCCCGAGCCCGCCGCGACGCCAGAGGCTCCAGCCCAGCCCGCGCAACCGGTAGCGATGGATGCGCTGTTTCACCGGGGCCTGCTGCCCCTGCTCGGGGCCTTCTTCGGCCTCGGCCTGCTGCTCGCCTTCACGCCCTGCGTCTTCCCCATGCTGCCGATCCTCTCCGGCATCCTCGCCGGTGGCGGGGCAAAGCCGACGCCGGCCCGCGGCCTCGCCTTGTCCGGTGCCTATGGTCTCGCCATGGCCGCCGCCTATGGCGTGCTCGGCATGGCGGCCGCCTGGACCGGCGCCAACCTTCAGGCGGCGCTGCAGACGCCATGGGCCATCGGGCTGATGGCCGCCGTGTTCGCCGGGCTGGCCGGAGCGATGTTCGGCCTCGTCGATCTCGCCGTTCCCTCCGCGCTGGCGGCGCGGCTGCCGTCGGGCGGGCGCGGCTCCATGGCGGGGGCGGCCGGGCTCGGCTTCGCCTCCGCGCTGGTGGTGGGACCGTGCGTGACGCCGCCGCTCGCCGCCGCCATGCTCTATGCGGCACAGACGGGCGATGCCGCGCGCGGCGGCTCCGCTCTGTTCATGCTGGGCCTCGGCATGGCGGCGCCGCTGGTGGCGGTGGGCGCGTTCGGCGCGCAGATCCTGCCGCGCTCGGGACGCTGGCTTCTCGCCATCAAGCACGGCTGCGGCGTGCTCTTCCTTGCCATCGCCGCATGGCTCGCGGCGCGCGTGCTGCCCGACGCGGCGGGGCTGGCCCTTTACGGCCTCCTCGCCATCGGCCTCGGCGTGTTCGCCGGCGGTTTCGATGCGCTCACCGTCGACGCCGATGCCGGCCGCCGGATCGGCAAAACGGCAGGCATCGCCGCCGTGGCGAGCGGGCTCCTGCTGCTGGTCGGCGCCGCCGGCGGCGCGAACGACCCGTTGCGCCCCATCGGCTTCCTCGCCGCGCTGGCCCGCCCCGCCATCGCGGAATCGCGGGAGGTGCGCGTGTCGTCTCCCGCGGCGCTGACGCAGGCGCTCGCCGCCCGTCAGGAAGGCCGCCCAACCCTCGTCTCCTTCACCGCCGACTGGTGCACGGTCTGCAAGTCCAACGAAACGGCGATGGCGGAGCCGGCCGCCGCCGCGCGCCTGTCCGGGCTCGATCGGATCGCGGTGGACGTGACCCGGTATGGCGACGGCACGCAGGCCCTCATGGGCCGCTACGCCGTCATCGGCCCGCCCACCCTGTTCCTCCTCGATCCCGCCGGCCGCGAGGTGCCGGGATCGCGCCGCGTGGGCGCGCTGACCCTTGCCGACATCGACCACCTCGCCATTCAAGCGGGCCTCTGACCCCATGACCGAAGGACACCCCATGCGACGCAGGGACTTCATCCGCACCGCCGCGCTCACGGCGCTTATGCCGGCTGCGCTGGCGGGCACGCGCGTGGCACTCGCGGAAGGCGTCGACGTCAACGCCATCCTCCGCGACCCTGCCGCGCCGACGTTCGGCAACCCGGATGGCGACGTCACCATCGTCGCCTTCCTCGATTACAATTGCCCCTTCTGCAAGAAATCGGCGCCGGACCTTGCACGCGTGGTGAAGGAGGACGGGCACATCCGGCTCGTCTACAAGGATTGGCCGGTGCTCACCGAGGCTTCGGTCTACGGCGCGCAGTTGGCCCTCGCGGCGACCTATCAGGACCGCTACGAGACCGTCCATAACGCGCTGATGGCCATCCCCGGCCGCCGCATTGACGAGCCCACCATGCTGAAGGCGGTGGCCGGCTCGGGCGTCGACCTCGACCGGCTGATGGCGGACCTGAAGGCGCACATCGGCGACATCGGCGCGCTCCTGAAGCGCAACGCCGCGCAGGCGGACTCCCTCGGCCTCAGCGGCACGCCCACCTATCTGGTCGGCCCGCTGCTCGCCTCGACCCTCGACTATGCCAGCTTCAAGCGCGCCGTGGCCGAAGCCCGCCGCCGCCAGGCCGCGGGGGAATGATGCCGCACGTGGATATCCTCTCCGCCTCCCGTCCGCTCTCCCGCCGCGGCCTGTTCACCACTCTCGTCCTGCCGCTGGCGCTGGGGGCCTGCGTGACCACGCAGGAGGAGATGCCGGTGAAGGCGCCGCGCGTCGCACCTTCGGACGCGGCGCGCTATGGCGCGCTGGAGGATGGTGGCTTCCGCATTCCCGCCGCCGATCCGGACGACATCAAGCCCCGCAACGTCCGCCAACTGGTGAACGCCCCCGCCGGACAGGAGCCGGGCACGCTGGTGGTCGATCCGAAAAACCGCTTCCTCTATCTCGTACAGGAGAATGGCAAGGCGCTGCGCTACGGCGTGGGCGTCGGCCGCGAAGGGCTTGAATTCTCGGGCAC
>JAEZMT010000382.1 GCA_023442085.1 Pseudomonadota bacterium | reverse complement strand
GCCTGCGCCTCCCGAGGGCCCAGATCGTAATGGTAATCGAGCCCGACCTCGCCGATCGCCACCACCTTGGGATGGCGGGAGAGATCCACCAGCTCCTTCACCGTCACGTCGGTTTCCTCGCCGGCCTGATGGGGGTGGGTGCCGACCGAACAGCTCACGCTGTCGAACCGCTCGGCGATGGCGAGGATCTCGTTGAAACGGCGCACCCGCGTGGAGATGGTCACCAGATGCGAGACGCCAGCTGCCTCGGCGCGGGCCACCACCTCCGGCAGCTCGGCGGCGAAGTCGGGGAAATCGAGGTGGCAATGGCTGTCGACGAGCATGGTGATCCTGCGGACGGTGCGCGCTTCACATAAGCGCATCGATCCGCGACGTCGAGGCGTGTCGACCCTGCGCTGCGGCCACGGTTGGGCTTGCCGCATCCCACCTGCACAGGTATCGCGGGCATGAACGCGGGCCCGGACGGCCCCACTGATGCCTGGACCGACATGCTCAAGACCCCGCCTCCGTTCCGCCCTGCCCTCGCCCGCCTGGCGGATGCGTCCAGCCTCTGGGCCATCGCGGGCCTGGTGGTGGGCGTGGCCCTGCTCGCGTGGAGCGCCCAGCTCTCCATCCCGATCCAGCCGGTGCCGATCACCCTGCAAAGCTATGTGCTGATTACGCTGGCGGCCCTCATGGGCTGGCAGTTCGGCGGGCTGACCGTCGCGATCTATCTCCTCGCCGGCCTGATGGGCCTGCCGGTGTTTTCGGGCGGGCGCAGCGGGCTCGCCATGCTCACAGGCACCTCCGGCGGCTTCATCGTCGGGTTTCTGGTGACGGCGCTGCTGGTGGGCTGGCTTCAGGAAACCTGGGCACGCCTGCGGCCGTTGCCGCTGCTCGGGGTGCTCGCCTTGGGCCATCTGGTGCTGATGGTGATGGGCGCAGGCTGGCTCGCGACCAAGATGGGGCCGGTGTTCGCGCTGGAGCGGGGCTTCCTGCCCTTCCTCCCCGGCGCGGTGGTGAAGACGATCGCCGCCCTCGCCACGGTCATCGCGGTGGAGCGCCTCACCGGCACCCCGCGCCAGCGTTGAAAAGCGCGGCTACTGGGCCGCGCTGATCTCTTCCTTGAGCGCGTCCGCGTCCGGTCCCGGCATGGTGATGGGCTGCACGCGCTCGCCGGGACGGCCGGGATTGGTGACGATGGAGGCTTCCAGCGACACGGTCACGTTGCCGCCCGAGGTGTTGAAGATGTAGTCGAGCCGGAAGGCGGCATCCTGGCTCTGGCCGTTGGTCCGCCGCATGGCCTCGTCGGGCGGAAGGCGTTTTTCCGCAATGAGTTGGGCCGGCTGGTCCACGGTGATCGTGTACTGGCGGGCACGGCGGGAGGTGGCGATGCGGGCGCGCACGAGGGTGGCGTCGGCGCCGGCGAGCTTCACCTCGATGCGCGGAACGGCGGGACCTTCCGGCACCGCCGGCGGCATCTCGGTGGGCATCGCCGGGGGGATCGGATCATAGGTGGGGGAAGGCGCCGGAGCGCGGTCGTAGCTGCTGGAGCAGCCGGCCAGTGCCAGCGCCACCGCGGCCACCGAAACCCATCTCACGCCCGTCATTCCCACCGCTCCAGTTCCCCCAGCCCCGCGTGCTGTAAACTACAAAACCCTAGCAAGGTTAAGATATTTCCGGTCCCTGCACACCCCTTCGCTCAGGTGGCGGCTTCCGGCTCCACATAGCGCGGGAACACCCCGACGGGGGTCGGAAGGGCGAGGCCGGCGGCCAGGCGGAAGGCCGGATCGAGCCGGTCGAAGCCCCGCTCCCCGGCCGGAATCGCCACAAGATCCAACAACTTGGCTGCACTCTCCGGCATCACCGGCTGGGCCAGGATGGCGACCTGCCGGATCACCTCGGCGGTGACCCAGAGCACCGTCTCCATCCGGTCGGGATCGGTCTTGCGCAGGGCCCAGGGGGCCTGGGCGGCGAAGTAGCGGTTCGCTTCCGCGACCACGGCCCAAACTGCGTTGAGATACAAATGGATAGCCTGCGATTCCATGGCCTCCCGACTTTTCGCCAGCATGCCGTCGGCGAGCGCCAGCATGGCCTCGTCCTCCCGCGAGAGGGGGCCGGGAGTAGGCACCAAGCCATTGAGATTCTTCGAGATCATCGACAGCGAGCGCTGGGCGAGGTTGCCGAGGTCATTGGCGAGGTCGGCGTTCATGCGGTTGACGATGGCCTCGTGGCTGTAGGAGCCATCCTGGCCGAACGCCACCTCCCGCAAGAAGAAATACCGAATGGCATCAACGCCATAGGTGGCGGCAAGGTCGAACGGGTCGATGACGTTGCCGACCGACTTCGACATCTTCTCTCCGCGGTTGAAGAGAAAGCCGTGTCCGAACACCCTCTTCGGCGCCTCCAGCCCGGCGGACCAGAGAAACGCCGGCCAGTACACTGCGTGAAAGCGGATAATATCCTTGCCGATGACATGAACGTCCGCCGGCCAGTATTTGGCGAATTCGCCCTCCACGTCCGGATACCCAAGTGCGGTGATGTAATTGGTCAGCGCATCGACCCACACATACATGATGTGCTTTGGATCACCTGGAACCGGGATGCCCCAATCGAACGTGGTGCGGGAGATGGAGAGGTCCTGAAGACCACCCGAAACGAAGCTGACAACCTCGTTTCGACGGGTGTCAGGCGCTATAAACCCCGGGTTTTCGGCATAGTAAGCCAGCAGTCGATCCTGGTATGCCGAGAGGCGGAAGAAATAGCTCTCCTCCTCCACCCATTCCACGGGCGTCCCCTGTGGCCCAAGCCGAACACCGGCATCAGTCAGTGTTGTCTCGCTCTCCGCGTAGTACGCCTCATCGCGAACCGAATACCAGCCAGCATACGTAGATTTATAGATATCCCCGTTCGCCGCCATCTTTTCCCAGATGGCCTGCGTGGAAATGCGGTGCCGTTCCTCGGTGGTCCGAATGAAATCGTCGATTGAGAGGTTGAAGGTCTCCACCATCGCCTGGAAGCGGGGGACGTTCCGGTCCAGCAGTTCGCGCGGGGTCAGGCCGGCCTTCTGGGCCGTCTGAAGCATCTTGATGCCGTGCTCGTCGGTGCCGGTGAGGAAGCGCACGTCATAGCCGTCCAGCCGCTTGAACCGCGCGATGCAGTCCGTCGCGATGGCCTCGTAGGCGTGGCCCATGTGGGGCACACCGTTCGGGTAGGCGATGG
>JAEZMT010000360.1 GCA_023442085.1 Pseudomonadota bacterium | reverse complement strand
TCCGGAGAGAAGCCGAGGTCGGCATTCATGGTCAGGGCCGCGAAACCGACATTCACGCGGTCGAGGAAGCTGACCACATAGAGCACCATCATCAGCGGGATGAGCCGCCGGACCGCCTTGGCGAAGGCGCGCGCCTCCACCGTCTGCTGCTGCGCCACCACCCACCTCCCCCGCCCTTTGTGCGGTTTGTGAGGGCGGGCGGCGCGGGCGTCAACCGCGGGTCGGAGGGGGCGAGAGCGACCGGGTGCGCCGGGCGATGGGGCCAGCTGACGCCGGTCACCCACCACAGCCGCAAGGGCACCCCCGCCGCGTCAGCCCGCACCCGAACGTCCGAAGCTTTGCCGACGCGGCGCGAGGCCGCACCACCTGCGGCGAATGGGAATATTGATCCAGATCAAAGGTCCAGTGAAGGTTCGGCTCGTTCCGCAGTGCGGGACGAGCCTGGATACACGTCACCGGACCCTGCCCCATGCGAACCGCCACGCGCGCCGTGCTTCATGTTCCTTTTTTCGGCTGGCTTCTGCGCGATGCCATCTACGGCCTGCCCGACGCCAAGTATTTCTTCATCGCGAACATGGTGTTCGCCTTTGGCTACCTGACCTATTTCTTCGGCTACGCCTTCATCATCATCTATGGGCTGACGGCGACCGCGCTGGCAATGACCGCGCTCGTCGTGCTCACCGCATCCGATCTTCTCGCCACCATGGCGAAGCGCAAGGCGGCCCGTCTCGCCCGCGGGCGCTGAGACGCCGCGCGCCGGCAGAGGCCCTCAGTTTCCGGCCCAGCGCCAGCGCATGTAGTCCACCGCGAAGGGCGCCATGGCGGGGGTGAGGTCGGCGTCGCTTTTCACCACCGCCACATCCGCGAGTTCAGGCTGTGCCTCGCGGGCGAGGAAGGCGCGGATGCGCCGAGCCAGTTCCTCGGCCGGGGCGTCGAACACGAGGCGGCCCATGAGGGCGATGCGCGGCCCGTCGAACAGGCCAGTGAAGCCATCGTCGCGCAGGATATCGGCGGGCGAAAGCCCGGTTTCCTCGGTCAGCTCGCGCAGCATGGAGCCGTGGAGGTCCACGCGATTGTCCGGCGCGATGTCGGACGGGTCGGGCGTGCCACCGGGAAAATAGATGCGGCCGGCGGACGCCGTGTGCGGCCCCATGACGCCCAGCACGAAGCCACCGTCCGAGCCCTCGATGGCGGCAAGGGCGAAGGCGTTGACCATGCCCTCGTCCTTCCAGCCCTGATCACGCCAGAAGGTGAAGGCGGCAAAATCGCTCTGGCGGAAGGCGCCCGAGAGCACACCGTCCGAAAATCCATGGCGGGAGAGCAGCAGGATCGGCCCGTTCCACAGATGGGGATTATCGGCCGCCCGGCGGGCGAAATGCGCCTCGATTTCGGCCCGACGCGGCTCCATCTCGCTCCAGCCGCCGGGTTCGAAGGCCAAATCCAGCCGATGGACCGGCGCGATGCGCCGGCCCTCGGTCCAGTCCTGCCCCCAGCCGCCGCTCACGCGGCCGCGTCTTTCAGGGTCGGGTAGTCGACATAGCCCTTGGCACCGCCGCCATAGAGCGTATCGCGGTCCACCTCGTTGAGCGGCGCGTCGCGGCGCAGGCGTTCCACGAGATCGGGATTGGCGATGAACGGCTTGCCGAAGGCCACGAGGTCAGCCTTGCCGTCCGCCAGCACACTGTTGGCGAGGGCGAGGTCGTAGCCGTTGTTCACCATCCAGGCGCCACTATAGCGCTTGCGCAGCTCTTCGAAGGAGAAGTCCGGCGCCACGTCGCGCGGGCCGCCGGTGGCGCCCTCCACCACGTGGATGTAGACCGGGTGGCGCTTCTCCAGCTCCTCGATCACATGGTTGAAGAGCGCCTGCGGGTTGCTGTCAGAGATTCCGTTGGCCGGCGAGACCGGCGACAGGCGCAGGCCGGTGCGGGCGGCGCCGATCTCGGCGATCACGGCGTCCACCACCTCCAGCAGGAAGCGGGTGCGGTTCTCGATGGAGCCGCCATAGGCGTCGGTGCGCTGGTTGGCGCCGTCCTTCAGGAACTGGTCGATGAGGTAGCCGTTGGCGCCGTGCACCTCTACACCGTCGAAGCCGGCCTTGATGGCGTTGGCGGCGGCGCGACGGTAATCCTCGACGATGCCGGAAATCTCGGACAGCTCAAGCGCGCGCGGCGCCGAGGTCTCGGCGAAGCCGTTGTTCACGAAGGTCTTGGTGGCCGCGGTGAGCGCGGACGGCGCCACGGGTGCGCCGCCGTTGGGCTGCAGCGAGGTGTGGGAGACGCGGCCAACGTGCCACAGCTGGATAAAGATGCGCCCGCCCTTGGCATGGACGGCATCCGTCACCTTCTTCCAGCCTTCGATCTGGGCCTCGGTATAGATGCCGGGGGTGTCCTGATAGCCCTGCCCCTGCTGGGAAATCTGCGAGGCCTCGGTGATGAGGAGGCCGGCGTCGGCCCGCATGGAATAATATTGCGGAGCAAGCTCGCTCGGGACGAAGCCGGCAGCGGCGCGGTTGCGCGTCAGCGGCGCCATGACGATGCGGTTGGGCAGCGTCAGGTCACCAAGGCGGAAGGTGTCGAAAAGGGACGTCGCGCTCATGAAGGAAAGTCCTCTGGCTTGGGGCCGGGGTGCTGCGATGCGGCAGACATAGGCGCGATCACGCCACAGCCAAGCCCGGGGCGCCGGTCGACATCGTGAGTTGTTTCAATGCCACCTATTGGCAATGCTCAATCATGACGCCTTACCCATTGGCGTCTTTCAAATATGCAGCACGCCCTCGGCGATCACCACCGCCCCGCCGCCGATGGTGGCTCCGGTGACCTGACCACCTTTCACGGTGAAGCCGAGATCGACGCGGCTGGGGCGGCCCATCTCGAAGCCTTGGTCGATGCGCACCTTGTGGTGGCCATCGACCCGGTTCTCCGCGTCGAGCAGCACCCAGGGGAAGGCGGCCGCAGCGGCGCCGGTGGCCGGATCCTCTTCCGTTCCGAGGCCGGGGGAGAACATGCGGGCACGGAAGTCGGCGTCGCCCTCCTCGTCCAGCGTGTAGAGGTAAAGCGCCTCGCCGAAGCCGCCCAGCGAGGCGATGAAGGCCGCCTCGTCCGGCCGGGCGCGGGCGAGCGCCGTCAGGTCGGCCAGCGGCACGAACAGGAAGGGCACCCCGGCATTGGCGACGATGGGCCGGTGGGCGTCGAAGCCGATGTCCCCTTCATCGAGGTTCAGCGCCTCGGCGCAGGCGGCGCGGGAGATGTTCACCTCCTCGATCTCGCCCTTGCGGGGCGCAGTGAACACCGCCGATCCCTTGCGCGCGCCGGCCGGCGTGGCGCCCTGCGTCGTCACCTCGCAGGTGATGGTGCCGATCGTCTCCTCGATGCGCAGGGTGCCCGAAGCGAGCTTGTCCTCCAGCGCGAGCAGCACGGCGGCACCGACGGTGGGATGGCCGGCGAACGGCATCTCGTGGGCCACGGTGAAGATGCGGATACGTGCGCGGTTCGCCTTGTTCTTCGGCGGCAGCACAAAGACCGTCTCGGAGACGTTGAACTCCCGCGCGATCTGCTGCATGGCCGCGTCGTCGAGCCCCTGGGCGTCGAGCACCACGGCCAGCGGATTGCCGCCGAAGGGGCGGGTGGTGAACACGTCCAGGGTCACGTACCGGCGCGGCATCTCAGCTCTCGAACGCTACAAGAGCACCCGCGCCTCCACGCCGGCCTCTCTACTCTCTGCCACAATTTAGCCTCAGATCGCCGAGGCCGGGAAGAGCCGGGAGGGGGTGACGAACTCGTCCTGCGCGTCCACCAGCAGCAATTCCCGAGACTGTGCTTTTTCGGTCCGCGAGAGCACCCCGTAAATGGAGGATGCGGCGAGGGAAACCGCCTGCGCCGTCGAGCACGTGCGCAGCACGTGGAAGAAGAACAAGGCGGCGATGGCATCGCCCGCGCCGTTGAGCGACACGGCGAGGCGCGGCGTGCGCACCAGGAACCGCCCGTCCGGGCCGGAGGCGAGCAGATCGATCGAGTCGGGCGGCGTCTCGCTGACATGCAGGCTGGTGACGAGGATCACCTTCGGCCCGCGGGCATGCAGCGCGTCGCAGGCGGCGATGGCCTCCGGCAAGGTCGGGCAGGCGCGGCCGGTGAGCAGCTCCAGCTCGAACTGGTTGGGCGTGATGACGTCGGCGGCGGGCACAGCCTGCTCGCGCATGAATTCCGGAATGCCCGGGCGCACGAAGATCCCGCGTCCCACATCGCCGATCACCGGATCGCAGCAGTAAGCGGCATTGCGGTTCGCCGCCCGCACCCGCGCCACCGCATCGAGAATGGCTGCGCCGATGTCAGCCGAGCCCATGTAGCCGGAGAGCACGCCATCGCAGCGCGACAGCACGCCGCGCTCGGCAATGCCCTCCACCAGATCTCCGATGACGGACGCCTCGAACACCTGCCCCCGCCACGCGCCATAGCCGGTGTGGTTGGAGAACTGAACGGTGTTGATGGGCCACACCTCCACGCCGAGCCGCTGAAGCGTGAACACGGCGGAGGCGTTGCCCACATGGCCGTAGGCGACGTGCGACTGAATGGAGAGGATGTTCATGGGGCGGTTCCGGCGACGCTGGATTGCGGGTTAACCCGATGCGGCGACCGACGACAAATGGAATCTGTTGATGCCGCCCCCCGGCCACGCTGATGTTTCCCCGCGCAACAGCAAGTGACCGGAACCTCGCCGTTACACTACTGGAAATGCGCCGCACGGCAGACTAAGCCGAAGCGCCGCCGTCCGATGGCGACGCTTTGTGCCGGTGACGCCTTGCCCTCCATCCGACTGCAGCTTTTTCTTTCTGTCACGCTTGCCCTCGCCGGCCTCTGCGCGCCGGCCCAGGCCGCAGGGCCTGCCTGCTATCCGCCCCAGGCGCTGGCGGCGAAGCCGGGCGAAGAGATCGTGCGGCCGCATACGGGCGGGCCGGGACAGCTGCCGGACATTTCGGTGCCCACAGCGGCGCAAGTGCCGGCCGCCCTGCGCGGCTCCATCCGCCGGGTGGACCTGCCGCCGGGCGTGAAGATGGTGGCCCTCACCTTCGACCTCTGCGAGGCCTCCAGCGAGACGTCGGGCTATGACGGCGCCATCGTCGATTACCTCAGGGCGGAGGGCGTCCCCGCCACCTTCTTCGCCGGCGGCAAATGGATGGTGAGCCATCCCGAGCGCGGCGGGCAGCTCACCGCCGATCCCGGATTCGAGATGGGCAACCACACCTGGTCCCACGCCAATCTCACCGTGAAGACCGGAGAGGCCATGCGCCGGCAGGTGGACGATGCCGATATCGGCCTCGCTTTCGGCCGCCGGCAGGCGGAGGCCAAGGGCTGCATGCTGCCGAAGCCGCAGGCGCTCAGCCTGTTCCGATTTCCCTACGGCTCGTGCAGCGCCGAATCCCTGAATTACGTGAACGACACCGGCCATCTCGCCATCCAGTGGGACGTGGATTCCGGCGATCCCGCCTTCATCGGGGCAAAGGGCATGGCAGATGACATGCTGCGCGGCATCCGGCCCGGCTCCATCGTGCTGATGCACGCCAACGGGCGAGGCAAGCACACGGCCGAGGCCCTCAAGATTCTCATCCCCGCGCTCCGGGCGAAGGGCTACCGCTTCGCCACCGTGGGCCAGTTGCTCGCCGCCGGGACGCCGGTGATCGCGCAGACCTGCTATTCCCTGAAGCCGGGCGACACCCGCATTTACGACGAGGCTGCCCGCACCGGAAAACGCATCCTGCCGGTACAGTAGCGCGCGACCGCCTTCAGCGGCATCAGTCTGCGAGAGGCGACCTGGCCGCCGTGGTGGTGGCGTTCTCCACGCGATTTGCGCCTGCACGCTTGGCGCGGTAGAGGGCCGCGTCCGCGATGTTCAGCAGGGTCTGGCTATCGTGTTCGCCGAAGCCGCTGGCGGTGAGCACTCCGAAGCTCGCCGTCACCCTGCAATCGGCACGGGAAGCCTGGTGCGCGATGTCAAGCTCCTCGATGGCCCGGCGCACCTCCTCCGCCCGCGCCATGGCCGTCCGCTCCCCCGTCTCGGGAAGGATGCAGGCGAACTCCTCGCCGCCATAACGGGCGGCCAGCGCCGGCTCGGGCATCGCCGCAGCGAGGACCGACGCCACCCGCCGCAGACACTCGTCCCCCGCCGGATGGCCGTAGAGATCGTTGAACGCCTTGAAGGAATCGAGATCAAGCAGGATCAGCGACAGCGGCAGACCGGAGCCGGCATGGCGGGCGACCTCGCTGGCCAGCACCGTATCGAAACGCCGTCGGTTGGCGAGCCCCGTCAGGCCATCGGTGTAGCTGAGACGCAGGATGCGCTCGTTCAGGCTCCTCAGCTCGGCCTCGGCAGCCTTGCGCGCGGTGATGTCGCGCACGATCGAGCAATTGTAGCGGACGCCTTCGAATTCAACGAAGTTGACCGTGACCTCGATGGGAATATCCCGGCCGTCCTTCGCGCGGTTGACGGTCTCGATCTTGAAGGACCCCTTCTCCCCGATCTCCCGCCAATGGTCGCGCCACCTCTGCGGGTCGAAGAGGGGGTCCACGTCCCAGACCCGCATGCGCGACAATTCCTCGGCCGTATAGCCAAGGAGCCGTGTCGCGGCGGGATTGGTGAAGACGTAGCGCGCATCCTCATCCAGCCAGATGATCATGTCGGTGATGCGCCCCACCGTATATTGCGTGAGAAGCGAGCGATGCCGATTCTGCGCGGCAAGCCTCAAGTCCTCAATGGCGATTAGAAACTCCGGCGAAGGGGCCGGTGCGGACCGGAGGGTCACATTCGCCTCACGCAGGGTGCCGTCGGAGCAGCGATAGCCCGCTTCGAACACGGCCCCGTAAGGCTGCGCCACGCTGCCCAGATAGTGGCGCGTCAGGCGACTGCCCTCCGGACACAGGAAATCCTCGATGGGACTTCCCGGCCGCGCCGTGCCGTGATTGCCGGCCATTGCGAACCAGCCATGGTCAAGATGGAGCACCGTTCCGGCAGCGTCGACGGTCAATTGCCCTGATGATGCGGCCTGAAAATCGGAAATTCGCATCGACACCGTGTCCGCCTCTTGTGCAATGACTATAGGGAAAGCGTTACCGTGTCTCAACGGATGTCGCAGGCGCCGGGCGGGGCGATACCCTCACCCATTGAGCCCCCGCGCCGACGGGGCCAAGATCGCAGGCACGTCCCCTCCCTCCCCGGAGACCACCGCTTGAACGCCCCCGACACCGACGCCCGCCGCTCCGCACCCGCGACGCTCAAGAATCGCGGCCCCATCGGCGACCTGCTGCTACCACTGTTGCCGCGCTCCGGCACGGTGCTGGAGATCGCCAGCGGCACCGGCGAGCATGTGGTGCATTTCGCCCGCCGCGCGCCCCACCTCGTGTTCCAGCCGTCCGACCCCTCCCCTTTCGCCCGCGCCTCCATCGCCGCCTGGGCCGCGGCCGAGGGCCTTGCCAATGTGCGCGAGCCTCTCGCCCTCGATGCGGCGGGCGAGGACTGGCCCGTCGGCAAGGTGGATGCCGTCGTCTGCATCAACATGATCCACATCAGCCCGTGGGAGGCTACCGTAGGCCTGATGCGCGGCGCCGGCGCGCGCCTGCCGGCGGACGGCATCCTCTTCACCTACGGCGCCTATCTGCGCGATGATGTGGAGACGGCGCCCAGCAACGTCGCCTTCGATGCGGACCTCAGGCGGCAGGACCCGCGCTTCGGCCTGCGGCATCTCGCGGATGTGGCAGCGGAGGCGGCCAGGAACGGCCTCGCTCTGGCTCGGGTGGAGGAGATGCCGGCGAACAATCTTTCGCTGATCTTCCGGAAGGTCGCGAGTGTTTCGCCGCGTGGTGTCCCTGTGCCATAGTCGGCGCCGGCGCTTGCCACAGGTCGGGCCTGATTCTCCGGCCGATGTCCCTGTCAGAGGCCGCCCCCGCGGCGGTCTTCAAGGGGGCCTTCAGCGTTCGAGGGACACACTCGCTCGGGGAGAAACATGGCGCGCGTCGTCGATCCGTTCATCAAGCTCTCGTCGCCCCGCATCTTTCTGGTGCGGATGCTGGTGTTCCTGGCCCTGTGCGCGGCACTGGCGGCGGTGCTGCACAAGCAGATCGTGGCGGCGTTTCTCAACAATCCGGGGCTCAACGGCGTCATCTTCGGCGTGCTGGCGGTGGGCATCATCCTGTCCATCCGGCAAGTGGCACGCCTGTTCCCGGAAGTGGACTGGGTGAATTCCTTCCGCCTCGCCGACCCCGGCCTCGCGGTGGCTCGCCCCCCTACCCTGCTCGCACCCATGGCCGCGCTTCTCGGCGAGCGGCTGGGGCGGATGACGATCTCGCAGGCCACCATGCGGTCCATCCTCGATTCCATCGGCACCCGCCTCGACGAGAGCCGGGACATGGGGCGCTACCTCACGGGCCTTCTCGTCTTCCTCGGCCTGCTCGGGAC
>JAEZMT010000358.1 GCA_023442085.1 Pseudomonadota bacterium | reverse complement strand
GCTTCCAGCGGCTTGCGTCCCGTGGCCATGGCGAACACCACATCGCCATCAAGCGGCGTGTGCACGGGAAACAGCGAGAGCGCCAACCCGTTCTGCGCCATGATGGCGAGGCGGCGCGCCTGCACGGTGGAGAGTACCGCATCCGTCGCCACGACGGCGATGGTGGTGGCGAAGCGGGAAATGCCGCCCTTCAGCCGTGGATCGGTGGCTTCGTCCACCACCTGCTGCGGGACGCCGAGACCGCCAAACTCCCCGTCCCGCTCATAATGGCCGGCGCGGAAATGGGGGCCGTCGCCGAACAGGGGGCTGCCGGCGGCATTGACCGCGACGATGGCCCCGACCACATGGCCGGTGGCGGAGATCGCCGAGGCCGAGCCCAGCCCGCCTTTAACCGTCGCCGTGGTGCAGCCCGTGCCCGCGCCGACCGAGCCGAGGTGGAAGTCCTGGTCCGCCGCCTCCAGAGCGTCGCGGCCGAGCTTGAGGTAGGGCGGATGGCCTTCCCAGCCCTTGTCGCCGCCGTTGAGTAGGTCGAACAGGATTGCTCCGGGCACGATGGGCACACGCGCTGTGCCGACCGCAAAGCCGCGTCCGCGCGCGGCCAGCCCCGCCATCACGCCGGATGCGGCGTCCAGTCCGAAGGCCGAGCCGCCAGATAGCGTGATGGCGTCCACGCGCTCCACCGTCGCCGCGGGGTCGAGGAGGTCGGTCTCCCGCGTGCCCGGCCCGCCGCCTCGCACGTCCACCGCCGCCACCGCCGGCTCCTCGGCGAGGATGACGGTGACGCCGGTGCCGATGTGCGGCTCGGTGGCGTTGCCGACCAGGAGGCCGGGGACGTCGGTTATCAAGTTGCGCAGCGCGCGCTCCTCAGGCTGGACGGCGAACGGCGGACGATACGACAGGGATCGGGATAAAAACGACCGCGCCGGGCGTGATCGGCCCGGCGCGGTTGGGGTCTGCTCCGGCCCTTGGGTCGGGGATGGGCGTGCGCCTTCCTCAGTCGAGACGACCGGAGGCGTGGGCGAGCATGGTGTAGACCTTGCCCGTGTCGGAGGTCAGGTACGTGCGCGCCAAAGTGCTGCCGCGGTTGTCGCCTGACACCTGATCGATCAGCCGCTCGAACTCGGCGACATAGCGGTCCACGGTCTCCCGGAAGCCGGCGTCGGCGCGATAGCGGCGCTTCAGGGCGTCGAAGGTCTGCTGGCCCTGCATCGTATAGAGCCGGCGTGAGAAGACGTGGCTCTCGCCATTGTTGTGGCGCTCCCACATCTCGACAGCCGCCTGGTGATCAACCATGCGGGCAATGTCGGACGAGAGGTCGTCTAGGCTGTCCGGGGCCGCGACGGGAGCCGGGGCCGCCGCGCGGGTCGAGCGCGGCGCGTCCTCGTCGATATCGCCGGAGGCGCGGGCGAGAAGCTCGCTCAGCCAGCTGTCGCGCTCCTCGCCGGTGTTCTCGGCGCGGCTGGCCGGACGCGCTGCGGGACGTTCCGCGGGCTCCGCGCGGCGGCTCGCCGGAGTGGCGGGGGCGCGGCGCAGTTCGGCCTGGAGCAGGCTGGCACCTTCGCTGCGGGCCGGCTCGGTGCGGCCGGTCTCGCTGCGGGCAAGGTCCTGCCGGCCGGTCTCGTTGCGGCTCGTCTCGCCGCGGGTCGGCTCGGCGCGCTGGAGGTCCGAACGGGGGCTCTCGGCGCGGGACTCGCGCTCGGGCCGGCTGCGGAGGGCGGAGGCCGTCTCGCGGGTGGCTCGGGCGCTGTCCTGCTGGGCGGCGCGGGCCGAGGCTTCCACCACGTCCAGTGCCTGGCCTTGGCGGGCGACGATCTCGTTGAGCTCGGCGAGGGCCTTGATCTGCTCGGCCACGGCGCGACGCATGGTTGCGGCGCTCGCCTCGGTTTCGGCGGGCAGTTCGAGGATGCCGCGCTTCATCTCCTCGCGGGCAAGGGTGATGGCCTGCTGCACATCCTCCGCCACCCGCTTGAGGTCGGTGGCCACGGTCGTGAAGCGGTTGCCGGTTTCGCCGAACAGGGTGTGCACGTCGTTGAGGGCGGCCTCGTAGGTCTCGCGCAGGGCCGCCGCGGAGCGTTCGCGCTCGGCCTCGGCCGCGTTGCGCACCAGCGCCAGTTGCTGCGACACCGCCTCGGTGGAACCGGACGTGGCCGTGGCGATGACGTTGGCGATCTCGCTGGCCCGCTGCTGGGACGCGGAATAGGTCTCGTCCAGCATGGTGTGGAAGGCCGCGAGCCGGCTTTCCACGTCTCCAACCCGCTGGGCCAGGGACCTGGCCAGCTGCTCCATCGCTTCGCGGCGGGCGGCGAGGGTGCTGTCCACCTGATCGTGGGTGGAGGCCAGCGTCTGGGTCGCCTCGTCCATCAGGCGGCGGTTCTGGTCGAGGCGCTCGGACAGGGAGGACATCTGCGCCAGCGCGCTAGCGGAGACTTCCTTGAGCGAGCCGATCTGCGACTGGAAGCGATCGGCGGTGGCATCGGCGCTGAGGGCGATGCCCGCAACCGTGCCCCCGAAGCCTTCCACCTGCCGGGCGAAGGAGCCGGCGAAGGCGTCGAGGTTCGACACCGCCTGGGTGAGGGCGCCCTGGAAGGTGGCGTTGGCGTCGTCGAGGCGCTCGATGATGACGCCCACGTCCGTGCGCAGGGCGCTGTTGGTGGCGGTGATTTCCGTCACCGCGCGCTGGCTGGTGCGCTCCAGCGCGGAGAGGAAGGTGCCGTTCTTGTCGTCGATGAGATGGGCGATCTCGGTCAGGCGCGTGCCGAGGTTGTCCGCCACCCGCTCCGAATGCTCGGTGAGGGTCCGGCTGACGTTGCTCGACAGGGTGGTGAGCGAGCGCTCCACCTCGCCGGCCTCGGCGCGCAGGGCACCGGAGACGGTTTCGATGCGGCCGACGAGGGCGTCGGCGATGGCGGTGCCGCGCACCTCAAGCGAGGTGGCAACGCCGTCGAGGCGGCCGAGCACCAGTTCCTCGATGCGATGGACGCGGCCATCCAGCACCGAGGCGATCTCCTGCGCCCGCACGCCGATGTTGCGGTTCACGGCATCGGCACGGTCGGTCAGCACCTCGCCCAGAGCCTTGGAGCGGGTGGCGAAGAAGTTCTCCAGCGTCTCCACCGACTTGTCGAGGGAGTCCGTGGCGTTCTTCGTGCCCTCGGCGATGGTGCGGGCGAAGTTGACGGTGCGGGTGGCCAGCGTCTCGGTGAGGCTCTGGGCCCGCTGGTCCAGCGTCTGCTCGATGCGCGAGAACCGCTGGTCCATGATGGTCGCCACCGTGTCGGTGGTGGCGGAGAGGCGCTCGTCCAGCGTGGACGTGGCGAGGCGCAGGTTTTCGTTCACCAGCGTGACCCGGTGGGTGATCTGGTCCACCAGCTCGGGCGCATGGACCTTCACCGTGGTGTCGAAATTCTTCACGCCGTCCTGCATGACACGGGCGAGGTGAGACGCATCGTGCTGCATGCGGTCGGCGAGCTCGGCGCCGCGCACCGTGATGGTCTCTTCCATGGCCTTCAGGCGGGCGGTGAGCATCTCCTTGATGGCGTCGCTCTTGGTGCCGATGGTGGCGACCAGGATGTCGGCGGTCTCGCGGAAGGCTTCCGTGACCTTGGACCCGCGGGCGCCGATGGCCTGCGTGACCTCGGTCGCGACCCGCGACAGGCGCTCGGTCATGTCCTCGCCGGCGCCGTTGAGGGAGGCGGCGACCTCGTTGCCCTTGTCCACCAGGGCGGTGACGACTTGGTTGCTGGAGCGGTCGAGGGAGGAGGTGATGCGCTCGCCGGTCTCGGAGAGGCGCTGCTGGAGGTCCTCGCCGCGCACGGCGACGGCCTCGTAGATGCGGTTGCCGGTGGCCTCGATGCGGTCGGCGAGGTCGGTGCCGCGCACGGCCAGCGTTTCGGCGACCCGCTCGCCTGTCTCCTCCAGCTTGCGGACGAGTTCGCCGCCGCGGGTGGAGAATTCCACCACCGCGCTCTCGCTGGTGGCGCGGAAGGCGGAATTCACCTCGGCCACGCGCACGTCGATGTCGTCGGCGAAGCGGCCCACGTTCTCGGCGAGCGTGTCGGTGATGCCCTGCTTGAGGCGGTCGATGTTGCTGTTCACCTCGTCGCCCCAGCGCTCGACGAGCTGCGAAACGTCGGTGGTGGTGGCCAGCAGGTTGGAGGCGAGGTCGTCGGTGCGCGAACGCAGCGTATCCACCAGCAGGTCGCCGGATTCGGAGAGGTCCTGCCGGATGTCGGAGCCGGTGAGCTGCAGGCGGTCGATCAGCTCGCCGCCCTTGGCGGTGAGGCTGTCGATCATGCTGTCCCCGACGCGGGCGAGGGCGGCCGTGATGTGCTCGCCCTTCTGGCCGAGGATCTCGGTGACCTGCTCGCTTGCCTCCAGCATGGTGGTGTGGATGCGCGAGGCGACGTCCTTGACCTCGCTGGAGAGCACCGTCTCGGCGGCGATGATGCCTTCGCGCAGGCGCTCGGTTTCGATCTGGATGTTGTGGCGCTCGGCCTGGAGGTCGTCGATGAGCGTGCGGATGCGCGTCTCGTTCTCCTCGTAGGCGCGCTCAAGGGTGGCGACCTCGGCGCGGACCATGGCCTCCAGCTCGCCGGCGCGGGCGACGGCGCGGTCCATGCCGTCACCCATCGCGGCCACCTCGCGGCGCACCGCCTGGCCGACGGTGACGACGCTCTCGGTGGCGATGGATTCCGGCTGGGCGAGGCGCAGGGCGACCTCGGTCATGGACCGGGCGATGCCCTGCAGCTCCAGCGACCGGCGCACGATGCTCGCCATGCCGAAGAAGGCGAGCGGGGGAATGAGGATGCCGGCGAAGATGCCGAGCAGGGCCGGGGAGTCGCCCAGCGACTGGAGCCCGTTGGAGCTTGCCATCAGGCCGTGGTGGACGGTGTAAGCGAAGATGATGCCGACGATGATCCACACCAGCGAGGCGCCCGTCGCCCAGTAGAAGGGCGTTGCGGAGGGCTTCTTCTGCAATTGGCCGAGAAGCTGGCCGATGGGCTGACGATCGTCGTTGGCGGCACGGCGCTCGGCTTCGCTGCGCGGGCGGGGCGCTCCCTCGCGGCGGCCGCCGTCCACACGCACCTCACCGCCCTCGGGGGGACGTGGGCGGCGATTGATGGGGCGGCCTTCGCGCTGCTGTCCGGGACCGGCGAGCACACGGTCAGGGGCGGGGGGGCGATCGAGCGGGGTGCTGCGATCCGGCGGCAACGGCGCTTCGCTCCCTTTTGCCGCTGCCGCATTGGCCTCGGCATTGTCGAGCTCGAGCGTCAGAGCCTCCTGGATGGCCGACAGAGCCGCCTCGGTCGGATCCTGGATCTTCTTCGGGTTCTTCATCTCGCTGTCGCCTCTGCCCGCTTTCGGTGCCGGGGCATGATGCCGCCCGTGGCTCCGATACCCGTACACGCCCCCATCATCCGGCCACGCCGGACGAAGATGGTTTACCGTTTCTTATCCTAGACAGGCCTCGCCTCCGTTTGAACCGCCCGCGCCGCATTAATGAAGATATCGTTAATATCGAGCGGCTTGGCTTCAGCTTGGCCATGAGTGGTGAGGCATTTGTGGCACGCAACAATCGGCGCCCGTGCTGGTGCGGCGCGGGACAAGCCGCTATAGCCAGTGACCGGAAAGCGGCTCCGCCCTGGCCTTCGGGCTGAGGCTTGCGAGCCGTGCGATCAAGCCACCGCCGCGCCCGCGGCGGAAGCCGGGAAGCGACACTCTATGGTTGCCATCACCTTCATCGAACACACCGGTGCCGTCCATAAGGTCGATGGTCCGGAAGGCGCTACCGCCATGGAGACGGCCGTGCGCAATGGCGTTCCGGGCATCGTCGCGGAATGTGGCGGCGCCTGCGCCTGCGCGACCTGCCACGTCTATGTGGACGAGGCGTGGATGGAGAAGGTCGGCCAGCCCTCCGAAATGGAAGAGGGCATGCTCGATTTCGCAACCGACCTTCGGCCCACCTCGCGCCTGTCGTGCCAGATCAAGCTGACAGCGGCGCTGGATGGCTTGGTGCTCCACACGCCGGAGAACCAGGGCTGAGGTCCGAGCCTGGGGGGAGCGGCGCTCCTCTCAGTCCACCTTCTCGCCGGGATAGACGCCGAAAAGCTGGTTCTGCTGGACATAACCGTCGAAGCCGTCGCCGGTGAAGCGGCAGACCTTGCCGTCGCAGGCCTTCACCACGCCCAGCACGCTCGGTTCGAGCTTGGCCACGACCTTGGCATCCGAGTCCGGGGAGCTGCGCAGCGGCACGGTCTCCCCCTTGAGCCAGGGGGCGACGAGGGCGGTGCGCCGCAGGGACAGCATGGAGTGGTAGACCCATCCTTCTGCGCCGTCGGCATCGCGGATGCGGCGCCACGTCTCATACTCGGCGGTGACCTCCACCGGCAGCCCTGCGCGGTTGAACACCCAAGCCACGTCCTGGTCCCGGTTGGGGCCGTTGCGAACGTTCACCTTGTCCGCCTTCAGCGAAACGAAGCGCGGGACCGGAAGGCCCGAGGTGCCCTGTTCGGCGGCGAGCGCGCCCGCGGCGGGCCCCA
>JAEZMT010000350.1 GCA_023442085.1 Pseudomonadota bacterium | reverse complement strand
TAGGGCACCGGCTCGTGGCGGCCCATGGTGAAGGGGATCTTCTCGTGCTCGGTGCCGATACGGAAGGCCCGCTCCGGCTTCGATCCCCCTTCCATCCAGGCGACGAGTTCGCCGCGGTCGGAAATCGGGGTCGCGTCGAGCGTGTCGCGGGCCATCAGGAAGCTCTTCAAGCGGAGGGGCGCGCGACCATACACGGCACCTCGGTCAAGGCAAGCGCGTGGGGGTCGGCCCCGACAGGGGCGGGAAAGGCGGGACGTTAGGCGGCGGGGCCGGCCCCTTCCCGCGCGCCGCATCGCACGGGAGGAAGGCCAAGGTTCCGCTCAGATGGTGACGGGATTGGCTTTCGCAACCGCGTCGAACGCCTGGAGCAGGGTAATAAGCTCCTCCAGCTTGGCCAGAGGCACCATGTTCGGCCCATCGGAGGGGGCCTTATCCGGGTCGGGATGGGTCTCGATGAAGACGGCGGCAACACCCACAGACACCGCCGCCCGGGCCAGCACCGGCACGAACTCACGCTGCCCGCCGGAGGAGGTGCCCTGCCCGCCCGGCTGCTGCACCGAATGGGTGGCGTCGAACACCACCGGCGCGCCCGTCGTCTTGGCGAGGATCGGCAGGCCGCGCATGTCGGAGACGAGCGTGTTGTAGCCGAAGGAGACGCCCCGCTCCGTCACCAGCACGCGGCCATTGCCGGCACCGGTAAGCTTGTTGACCACGTTGGCCATGTCCCAGGGCGCGAGGAACTGACCCTTCTTCACATTCACCACCCGGCCCGTGCGGGCGGCGGCGATGAGGAGGTCGGTCTGGCGGCACAGGAAGGCGGGAATTTGGAGCACGTCCACCACCTCGGCGGCGGCAGCGCACTGGTCGATCTCGTGGACGTCGGTGAGCACCGGCAGGCCGAGGCTCTCCTTGATCTCGCCGAACACCGGCAGCGCGGCCTGAAGGCCAAGGCCGCGCGCGGCGGAGAGCGAGGTGCGGTTCGCCTTGTCAAAGGAGGTCTTAAAGACGAGGCCGATATTGCGGCGCGTCGCGATCTCCTTCAGCGCGGCCGCCACCTCCAGCGCGTGGGCGCGGCTTTCCATCTGGCAGGGGCCGGCGATGAGCGTCAGCGGCAGGCTATTGCCGAAGCGCACGGGTCCTGCCTCGACGATGCTCTGCGGGGCGACGGGCGGCGGTGCGGCGGTCATGGGCAGTCCCTCGACGGCTCGGGACACCGCGACCGCGTGGCCAACGGCGCCCTAAGCCTCAGAATAAATGCGACTTTCCGACTTCCGCGCGGGGCGATGCAGCCGGAGCGCGCCCTTGATAGAGCATTTTCGCCGTTTCGCTAAATCGCGAATGCGCGCGGCCGTGCGCCGGAGGACGGCCGGCCGCGCGCGAGGACGGGTCAGTGCGTGACGAGCTTGAGCCCGACGATACCCACCGCGATCAGGCCGATGGATGCGAGTCGCAGGAGGTCGGTCGATTCGGAGAAGAATAAGATACCGGCAACCGCCGTGCCCACCGTCCCGATTCCCGCCCACACCGCATAAGCGGTGCCGATGGGAATGCCGCGCAGGGCGAGCGACAGCAAAAGCAGGCTCACGCCGATCATGCCGAGCGTGAACAGGCTCGGCCAGAGCCGCGTGAACCCTTCCGATTGCTTCATTCCGATGGCCCACGCGATTTCGGTGAGGCCGGCGATGAACAGATAGACCCAAGCCATGGGCAGACACCACGAGAGGCGGGGTCGTCCCCGCCGCGCGTTAAGGAAGGAGCGCGGTCGTCCGCGCCCGGGGCGGAATGCTCCGCCCAATCCGGTGTAATGCGATTTTCCTGAGAGTGAAACCACCCGCCTCAGGCGGAGGTCACCTCGAACACCAGCGTCGCCCCCAGCGCCGCGCGGGGCGGCACGACGACGATGCCCTCGATGGCCTCTTCCACCATGCGGCGGGCGGCGAGCGAGCGGCGCAGTTCCGGCGCGCCCGGTGTGGCGAACCGGATGGCGGCGAGACGCAGGCCCGGCCCGCCCGGCGCGGGCACGCCATAGCGCTCGGTGAACAGCTCGCGGGACATCACGTCGATGGAGCCACGCGGCGTCTGCGCCACGTACCAGGCGTCGAGCGCGCGCTGGACCTGGCAGCCGGAGAAGGTTTCCAGAAACTTCTGGTGCTCCGCCGGCGCATCCGCCACCAGCACCACGCCGGCCACGCCCGTCACCTGATTGGAATGGCGCTGGAGGTCGGTGGACCAGAAATTCTCAGGGTTAAGCTGGGTACAGGTGAAGGCGCCGAAGTCCGGGCTCAACGGATCGCGCGCGAAGGCGAGGCGGAAGCCCACGTCCACCTCCTGCCCGTCCGGCCGGCGCGCCTTGCGGGCGAAATCGAAGATGTCGAAGCCGCCGAAGCCGTCGGCATCGAAGGCGGCCTTCTCGTGGCCCGCGTCCGAGCCCTCCAGCACCAGCATGGAGAGGCCTTCACCGATGCGGGCGAGGTAATCCTTGTTGAAAGCGCCGAAGGAGAAGGTCTCGCCCTGCGCGGGAACGATCTTCTCCGGCTCGACGATCTGGAGCAGTTCGATGAAGAAGCCGGGCGTCTGGATGATGCGGTTTTCGGTTCCCCACGGGTGGCGGTTGCGGGCACCCACGGTGAAGCCCAGCAGATCATAGATTTCGCCAGCTGCGTCGAGGTCGCGGACGAGGTGCACAACGTGGTCGAGGCCGCGTCGCATGGCTTCTCCTCTCATCGGGCCGATGCTGCGACCCATCGGGCGCGCATTCCGCAACGGCAGAAGCATGGGAAGGAACGCTACGGCAAGGGTCCGCGCGTCGCCTGATTGGCGGGCGCATCCCCCCGGCGGCCCGGCTGGAGCTTAGTGCGTTTTGCCGCGACGTGGCTACCGTCCAGAGGAAGAAATCCCGGGATGGCAGCCTAAGCCATTGCAAAGAAACGGCTCAGACGAGGCGGCTCTGGTCCTTGGCGGCGCCGATGAAGGAGGCGAACAGAGGGTGGGGCTCGAACGGGCGCGACTTCAGCTCCGGGTGGAACTGCACGCCGATGAACCACGGATGGTCCGGATATTCCACAATCTCCGGCAACAGCCCGTCCGGAGACATGCCGGAGAACTTCAGCCCGTGCTGCTCCAGCCGGTCGCGATAGGCGGTGTTCACCTCATAGCGGTGGCGGTGGCGCTCGGAGATGTCGCGCTTGCCATAGACGCCTTCCACCTTGGTGTCGGGCTCCAGTACCGCATGATACGCGCCGAGCCGCATCGTGCCGCCGAGGTCGCCGGCAGCGTTGCGCCGCTCCAGCTCGTTGCCGCGCAGCCATTCGGTGAGCAGGCCCACCACCGGCTCGGAGGTGGCGCCGAACTCGGTGGAATTGGCCTTCTCGATGCCGGC
>JAEZMT010000173.1 GCA_023442085.1 Pseudomonadota bacterium | reverse complement strand
CCGTGGAATTTCTCATCGCGGCGCAGGGGCACGAGCCGAACCTGAAGGCCCACCAGAACCTTCTGGTGGCCAACTGCCTGGCGCAGGCGGAAGCGCTCATGCGTGGGCGCACGCTGGAGGAAGCCGCTGCGCAGCTGGTCGGGAAGGGCTTCGACGCAGATCAGGTCGCCGCCATCGCGCCCCATCGCGTCTTCCCCGGAGACCGCCCCTCCATAACGCTGGCCTATGCCGAGCTCGACCCGTTCTCCCTCGGCCGCATCATCGCGCTCTATGAGCATCGGGTGTTCGTCGAGGCGGCGGTCTGGGGGATCAACGCCTTCGACCAGTGGGGCGTGGAGCTGGGGAAGGAGCTGGCGACCCAGTTCCTTCCGGCAGTGGAAGGCGGATCGCTCCCGCCAGGCGCATCGGGCTCGACGGCCGGTCTGCTGGCCCATCTCGGGGCCCTCGCCCAGGCCTGAACGGCCGTTTTTCTCACGCTATTGCCTGCGCGCTTGTGCGCGCTTGTCGGCTGGGCCGGCCAATGCTGCTATGCAGCATTGCGGGCCCGCCTCTGCGTATTTTGTATACCACGGAGATAGTCGAACGCGTTACAAGACGGTCGTACCGGGATGCGGAAGCGTCGGGCGATCGAGAACCAGGCCCGGCGGAACGCGCCGCATCCCTTCGGCATCATGCCGGGAGAGAGTTATGAACGCGCTTGAGCTTACGGCTTTCGGCCTTTTCGGGATCGTCCTCACCTTTGCGGCCAACGGGCTCACCGCCCAGAAGCCATACATGACGGTGGCCGGCGGCCCCGGCATTCCGATCGAGGATGTCCTGATGCAGACGCCCGAGCCGGGGTTTGCGCGCATCCAGAGCGCACCGGCCTCCGACACGAGAGGCTCGATCTCAACCCTCGTGATGGTCCATGCGGGTCCGTTCGCGGCTTCTGCTCCGCGCGGCAACTGAAAAAGGGAGCGGCAAGCCGCTCCCTCAAGTTGGGCCCGGGGTAGGTGGGCCAAATGAAGAGGCAGAGCCTCAGCCGGTGACCTTCGCGCGCGCCGGTTCTGCGGTCGCCTCGGCGGCCGCACCGGCGACGAAGCGGCTGCGCATCGGCTTCAGCACGAAGATGGCCATGAGCGCGGCGATCGCATTGACCGCAGCCGTGATCATGAACACCAGGTCCCAGTTGCCGAGGCTGGCCACGGCCACAGATGCCATCGGCACCACCAGCGAGGCCGTGCCCTTGGCGGTATAGAGAAGGCCCGCGTTGGTGGTGGCGTACTTGCCGCCGAAGGTGTCGCCGCAGGTGGCCGGGAAGAGGGAGTAGATCTCGCCCCAGGCGAAGAACACGAGGCCGGTCAGCAGCACGAACAGCACCGGATTGGAGCCGAAGTGCGCCAGGGCGAGTACGCCCGCCGCTTCGAGGCCGAAAGCGATGAACATGGTGTTCTCGCGGCCGATGTTATCCGACACCCAGCCGAAGAAGGGGCGGGTGAGGCCGTTCAACACGCGGTCGATGGACAGCGCGAAGGTCAGCGCCGGCATGGTCAGGCCGAGGATCGAGACCGGCACGTCGGCGATCTTGAAGTCCTTGGCGATGGAGCCGAGTTGCGCGGTCGCCATCAGGCCGCCCGCCGCCACCAGCACGAACATCAGGTACATGACCCAGAAGACCGGGGCCTTCACCATCTCGCCCGGCCCATAGTTGCGGCGGCTCTGGGTGGCAGACGCCTTGACCGGGGGCAGCTGGCCTTCCTTCGGCGCCTGGAGCAGCAGCGAGAGCACCATCACCACGATGCCCTGCAGCAAGCCGAAGAACAGGAAGGTGTGCTCGTAGCCTTGCGACTTGATCATGGCCGCGATGGGCACGATCGTGAGCGCGGAGCCGGCGCCGAAACCGGCGGCCGTGATTCCGGCGGCGAGACCCCGGCGGTCGGGGAACCACTTCAGGGCGGAGCCAACGCAGGTACCATACACCGCGCCCGCACCGGTGCCGCCGAGGGCAGCGGAGACATAGAGCATGGCGAGGCTATCCGCCCGCGAATTCAGGTACCAGGACAAGGCGCACAGGATGCCGCCGATGAACACAACGATCCGCGGGCCGAACTTGTCCACAAACCAGCCCTCGACCGGGACCAGCCAGGTCTCGAACAGCACGAAGATGGTAAAGGCGACCTGGATGGAGGCGCGGCCCCACTGGTGCTTCTCGTTCATGGGTTCGACGAACAGCGTCCACCCATACTGAAGATTGGCGATCATCGACATACAGATGACGCCGATGAGCAGTTGCAGCCAACGCCCTCCCATGGGGCCGCCGACAGGCGCTGCGGAATTCTGAGCCATTTCCTTCCCTTTCTCACTGGGGATCATCGTGTGCGATGAACGGCCCGTGACGGTCGCCATTCTTGTTCGGGGCGTGCGCCCCGTTCGCGAACCGCCGGAGAAAATGCCCAAGGAATCTGGTATACAGAATGCCGTTACGGCTATATAACCGTTACTTGTCGCTGTATTTTGAGAAAGAGGAGCCGTCCTGCAACGACCCCCTCTGATATAGGCGCCGATCGATCTTCACCCACCCAAGGACAAACCAGCCCTTCTTGCGGATTAAACCGGTCGTAAAACACGCCACGTCTTGCAAATTACTCACTGGCATAGAGATCTATTATTTTATCTTCGCCTTCTACATTCTTGCTTCGGACCTGCCAAGCCACTCCGCTTCGTAAGCAAAGGCGGACTGGAGCGTCGCCCCCGACCTGTCCGGGCACCATTCTCGTCGCGCCGACAGACCCATAAGACGAAAAAAGCCCCGGCCGAAGCCGGGGCTTGAGGGACCGCCGATTGGCGGTGGAGGGACTCTGTCTCGCGCGGCCGAAGCCTTGCGTGTTCATGGGGGCATTGAGGCTCGGTGAAAAAACCGACCCCACGCATTGGCCCTGGTCACCTCGAACCGGGCGGCGGCAGCGCCCCCCGGTTCGGTCGTTTCAGATCGTCCCGTTCAGGCGGTTGCCTGCCGAGTGGCCGTCGCCGCAGCCGCCGCCTCGGCATTGAGCCGGTGATGGCGGGCGAGCATGGGCCGCAGGACGAAGAGGGCGGCGAAGGCGGCGGTGAGGTCCATGGCGGCAACCGTGTAGAGCACGGTCGTCCAGGTGCCGGTCGCCTCCATCAGCAGGTTGGCCAGCGGCACCAGAAGGGCGGCGAAGCCCTTCGCGGTGTAGAGCATGCCGTAGATCTTGCCGATATGCTTGGAGCCGAAGGTGTCCGCGGCGGTTGCCGAGAACAGGGAGTAGACCTCGCCCCAGGCCAGGAACACGACGCCGGAGAGGATGATGAACGCCCAGGGATTGGTGCCGAACGTCCCGAGGGCGACGATGCCGATACCTTCGAGGGCGAAGGCGAAGAACATCGTCTTCTCACGGCCGATGTGGTCCGAAATCCAGCCGAAGAAGGGACGCGAGAAGCCGTTCAGGATGCGATCCAGCATCAGGGCGAACGGCAGCGCGGCCATGGTGAAGAAGTAGAGATTGACGTCGATGTGCTTCACGCCGAGGTCTTCGGCGATCACGCCCAGCTGCGCCACCGCCATCAGACCGCCAGAGACGGTGAGGATGAACATGGTCAGCATGACGTAGAAGACCGGCGTGCGCAGGGCCTCGCCGAGGGTGTAGTCGCGACGGGACTGGGCGACCGTCGAGGAGAAGGTCACCTCGGTCTTGGACGGCGCGCGCAGGAAGCCGGCGGCGAGCATGATCACCGCGCCCTGCACTAGGCCGAAGGTGAAGAACGTTTCCTGATAGCCGCTCGACTTGATCATCGCGGCGATGGGCAGGATGGTCAGGACCGTGCCCGAACCATAGCCGGCAGCAGTGAGGCCGACCGCGAGGCCGCGGCGATCCGGGAACCACTTGAGCGCCGCGTTCACGCAGGTGGCGTACACGCAGCCGACGCCGATGCCGCCGAGGGCCGCAGCCAGATAAAGCACGGTCAGCGATTGAGCGTAGGAATTCACCACCCAGCTGAGGCCGGTGAAGAAGCCGCCCACCAGCACCATCGCGCGCGGGCCGTACTTGTCGATGAAGTAGCCCTCGATGGGCGTGAGCCAGGTCTGCACCACCACGAAGACGGTGAAGGCAACCTGAACCGACGCGCGGGTCCAGCCATGCGCTGTGACGATCTCGGGAACGAACAGGGTCCACGAATACTGAATGTTTGCCGCTGCCACCATGCAGACGACGCCGGCGACCAACTGGAGCCAGCGATTCGTCGCTGGCGCCTTCACTGCCATTTCGCTCATTTTTCCTACCCCTTAGACCATTCTTTTATTTTTGATCTGATTGACCGCCCCACCCTCTTGTTGTCCCTCGTGGCGCGGCGTTTCGTTTTCGGACGGGTCGTTTTCTCCCCGTCAGACGGCACCGGCGGCACGCATGCCGGCGATTTCTTCGGCCGAGAAACCCACGCTCGCGAGGACTTCGTCGGTGTGTTCGCCGAGAAGCGGCGCGCGCTCCACCGGCACATGATTGGCGGACAGCGCGATGGGTGAGCCCACCGTCACATAGGTCCCGCGCTCGGGGTGCGGCACTTCCACGAGGAAGCCGCGGTCGTAGAGCGCGCGATCATCCAGGATGTCCTTCGTGGAGAGCACCGGCCCGCAGGGCACGTCGATGGCGTTGAGCGCCTCCATCACCTCGAACTTGGTGCGCCGGGCGGTCCAGCGCTCGATGATTTCGAAGCACTGTTCCAGCCGCTGGGCGCGCGCCTCGTGGGAGGCGAACTTGGGATCTTCGATCAGGTCCTTGCGGCCCACGAGCCGCATCAGCGGCGCCCAGCCCTGGGGCTGGATGATGACGTAGCAATAATCGTTCTCGCCGCCGGGCGCGCAGCGCAGGGCCGCGCCGGGCTGGCCGCCGCCGGAGCAATTGCCCGCCCGGGGCACGCAATCGCCGGAGGGCGCACCGGGATATTCCGCAAGCGCGCCCGCATCGAGCCGCTGCTGGTCGCGCAGCTTCACGCGAAGGAGGTTCACCACGCAGTCCTGCATGGCCACGTCCACCTTCTGCCCTTCGCCCGTCATGGTGCGCTGGAACAAGGCGGCGAGAATGCCGGCCACGCAATGGATGCCAGTCCCGGTATCGCCGATCTGCGCGCTGGAGGCGGTCGGCGGGCCAGAACGCCAGCCGGTGGTGCTCATGGCACCGCCCATGGCCTGGGCGATGGTTTCGTACGCCTTGGCATCCACGCCGGAGGCTTCCGCGAAGCCCCGGATGGAGGCATAGATCAGGCGCGGATTGCGGGCGCGAAGGCTCTCGTAGCCGAAGCCCTGACGATCGAGAACGCCGGGCCCGAAATTCTCGACCAGCACGTCGCAGGTCTCCACAAGGCGGTTCAACGCCTCCTGGCCGGCGGGGGTCTTGATGTTGAGGGTGACGCTCTTCTTGTTGGCGTTGAGCATGGTGAAATAGAGACTGTCCACATTGGACTTGTCCCTGAGCTGCGAGCGGGTGATGTCCCCGCGCCGCG
>JAEZMT010000066.1 GCA_023442085.1 Pseudomonadota bacterium | reverse complement strand
CGGTCGAACGTCATGAAATTGGTGACGTCCACCAGCGCGTTGATGGGGCGCAGGCCGATGGCGCGCAGGCGGTCCTGCAGCCACTGGGGGGAGGGGCCGTTCTTCACGCCCTTCACCACCCGAAGGGCAAAGGCGGGGCAGAGCGGCGAGGTCTCGCCGAATTCCAGCGTCACCCTCAGCGGGGCGGGGAATGCGCCCTCCACCGGCTTCACGCGCGGCGCCATCAGCTCGCCGAGGCCGGCGGCGGCAAGGTCGCGGGCGACGCCGGAGACGCCGAGACAGTCGGCCCGGTTGGGCGTCACCGCGATCTCGATCACCGGGTCATTGAGGCCGAGCACTTCCGCGAACGGTGCGCCCACGGGCGCGTCCTCCGGCAGTTCCAGGATGCCGTCATGCTCTTCCGACAGGCCCATCTCGCGGGCCGAGCAGAGCATGCCGCGGCTTTCCACGTCGCGGATCTTGCCGATCTTCAGTTCCGTGCCGGTGGCGGGGATCACCGTGCCCGGCGCGGCGAAGACGGTCTTCAGGCCCGCCCGCGCGTTCGGCGCGCCGCACACCACCTGGATGGGATCGCCCTTGCCGATGGAGACGGTGCACACCCGCAGCTTGTCCGCGTTCGGATGCTTCTCGGCGGACAGCACCTCGCCCACCACGAAGGGCGCGAGCTGCTTGGCCTTGTCCTCCACCCCTTCGACCTCAAGGCCGATAAGGGAGAGGCGCTCCGCGATCTGGTCGAAGCTGGCGGTGGGCTCGAGGTGATCCTTGAGCCAGGAGTAGGTGAATTTCATGGGTCCTGCTCCTTACGCGCTCAGGCCGCCGGCCAGCGTCGGGAAATCCAGCGGGCGGAAGCCGTAGTGGGAGAGCCAGCGCACGTCGGCCTCGAAGAAGGCGCGCAGGTCGCTCATGCCGTACTTGAGCATGGCGATGCGATCGATGCCCATGCCCCAGGCGAAGCCCTGGTACTCGTCCGGATCGATGCCGCAGTTGCGCAGCACGTTGGGATGGACCATCCCGCAGCCGAGGATTTCCAGCCAGTCATTGCCCTCGCCAAAGCGGATTTCGCCGGGGCGGGAGCGGTCGCACTGGATGTCCACTTCCATGCTGGGCTCGGTGAAGGGGAAGAAGGAGGGGCGGAAGCGCATCTTTACGCCCTCCACCTCGAAGAATGACTTGCAGAACTCCTCCAGCACCCACTTGAGGTGGCCGAGGTGCGCGCCCTTGTCGATCACCAGCCCCTCCACCTGATGGAACATGGGCGTGTGGGTCTGGTCCGAATCGCAGCGATAGGTGCGGCCGGGGCAGATGACGCGGATGGGCGGCTTCTGCGCCTGCATGGTGCGCACCTGCACGGGCGAGGTGTGGGTGCGCAGCACCTTGCGCTCACCGTCCGCGCCGGGGGGCAGGAAGAAGGTGTCGTGCATCTCGCGGGCCGGGTGGCCGGCGGGGAAGTTCAGCGCGGTAAAATTGTGGAAGTCGTCCTCGATGTCCGGCCCTTCTGCCACCGAGAAGCCCATGTCGGCGAAAATGGCGACCAGCTCTTCCATCACCTGCGCGATGGGATGGACGCGGCCGGTCTCGGCGGCGGCCTCGCGCACGGGAAGCGTCACGTCTACCTTTTCGGTGGCAAGGCGGGCCTCCAGGGCAGCACTCTTCAAAGCGGCGCGGCGATGGGAGAGGAGGCCCTGCACGGCGTCGCGCAGGCCGTTGATGGCGGGGCCCATCACCTTGCGCTCGTCCGGGCTCATGCCGCCGAGCGACTTCAGCAGCTCGGAAACCGAGCCCTTCTTGCCGAGGGCCGCGATGCGCACCTCTTCCAGGCCAGCCTCGTCCTGCGCGCGCAGGATGGCGGCGGAGAGGCTCTCCTGAAGGTCTTCAAGAGCGCTCGGATCGGTGGCGGTGGGTGTCGCGGACATGGAGCCTATCCCGGAAAGCGAAAGGCCGGCGGAGGGGCCGGCGTCGGGTCGCGCCGCTTATAGACGGGCTGCGCCCAATGGCAAAAGCCCCGGACGGATGATCCGCACGGGGCTCTTGAAGGTCTCGGAAAGACGGGAGGAGAAGCGCTGCGCTCGGGGCGCTGCAATCAGGCCAGCGCGGCCTTGGCCTTCTCCACCAGGGCCTTGAACGCGTCGGGCTCGTGGATGGCGATATCCGAGAGCACCTTGCGATCGACCTCGATCCCGGCCTTGCCGAGACCATCGATAAATCGCGAATAGGTCAGGTCGAGATCGAGCGCCCGCACACCGGCGTTAATGCGCTGGATCCAGAGCGCGCGGAAATTGCGCTTCTTCACCTTGCGATCGCGGTAGGCATACTGCATCGACCGTTCGACGGCCGACTTCGCAGCGCGGATGGTATTCTTGCGGCGGCCGTAAAAGCCCTTTGCGGCTTTGTAGACCTTCTTGTGCTTGGCGTGTGAGGTAACGCCACGTTTCACGCGGGCCATGGAAAAGCTCCTTCAGATCGCAGTGGCGTCAGCCGTTCGGCAGGAACGACTTGCGGATGACGCGCCCATCGCACTCGGCGAGGATGGTCGTGCCACGCTGGTTGCGGATCTGGTTGTTGGTGCGCTTGATCATGCCATGGCGCTTGCCGGCCTGACCCGCGATCACTTTTCCCGTACCCGTCAGGCGGAAGCGTTTCTTCGCTCCCGACTTGGTCTTCATCTTGGGCATTTGGCTCTCCGTGGCATGGGTCCGCGCCCGCGAGGGCGGTGGACGCTCAGCCTCTTGTTGCTGTTGAGCGATATGAACCCGCGCGGCAGCCCTTAATCGCCGGCGAGTTCGAAGGCGGCAGTCGTTACAGGAGCGAAGGCATAAAGGCAAGTGCCGCCGCGCCCAGGCTGCGCGTACGAGGCGCTGAGCCGGCATCGGCACACAAAAAGGCCGCCGCGCAAGGCGGCGACCTTCTTGTCAGCCAGAACGACCCGGATCAGGGGCAGGGATGCTGCAGCCCGTCATAGCCCGTGTAGGTGCCGGTGGCGGGGTTGTACGACCGGAAGCGCTGCGAGCAGTACGCGACCGCGTTGCTGCCGCTGTTCGAGTTGGCCGCCGCGGCGCCCGCCGCCGCGCCGAGGGCGAGACCGGCGATGCCGGCCGCGATCCACGCGCCGTTGTTATTGCGGTAGTACCAGCCGCCGTTCCGCCAATAGGGGCGTCCCCAGCGCGCGTGATAGCCGGGGCGCGGCCCGTGCCAGCCGGGGCGGCCGTATCCGGGGCGACCATAGCCCGGTCCACGGACCGGCCCTCGCTTGACGTATCCCGCTCCGCGCCTCGGCCCGCCACGCCGCACCTGCACCTCGTCGGGTGCCGCGGCCTGGACGTTCATGGATGCGGCACCGGCCCGCAACGCCTGCGCCGATGCGGCCGGAGCCGTCGCCACAGTGGCTACACCGACGCTGGAAACGACGATGGCCGCGGAGGTGAGGCCGACGGTGATCCGCCGGAAGGTCTTGCGCAACAGATGATGCATACCGAACTCCTTGTTATGCCCGGTCAACGCCTCCGGGCGCGCAAGGATGCCTCTGGTCACGCACGCGTGATCGGGTGGGGCACCCAAACGATGAAATGCACCACTTCGCCGCTTTCCAGCCGCAAGTTCCGCAACGGCCGCGAAACATTCGACACAAAGAGCGTTGAAGATGGAAAGTGTTGAGGGAGTGAAGATCATGTTCGGCACAAGAAGGGTGGCATTGTTTGCAGCGGCTGCGGTCGCTGGCGGCATGCTTTCGCTTTCGGTTCCCGTCGCGAATGCGCAAGCGCTGCGCTTTGGCCTTGCCAATCCGGCCCTTGCCAATGCCGGCGCGGTTGAAACCGTGGCCTGGCGCGGCGGTGGCGGGCCCCGGGTGGGGGCGGTGCGCGTGGGCGGGCCGCGCGTGGGCATGCGCCCCGGATACGTGGGACGCCCCGGTTTTGTCGGCCGTCCCGGATTTGTGGGCCGTCCCGGCTATGTCGGTCGTCCGGGCTTCGTCGGTCGGCCGGGTGTCGTGGGTCGTCCCGGCTATGTCGGACGTCCGGTGTATGCGGGCCGCCCCGGCTGGGGCCCCGGTCGCCCCGGTTGGGGTCCTGGCCGTCCCGGCTGGGGACCCGGCGGACCGGGCTGGGGCCATCCGGGCTGGCGCCCGCCGCCGGGCGCGTGGGGTCCGGGGCCGTGGCGTCCGGGCTGGGGCTGGTATCGTCCCGGCTGGGGCTGGGGCTACTATAACAACACCGGCGCGTGGATCGCTCTCGGAGTTGCCAGCGGTCTGGCGCTCGGCGCGGTGGCCGCGGCCAATGCCGAGCCCGTCTACACGAACGATGCGGTGGCGTACTGCATGTCGCGCTTCCGGTCGTACAACCCGAACACCGGCACGTACACCGGCTACGACGGGCTCCAGCATCCCTGCCCGTGAGGCTTGCGCGGCCGTTCAGGCGGCCGCGCCCCGACCCCCATCGGGAGGGGTGGCCTGGAGGTCAGAAACGAGAAAAGCCCGGCGCGCTGCGCCGGGCTTTTTCTTTACTCCGTCCTCAAGACCTGCGTCAGCGGGGGGCGAGGATCATGATCATCTGCCGGCCCTCGAGCATGGGCTCGGCCTCGACCTTGGCCACCGGCGACACGTCTTCCTTGAGCTTCTGGAGAAGCTTGTAGCCGATGTCCTGATGCGCCATCTCGCGACCACGGAAGCGCAGGGTGACCTTCACCTTGTCGCCTTCCTCGAAGAAGCGCTGCATGGCCCGCATCTTCACGTCATAGTCGTGGTCGTCGATGCCCGGACGGAGCTTGATCTCCTTGACCTCGACCACCTTCTGCTTCTTGCGCGCCTCGCTGGCCTTCTTCTGGTTCTGGTACTTGAAGCGGCCGTAATCGAGGATCTTGCAGACGGGGGGCGCGGAATTGGGGGAGATCTCCACGAGATCGAGCCCGGCCTCCTGCGCCAGCATGAGCGCATCGCGGATTGCTACCACGCCGCGGTTCTGACCGTCCTGGTCGATCAGCTGGACTTCGCGGATGCGGATTTCCTCATTGACGCGCGGTCCATCCTTCTCCGGCGCGACGGGTCTCATAGGGCGGCGAATGGCTTCAGCTCCTTGGCAATCAACACAATCCCCCGAGGTAAACGGACCGCGGCGCCGGTCCTCGCCGTCGTCTGCGCAACCCGCCTCTCAGGGTAGGCTGGAAAGATCGTGACAAACCACCGTAAAGTCAATGACCCATGCGGATTCGCGCGGCGTCGCCCCGGCCTCCGCCGACAGGGTCTGTCGCGAGCGGTCCGGCAGGACGGGTCGGCAGGACGGATCGGCGGTGCCGCCTGCGGGTAGGGGCAGGGGTCACAGTTCAGCCGCCTTCCCTGTGCATGTCTTTGGGTCACGGGTCCGCCGGCCCCCGGACATCTCCATCCGGACTATACGATGACGACGACCCCGATGATCGCTCCTCTGCCTCGCTCCCGCCCCCGAGCCCCGGCCGCCCTGGCCGGTATCCTGATGGCCGCCGGCCTGACGGCGCTCGCCGGGCCTGCCCGCGCGGACGGGAAGCTGAACGCCAAATATGTGCTGACTGTCGGCGGAGTCGAGCTGGGCCGGGGGTCTATCACTGTCGAGGCTGGCGATCAGGCCTATGAGATTTCCGGCTCGGCCCGCGTCACCGGCGTGCTGCGGGCGGTCTCCTCCGGCAAGGGTGTCGCGGCCTCTCGTGGGGCCATCTCCGGCGGAAAACTGGTGCCGAAGGTCTACGCGCTCAATGCCGAGGCCGACGGCAAGGCGGAAACGGCGCGTCTCGCCATGGCCTCCGGGGCCTTGAAGGAGATGGAAGTCGAGCCGCCGCTGAAGCCGGCCGCCGACCGCGTTCCCATCGAGCAGTCGGTGTTGCAGAACATCCTCGATCCCATGAGCGGCGCTTTCGTCTACGTGCCCGGCACCGGCGAAATGCTGTCGGCCGCGGCCTGCGCCCGATCGATTCCGGTGTTCGACGGGCGCCAGCGCTACGACCTCGCCCTGACCTACCAGCGCACCGAGACGGTGAAGGTGGCGGGATACGCGGGCTCTGCGGTGGTGTGCTCGGTGCGGTACCAGCCGGTCGCCGGCCACCGGCCCTCCCGCTACACCGTCAAGTACATGACCGAGAACAAGGACATGTCCGTGTGGCTCGTGCCGATTGCCGGCACCCGCCTGATGGCGCCGTTCCGTGTATCCGTCGCCACCATGATCGGAACGGCTTTGCTGGAGGCGACCTCGCTGGAAACCGAGGTCAAGGCAAGCACTGTCCCTGTGAACGCGCCGCGCTGAGCGGCCAGCCTGAATCCGCTACCGCTTCGGCCGCGGCCCAACATCTCGTAGGGGGAGAAGCGGGAACACGGCGGGCACTGCGATTCGATCGTGATTCGTTCGATGGCTGTTCCAGTGAGGCACCTGCCTTTCGTCTCAGACCGGGACACCGCCCTCTCGGTCGTATCTGCCCGGAACGTGAGCGTTGCCGGCACCGGGTCGCGTTGACACCGGCAGCGGCGCAGGTGTTCCCTGCTGGGGCGTGAGCGGTTCACGCGCGAGGACATCATGGCGAAACGCAGCAAGGGTGCGCAGAAGGCTCAGGCAACGGCCCCGAGGGGTGTGACATCGCTGACGGAAGCCAAGGCCTGGATGGCCAGCCGGGGCATCACCGAGATCGAATGCACCGTTCCCGATCTCGCTGGCGTGGCGCGCGGCAAGATCATGCCGGCGTCCAAATTCTTCTCCTCGCCCGTGATGAACCTGCCGCTGTCGGTCTTCTTCCAGACCATCTCCGGCGAATATCCCGACTATGAAGGGCTGGTCGATTCGGTGATCGCGGACAGCGACCTCGTGCTTGAGCCGGACCTTGCCACCCTGTGCTCGGTGCCGTGGGCGCAGGACCCCACTGCCCAGGTGATCCATGACGCCTACCACCGCGACGGGCGCCCCGTGGAACTCGCCCCCCGGCAGGTGCTGCGCCACGTCATTTCGCTCTATGAGAAGAAGGGCTGGAAGCCGGTGGTGGCGCCGGAGATCGAGTTCTATCTGGTCGAGCCCAACACCGATCCCGATTATCCGCTGAAGCCGCCGGTGGGCCGTTCGGGCCGGCCGGAGATCGGCCGCCAGTCCTATTCGATCCAGGCGGTGAACGAGTTCGATGCCCTGTTCGAGGACATCTACGATTATTCCGAGGCCCAGGGGCTGGAGATCGACACGCTGATCCACGAGGACGGCGCGGCGCAGATGGAGATCAACCTGCGTCATGGCGACCCGCTCGTGCTGGCGGACCAGGTCTTCCTGTTCAAGCGCACGATCCGCGAGGCGGCGCTCGCCCACAAGATCTACGCGACCTTCATGGCCAAGCCCATCGCCAACGAGCCGGGCAGCGCCATGCACATCCACCAGTCAGTGCTCAACACCGCCACCGGGGGCAACCTGTTCTCCGACGAGGACGGCGACCCGACGCCGGAGTTCTTCTCCTTCATCGCCGGCCACCAGAAATACTTGCCGGCCGTGATGTGCATCATGGCGCCCTATGTGAATTCCTACCGGCGGCTGACGCGCGACTCCATGGCGCCCATCAACCTGCAATGGGGCTACGACAACCGCACGGCCGGCCTGCGCGTGCCGCCTTCCACCCCCGAGGCGCGGCGGCTGGAGAACCGGGTGCCGTCTTCGGACGCCAACCCCTATCTCGCCATCGCCGCCTCCCTCGCCTGCGGCTATCTCGGCCTGACCGAGAACCTGCGTGCCACCGATCCCATCGACGGCGACGCGAAAAATCTCGATTTCGACCTGCCCCGCGGGCTCCTGGAGGCGGTTGCGGCGTTTCAGGAGAGCGAACCGCTTGCCGAGGTGCTCGGCGCCCGGTTCGTCTCCGCCTATGCGGCGGTGAAGCAGGCCGAGTTCGAAACCTTCATGAGGGTGATCTCGCCCTGGGAGCGGGAGTACCTTCTGCTCAACGTATGAGGCCGATGGTGCCCAACGAGAAGAAGAAGGAAAACGCCATGCACCGTGTCGCCGCGCCGCTCAACCCGGCCGGCCATGCCCGCTCCTGGTACACGGCGACGGCCACCGCCTTCCCCGCTTTCCCGCCGCTGAAGGGCACGGTGCGCGCGGATGTGTGCATCATCGGCGCCGGCTATACGGGGCTGTCCGCCGCCCTTCATCTCGCCGAGGCCGGGTTCAAGGTGGTGGTGCTGGAATCCGCGCGGGTGGGCTCGGGCGCCTCCGGGCGCAACGGGGGGCAGCTTCACAGCGGCCAGCGTCGCGGCCAGGACTTCCTGGAAAAGGCGGTGGGGAAAGACGACGCCCGCAAGCTGTGGGACCTCGCGGAAGAGGGCAAGGCGCTGGTGCGGAGCCTCATCGCCCGATACGACATTCCGTGCGACCTGCGGGACGGGCTGATCCTCGCTGATCACAAGGCACGCTACGTTCCAGACAGCCACGACTATGCCCGCACGCTGGCGGCGGACTACGGCTATGACGCCCTGGTGCCGCTGTCCCGCGACGAGATCCGCGCCATGGTCGGCACCTCCGCCTATTATGGCGGCCTCTTGGACAAGGGTGCCGGGCATCTGCATCCGCTCAATTTCGCCCTCGGCCTCGGCGCGGCGGCCGTCGCGGCCGGTGCTGAGATTCATGAGGGCACGCGCGCCAGCAAGGTCGCGGATGCGGGCGGCGTGACCGTGACCACCGATACCGGCGGCAGCGTCGTTGCCGACATGCTGCTGGAGTGCGGCAACGGCCTCATGGACGGTCTCGACCGGGCGGTGGACGCCCATGTCATGCCCATCTGCAACTACATCGCGGCCACGGAGCCTTTGGGCGAGCGGGCCCGCGAGATCATCGCCAACGACGCGGCGGTGGCGGACAGCCGTTTCGTCATCAACTATTTCCGCCTCTCCGCGGACGGGCGGCTTCTGTTCGGTGGCGGCGAAAGCTATCGGCGCGGGCTGCGGCCCGATGTGGCGGACTTCGTGCGGCCGTTCATGCTGCGCATCTTTCCCCAACTCGGCGACGCGCGCATCGACTATGCCTGGGGCGGCGTGCTGGCCATCACCATGTCGCGGCTGCCCTTCGTGCGGCGGATGTCGCCGAACGTCCTCGTTTCGGCGGGCTACAGCGGGCAGGGCGTGGCGCTGGCGCCGCTGTTCGGGAAGATCCTCGCGGAGGCGGTGCAGGGACAACTCTCCCGCTTCGATCTGCTCGGCCGTCTTCCGGTGCCGCCCTTTCCCGGCGGCACCCTGCTGCGCACCCCGCTGATGATGGCAGGTCTTAGCTACTACGCCCTGCGCGACCGGCTCTGATCGCTCAGCCTCAGCTCAGTCCGCCGAGCCGCTGGGCCCCGACTTAGTTCAATCCCCCGAGGCGCTTCGCCTCGGCGAGAGCCTTCAGGCAGCCCGCCTCGTCGCCGGCGGCCTGCAGGTTGATGGCCTGGTTCAGCGCGCCGAGCGCACCGGAGTCCGGCTGCGTGATGCCCGCCGCCGCGAGCGAGCCGGGCGTGGGCTGCTGGTCGGTCTGCGCCGCGATGGACTGCTCCTGCTCGGGCGGCTTCTTGGGATGCGGCAGCCGCTCCTTGAGCGCCGCCTGAACGGTAACGATCTGCTCGAGGCAGGCCTGCGCGCGCGCCGGGGCGGCGAACGCGATCAGCACCAGCGCCGCAATCAGCGCGCCGGCGAAACGGGACGCGGAATCATGAGCCATTCTCGACCTCGGCCACAGGCAGCGGGGCGCGGCCGTGCCGGCAGCGTCCCCTTGAGTCGCGGGCCGACCCGCCCGCGCCGCGAGCATAGCGAGGCCCACGGCGCGTTGGAATGCGGCGCTGCGACGGGAATGGCGCCCCAAATTGCGCCTTAGTGCCCTTCCCCCGCCGCGCGACGGCGGCGGACCAGCATGTTGAGCGCCTCGATGGCGGTCGAGAAGCCCATGGCCGCGTAGACGTAGCCCTTGGGAACATGGGCGCCGAAGCCTTCCGCGATCAGCGTCATGCCGATCATGATGAGGAAGCCGAGCGCCAGCATCACCACGGTGGGGTTCGACTCGATGAAGCGCGCCAGCGGGTCGGCGGCCAGCAGCATGCAGGTCACCGCAGCGATCACGGCGATGATCATGATCGGGATATGCTCGGTCATGCCCACGGCGGTGATGATGCTGTCGATGGAGAAAACGAGGTCGAGGATCAGGATCTGCACGATGGCGGCGGTGAATCCGATGGTCACCTTGCTGTCCTTCACGTCCTCCGCATGAGTGCGCGGGTCCACGTTGTGGTGGATCTCGGTGGTCGCCTTCCACACCAGGAACAGGCCACCCGCGATGAGAATGAGGTCGCGCCAGGAGAAGGCGTGGCCGAACACCTCGAAGATGGGCGCCGTGAGCCGCACGATGATGGCGATGGTGCCGAGGAGGCCGAGGCGCATGATCAGCGCGAGGCCGATGCCGATGCGTCGCGCCCTGCTGCGGTATTGCTCCGGAAGCTTGTTGGTCAGGATGGAGATGAAGATCAGGTTGTCGATGCCGAGCACGACTTCCATGGCCACCAGCGTCACCAGGGCGACCCACGCGGCGGGATCGGCCGCGAGTTGGAGGAGGTAGTCCATCTAGGGGGTGCCTTCAGCGAGGGGTTGCGATGAATTCTGGACCGTGCCGCCGGCTTCGCGCCCGGGCTGGGGCGCGGACTGCGGCGGCGCGTGGACGCGGATGGCGGCGGGCCGGATGCTGAAATGCGCCGGCGTGTAGGTGACCAATTCGCCGTCGGTGTTCACCGGGCGGGGACGGCTGGTGCGCACCACCACTTTCCGGGTGCGGAAGGCGCGCACATCGTCCCACTGGCCCTGTGTGCCGTTGCGCAGGGAGGGCAGGAGGGCGAGGAGGCGCCACCAGTGGTCCACCTCCAGGCTGTAGAAATCGAGCTGTCCGTCGTCGGCGGTGGCGTTGGCCTCCACCGTCATGCCACCGCCGTAGTGGCGGCCGTTGCCCACGGACACCTGAAGGGTCCGCACCGCCTCGGCCGTTCCGTCATGCTCGATGTAGGCGGTGAACAGCCGCGACTGCATAAGCAGGCGCGCAGCGACGATGCCGTACCCGACCACGCCGAAATACCGCTTCGCCTCGCGTGTGAGTGCGCGGGCGAGATCGGCGGAGAAGCCGATGCTCGCGACATTGAGGAAGGGATGGCCGTTGACGTCGCCGAGATCGATGAAGCGCGGCGGATGGGCCAGGATGACCCGCGCGGCCGCCATGGGGTCGGTGGGAATGGAGAGCGTGCGGGCGAAGTCGTTCGCCGTGCCGAGCGGCAGCACTCCGAGCGGAAGCTGCGTGTCGAACAGGCCGGAAGCGGCGGCGTTGAGCGTGCCATCGCCGCCGCCGATGATGACAAGATCTACCGAATCCGCGCGGGCGCGCAGGAGGTCGGAGATTTCTCCGGCGGGCGGCAGCGGGGCTTCCAGGAGGTCGAAGGCGGTCCCCAGCAGGGCGCGCACGCCGTCGAGCGGCAGCGCACCGCCGCGGGCGCGCGGGTTCACCATGAACAGCGCGCGCGGTCGGGACTTGGGGCCCTGCTCGGTCATGCTGACACGGGGCTCGGCAATGGGGAGGAAACCATGGGGCCTCTGGACGGAGCGCGCAAATCACGCCTGATCCGACATCACGCAGCAATTCTGCGCCAGAGGGGCCCGGACCGGTGAGCGGAGAAATGGGGCGCGGAAGCCCGCCGCCAAGAGGGTGTGGCGGAATGTCGCGAAACAGCAGCGTCTCGGGAGAGAGATCGGCGGTTCAGACTTTCGCGAGAGGGAGAGATCAGAGGGAGGAGAGCGGGGGCGTTGCTCTCCTCCCTCTACATCCGGTCAGCGCCAGGGTTGCGGCACCTGGAAATGACCGAACTCCTCAACCGGGAAAGGAGGGAGGAGAGCGGGGGCGTGCTCTCCTCCCTCATTCCAATCAGCGCCTGGGTTGCGGTTCCAGGGACTGACCGAACGGTTTGGTTCGATGAACATTGACATAGCGCACCGCTTTCGGCAAAGCAATAGAGAACTGAACGGTTCGGTCATCAAAAATTCGCCGCCGGCGTTCCGGGCGATGACGTTGCGCCTCCCGCATGGTCTTTGGCCGGCATTGAAGCGGTTCGTGTGGCATCGTTGCCATGGCCGCGGTGCAAGGCGCTCCGGGGCCGTCAATGCGCTTGCGCGCAGGATGGGGGATGACCGAGAACGAAGACATGACGAAGAGACGCGCAGGATGATGGACAGGGACGGCGATATCGCCCTTGAGTCGCCACAGGCGAGCGGGCCGCAGCATCGCGGCGTGCAAGATCGCGGCTGGCAAGACGGCGGCCCTCAAGAGAGCGCGCCGAGTGATGCGCACGAAGGCGGTTCCGGCGCGGGCCAGGATCCCGAAAAGCGCAACCAGATCCTCGCCGGCGCGCGGCAGGTGTTCTTCGACCGTGGGTTCGATGCCGCCAGCATGGGCGACATCGCACGCGCAGCGGGGGTCTCCAAGGGCACGCTCTACGTCTATTTCGAGAACAAGGACGACCTCTTCGCCGAGCTTGTCTCCAGCGAATGCTGCGAGACCGCCGAGCGCATGTTCGTGGTGGATCCCGATGAAGAGGATCTGGAGGCGGCGCTGACCAAGATCGGCCGCTCCTTCGTCGCGGCCATCCTGCGTCCGAGCAGCATCGCCCTGCTGCGGACCGTCATCGCCATATCCGGCAAGTTTCCCGACGTGGGACGGCGCTTCTTCGAGGCTGGGCCGTGCGCTGGCATTTCCCGCCTCTCGGTGTTCCTGCGCATAAAGGTGCAGCAGGGCCTGCTCGACATCGAGGACGTGGACCAGGCGGCGAGCCAGTTTCTCACCCTCTGCAAGGATGGCGTGACCATTCCCGTCCTCGTCGGGGCGCCCGATGCGCCCGATCCGGCGGCAGTGGAGAAGTCGGTGCGCGGCGCGGTGCGGGTGTTCCTGCGCGCCTATGGCAGCGACCGGCGTACCGCGCCCTGATCTCACGCGCCCGGCAGTACCAGCCGGCCCTCCGCATCGAAGGGAAAGAAGGGATTGTGGGCGACCTCCCACAGATGCCCGTCGGGGTCGGCGAAATAGCCGCTCGTTCCACCCCAGAACGCCTTTTGCGCCGGCTTCACCACGCGCCCGCCCGCCGCTTCCGCCCGCGCGATCAGGTCCCCGGCCTCTTCCGGTGAACCGACGTTGCAGGCGAGCGTCACGCCGGAGAACATCTGCGGCGGGGTGTCGTCCAGCGTCGCATCCTCGGCGAGGCGATTCCGGGGAAAAAGACTCAGCACCACATTGCCAGCGTGGAAGAAGGCGACGTTGCCCGCTTCTCCCTCTGCCGCTGCGCTCTCCCTGGGGCCGAGCGCCCGATAGAAGGCAGCGGCCCGCGCGAGGTCGAATACGCCGAGCGTGACGAGATGAAGCCTGAGGTCCGGCGCGGTCATGGCATTCCTCATGCGAAGAGGTCGAGCTGCTCGCCCGGCTGTTTGGGGCGGCGGAAATGCTCGGTGGTGAGCTTCAGCCCGCGTCCGGCGAGGCCGAGCCGGCGAGCCGCGATCTCGAACCGGCGCCCCACCGTCCACGCATAGGGACCATCCCCACGCCCCCTCTTGCCGAAGGTGGAGTCGTAATCCTTCCCGCCATGCATCTGGCGGATCAGGTTCAGAACATGGCGGGCCTTGTCCGGGAAATGCGCCACGAGCCATTCGCGGAACAGGTCGGAGATCTCCAGCGGCAGGCGCAGCATCACATAGCCTGCCTCCGACGCCCCCGCGGCCTTCGCGGCATCCAGGATGCGCTCGATCTCCATGTCGTTCAGCGCCGGGATGAGCGGGGCCGTGAGGACGGCGGTGGGAATGCCGGCATCGGCGAGGCGACGGATGGTGCCGAGGCGCACATGGGGGCTGGCGGCCCGCGGCTCCATGGTGCGCGACAGGTGCGGGTCGAGCGTGGTCATGGAGATGGCGACCTTGGCGAGGCCCTTTTCCGCCATGGGTCCGATGATATCGATGTCGCGCACCACCAGCGCCGACTTGGTGACGATGCCCACCGGATGCCCGAAGTCCGCCAGCACCTCAAGAATACGGCGGGTCAGCTCATAGCGCCGCTCGATGGGCTGGTAGGGATCGGTATTCGTCCCCATGGCGATGACGCGCGGCTTATAGGACGGGTGCGACAGCTCCCGCGCGAGCAGTTCCGCCGCGTCCGGCTTCACGAACAGCTTGGTCTCGAAATCGAGGCCGGCGGAGAGGCCCTGATAGGCGTGGGTCGGCCGCGCGAAGCAATAGATGCAGCCGTGCTCGCAGCCCCGGTAGGCGTTGATGGAGCGGTCGAAGGCGATGTCGGGAGACTGGTTGCGGGTAATGATGGTGCGCGCCCGCTCCTCCGTGACTTCCGTGCGGAAGGGCGGCAGGTCTTCAAGCGTCTGCCAGCCATCGTCGAACAAGACGCGGGCGGCCGGCTCGAAGCGCCCGGCCGCGTTGGACACTGCACCCCGGCCGCGCCGCCGCTCGGCGTCAACGCCCGTCCCGGTCTCGCCGTCGAAAGCAACAGGCGGGGAAGCGGGCAAGGAACCTGGCAAGGAAGGGGGCAGGGAACCTGGCAGGGCAGGGGCCGCCGACCGCCGCTCCTCGGCGAGACGCCCCATGATCCGCTCGGCGCGCGACTTGATCGGTGGGGAGGCGATACGCGCCCCGCCGGACATGGCTTTAGGCTGCGCGGCCTTCGATTGTGCGGCAGCGGGCTGCGCGCCCTTGGCCGTCAGCGGGTGAAGTGGCGCGGCAATTGGTCCCCCCGGAACGGGCGGGGCGGCTGTGCGCGGGCCGTGGGAATCGGGTGCGGGGCTCATGCTCAAAAAGCTAGCACCGAAAACGGAACATAACAAGAACACTGACGGCGGCGCGATCAGCCGGTAGATTGCGTCGCTCAATCTGGAATATTGTACACCAGAAGGCAGTTGCCAGACATTCCCATCTCCGGTAAAGGCCTCAGAAGACGCTTAGGAGCAGGGGGATAAGATGGCTGAACACGCCACGATCGAATATGCCACGGCAGACGGAAACGATTATCCCGAGCACGAGCGCACGTACGCCATGTTCACGGCCCTCGCCAAGTGGGGCACCATCGGCGTTGCTGCCATCCTCGTCCTGATGTGGATTTTCCTCCTCTGACCCGCTGAGCGGCCGGAGCACCGGAGAGATCAAGCAATGAAAATCGCTGTTCCCGCCGAGATCGATCTCGGCGAGCCGAGGGTTGGCGCGACCCCGGATACGGTGAAGCGTCTCGTCGCACTCGGCGCATCCGTGGCCGTGGAGAGCGGCGCGGGCGTGAAGTCCGGCATTCTCGATTCCGACTTCGTGGCGGCAGGCGCCACCATCGCCCCGTCGGCATGGGACGCGCTCAACGGCGCGGAAGTCGTACTCAAGGTCCGCCGGCCGACGGAAGCCGAACTTTCGTCTTACAAGCCCGGCGCCCTCGTGCTCGCCATCATGGATCCCTACGGCAATGACGCGGCGCTCGCCGCCATGGCCAATGCCGGGATCGCTTCCTTCGCCATGGAGCTGATGCCCCGCATCACCCGCGCGCAGGTGATGGACGTGCTCTCCTCGCAGGCGAACCTCGCCGGCTACCGCGCGGTGATCGATGCGGCCGCCGAGTTCAACCGCGCCCTGCCGCAGATGATGACCGCCGCCGGCACCGTCCCGGCCGCACGCGTCTTCGTCATGGGCGCCGGCGTCGCGGGCCTTCAGGCCATCGCCACCGCCCGCCGCCTCGGCGCCATCGTGACCGCCACCGACGTGCGGCCCGCCGCCAAGGAGCAGGTCGCCTCGCTCGGCGCCAAGTTCGTCGCGGTGGAGGACGAGGAGTTCAAGCAGGCCGAGACCGCGGCCGGCTACGCCAAGCCCATGTCGGCCGAGTACCAGGCCAAGCAGGCCGCGCTCGTCGCCGATCACATCAAGAAGCAGGACATCGTCATCACCACCGCTCTCATCCCGGGCCGGCCTGCGCCGCGTCTCGTGACCGAGGAGATGGTGGCCTCCATGAAGCCGGGCTCCGTGCTGATCGACCTCGCGGTCGAGCGTGGCGGCAACGTCGCCGGCGCGGTGGCGGGGCAGGTGGTCGAGCTGAACGGCGTGAAGATCGTCGGCCATCTCAACGTGCCGGGCCGCATCGCCGCCTCTGCATCGCCGCTCTACGCCAAGAACCTGTTCAACTTCTTCGAGACGATGGTCGACAAGGCGTCCAAGGCGCTGGCCGTCAAGTGGGACGACGAGCTGGTGAAGGCCACGCTCCTCACCCGCGACGGCGCCGTCGTGCATCCGAACTTCGCACCCAAGAATCCCGCAGCGAGCAGCGAGGGAGCGGCCTGATGAATCCCGCCACAGCCCAGTCCGCGGCGGACGCCGCACTTCAAGCCCGCACCGCCGCCGAGATCGCGCGGCAGGCCGCGGAAGCCGCGCAGCTCTATGCCGACCAGGCGGCCTCCGCCCTCGGCGCTGCCGCCCACGCGGCGACCGGAGGGGCCATCGATCCCTTCGTGTTCCGTCTCTCCATCTTCGTGCTCGCGGTGTTCGTGGGCTATTACGTGGTGTGGTCGGTGACCCCGGCCCTGCACACGCCGCTCATGAGTGTCACCAACGCCATCTCGTCGGTGATCGTGGTGGGCGCGCTGCTCGCCGTCGGCGTGACCACGGTGGGCGATTCCAGCCACGCCTGGGGCGCGCGCATCTTCGGCTTCATCGCCCTCATCTTCGCTTCGGTGAACATCTTCGGCGGGTTCATGGTGACCAGCCGGATGCTCGCCATGTACTCCAAGAAGAAGTGAGGCGAGGCCCATGACCGCGAACCTCGCCGCCCTGCTCTATCTGGTTGCAGGCATTCTCTTCGTGCTGGCCCTGCGGGGCCTCTCCCACCCCACCACCTCGCGCCAGGGCAACCTGTTCGGCATGGTGGGCATGGGTATCGCCGTCCTCACCACGCTCGCGCTCTCCCCGCCGTCCGACGGGATCGGCTGGGTGCTCGTCCTCGCCGGCATCGGCATCGGCGGCGGCGTCGGTGCGGTGGTGGCCAAGCGCATCGCCATGACCGCGATGCCGCAGCTGGTCGCCGCCTTCCATTCGCTGGTTGGCCTTGCCGCCGTGCTCGTCGCCGCGGCCGCGCTCTATGCGCCGCGCGCCTTCGGCATCGGCGATCCCGGCCACCTGCACGCAGCGAGCCTCGTGGAGATGTCGCTGGGCGTCGCCATCGGCGCGATCACCTTCACCGGCTCGATCATCGCCTTCGCCAAGCTCAACGGCAACATGAGCGGCAAGCCGATCATGCTGCCGGCGCGCCACCTCATCAACGGCGGCCTCGCGCTGCTGCTGCTGATCCTCATCGTCGCGTTCGTGCTCACCGGCTCGATCACGCTGTTCTGGATCATCACGGTGCTGTCGCTGGTGCTCGGCGGCCTGCTCATCATCCCCATCGGCGGCGCGGACATGCCCGTCGTGGTGTCGATGCTGAACTCCTACTCGGGCTGGGCGGCGGCCGGCATCGGCTTCACCCTCGGCAACACCGCGCTCATCATCACGGGCGCGCTGGTGGGCTCCTCGGGTGCGATCCTGTCCTACATCATGTGCAAGGGCATGAACCGCTCCTTCATCTCGGTGATCCTCGGCGGCTTCGGCGGTGACGCCGGCGCAGCGGGCGCCGCCGGGCACGTGGAAGCCCGTCCGGTGAAGCAGGGCTCCGCCGACGACGCCGCCTACATCATGAAGAACGCCGAGAAGGTCATCATCGTCCCCGGCTACGGCATGGCGGTGGCACAGGCCCAGCACGCGCTGCGCGAGATGGCGGACCTGCTCAAGGAGGAGGGCGTCGAGGTCAAGTACGCCATCCATCCGGTGGCGGGCCGTATGCCGGGCCACATGAACGTCCTGCTCGCCGAGGCCCAGGTGCCTTACGACGAGGTGTTCGAGCTCGAGGACATCAACTCCGAGTTCGCCCAGGCGGACGTGGCCTTCGTGATCGGCGCCAATGACGTGACCAACCCGGCGGCCAAGACCGATCCGCAGTCGCCCATCTATGGCATGCCCATCCTCGACGTGGAGAAGGCCAAGACCGTTCTCTTCATCAAGCGCGGCATGTCGGCGGGCTACGCCGGCGTCGAGAACGAGCTGTTCTTCAAGGACAACACCATGATGCTTTTCGGGGACGCCAAGAAGGTCACCGAAGACGTGGTGAAGGCCTTCGGCCACTGAGGACGCCTTAATCTCGAACGAGATGCAGCCGCCGGATCATGAGATCCGGCGGCTTTTTCTTTGCGCAGCCGACGATTGCGCCGCACGCGCGGCCCTCCGGCGGGTGCGCTGACCGTGGCATTTCCCGCCACAATTTGCGCCATATCCTTGACTGCCCATCACTTCTTAACCAGAAGCACATACCGTGGAGCCTGGGATTCGAACGGCGACTGCGGGGATCGGGGGACGATGACACGCTGGACCCATGGACTGGTCAATCGGCTTGTCTTGTCGTGCGACGTCGTCATGGCGGCGCTCGGCGCGATCATCGCCCATCTGCGCTGGGAATTCCTGTCCTGGAGCCAACTCGCCATCCTCTGGGCGTTCGGCATTTTCGTCTATGTGCAGGTGCTGCAGATCGGTCGCGGATACCGGGTCGAGCACTATGTCCGCCCGCTGCGGCAGATCGGCCATATCATCGTCGGTGTCGTGCCGGCGGGCGCGGTCATCGCGGTCTGCTATTACGCGCTGATCCCCATCGGCCAGACCAACCTCTGGGCGCTCCTCGGCTGGGGCGTCGCCACCACCCTCTTGCTCATCTTCGGCCGCCTCGTGCTGGTGCGGATCGGCATGTCGCTGGTGCAGACGCACGAGGTGCTGCGCCGGAACGTGGTGGCCATTGGCGATCTCGGTCGCGCCCGCGACCTCGTGCGGCGCTATGAGGAGGAGGAGGGGAACACCGGCCTCCTCAGCTTCGTCGCCCTCTTCGACGACGGCCACATGCCGGGCGCGCCCCTGCCGCCGCCGGGTCCCGATGGCTTGCCCGTGCTGGGCGGGCTGAAGGATCTGCTCGAGTATGTGAAGCACAATCCGGTGGACATCGTCGTCGTGGCCAAGAGCTGGAACGATCCGGCGGCCATCAGCGCCATCGCCAACCAGATGTACCAGATCGCCGCCGACGTCATCGTCGAGCTCGATCCCGACCGCTTCACCCTTAACTACGCCAACCTCACCCGCATCGCCGGTGAGCCGGCCCTTCAGGTGCAGCAGCAGCCGCTCAAGGGCTCGCTTGGCCTGCTCAAGGGGGTTGAGGATTACGTTGTCGCGGCCATCGGCCTGCTCATCACCTCGCCAATCCTCATCGGCGCGGCCATCGCCATCAAGCTGGACTCGCCCGGCCCCATCCTGTTCCGCCAGCCGCGCGTGGGCCTGAACAACCGCGTGTTTCAGTGCTACAAGCTGCGCACCATGCGGGTGGACCCCACCGACGACGGCTCCAAGGGCACCAGCAAGAACGACCCGCGCATCACCAAGGTCGGCAACTTCCTGCGCTCCACCTCCATCGACGAACTGCCCCAGCTCATCAACGTGCTGCGCGGCGAGATGAGCGTGGTCGGCCCGCGCCCGCATGTGCCGAACATGAAGGTCGCCACCAACGTCCGCTACGAGGCCATCAGCCAGTATGTCGCGCGCTACCGCATGAAGCCGGGCATCACCGGATGGGCGCAGATCAACGGCATGCGCGGTGGCATCAACACCCTGGAGAAGGCCGAGCGCGGCGTCGAGCTCGACCTCTTCTACATCGAGCACTGGTCCATATGGTTCGACATCAGAATCATGCTGCTCACCGTCACCAAGGGCATGGCTGGCCCCTCGGTGTTCTGAGCGTCGCGCTTCTCGCCCTGATTCTGACCGCCGCATCGGCGGCGCGGGCGCAGGAGAGCGGACGGCCGTTCCTCGCCTACCTCGCGTCCTGGACGGAGGCGACGACCCAGGCGCCCGCCGAGACCTTGCTCGCGCGCCTGCCCGGCTATTACACCCATGTGGCTCTGGGCTTCGTGAAGCCCGATCTCGCCTATTCCGGAAATCTCGACCTCTCCGGCACCGGGCTGGCCTTTCCCTATTCCGGCACGGTGCTGAAGGGCGCGATCGCCGAACTCAAAGCCCGCCAGCCCTCGGTCCGGGTGCTCCTCGCCGTCGGCGGATGGGGCTACTTCGGCTGGGACGCCCGCGATTTCAAGGCGCTGGCGCAACTCGTTCGCGACCTGGGCGCCGACGGCGTCGACCTTGACTACGAGACCGCGGATGCCGGATGCGTGCGCAAGCCCGAGGGCGGCATTGCCTGCGCCGATGATCTCCGGTCCATCGCCGTGCTCGCCGATCTGCGGGCCGCGCTGCCGCGACCCTTCGTGGTCAGCGTCGCCGGATGGAGCGTGGGCGCCTATGGCGAAGGCCGCTTCGCCTCCGCCGAGCCGCGGTTCGGGCCGTTCGTGGGCATGATGCGCGCGATGCTGAAGGCGCCGGAGGCGCAAGGCATCGACCTCGTCTCCATCATGTCCTACGACGCCGGGCCGACCTACAGCCCCGAGGAGGCGTTCCGCGCCTATCGCAGCTTGTGGCGGGGACCGCTGGCCCTTGGCATCGCCGTGATGCCGTCCGAGGCGGGAGGCCCGCGCTTCACCATCGACCGCACGGCCCGGCTGCTGACCCAGGTGATGGCGGACCCGAAGGCGGGGGCCATGCTGTACGGCCTCGGTCTTGTGCCGCCCGGCCAGACCGGTCCGGACAATCCCGATTATCGTAGCCTCTCCCTCGCCATCTGCGTCACGCTGGAGCGTCCCGGCTGCAACCAGCCGGTGCCCTGATCATCCGGCCGGCGGAAGATCGAGCGCCGCGACGAAATCGAGCAGGTTGCCGCCCGGGAACAGGTGTCCCGCGATGCCCGCCGCCGCCGCCGCCGCCATGTCGGAGGGCTGGTCGCCGACCAGCAGGCTCGCTTCCGCCGCGACCGGCCAGTGGGCCATGAGGTCGAGGATCATGCCCGGCGCCGGCTTGCGCCAGGGGTGGACGGCACGATAGGCGGCCACCGTCGCTTCGGGATGGAAGGGGCAGTAGCGCCAGTCATCGACCCGCGCGCCCGCCCGGGCGAGGTCCTCGGCCATGAAGCGGTGAAGCGCCACCACGTCCGCCTCGCCGTAAAAGCCGCGCGCGACCCCGGACTGGTTGGTCACCACGAACACCAGATAACCGAGATCGTTGAACCGCCGCACGGCCTCGCGCGCGCCCTGGGTCCATTCCAGATCCTCGGCCCGGTGGGCATAGCCGGTGTCCCGGTTGAGCACGCCGTCGCGATCGAGGAAGACCGCGGGACGGCGATGGGGCTGGCCGGTCAAGTCGTGTCGCCTCAGGTCCGATCGAGGAAAGTATCCGTGCGGTTTCGCAGCCCGCGGGCTGCAACCTCCGGGCTATTCATGCCAGCCTGAAAATATCTGAAGTATCTTCAATGTAAATTCACTGGAGCCATGTCATTCTGGGAGTCGACGCGCTCCGATGGGAGCGGTGTCTGGCGGGTTTCCACCTCGTTTCCGGAGCTGTGGGGAGCACCGGGAAGGGAGTGAGTTCTGACAACGTTCAAGTCCATTCTTGAAGGCCGCATGCCGCGGCTGTTCGCGTTGGCCTGCCCATGGATCGACGAGCGCGTTGCCCGCGATCCCGCGAGCGAGGTCAGGCTGCTGAAGCTTCTGGTGTCGCCGGGGGAAACGGTGTGCGACATCGGCGCCAATCGTGGCCTGTTCACCTACTGGCTGCTGAAGGGCGGCGCGCGCGTGCTCGCCTTCGAGCCGAACCCGCGCCTTGCGCGCATCCTGCGCCTGCGCTTTCCCGCCGAGCTTGCCGATGGTCGGCTGCGCCTGTTCGAGACCGCGCTGGGCAGCGCCAGCGGGGAAGCGGTGCTGCACATCCCGCAGGGGATGTCGCCGCTTGCGACCATCGACGGCAACCTCGCCAACGACCTGTCGGGGACGGTGGACGACGTGCCGGTGGCGCTCAACCCGCTCGATGCGTGCGTGGACGCGCCGGTGAGCTTCATCAAACTCGACGTGGAAGGCTATGAGAGCGCTGTCCTTCAGGGCGCGACCCGCGTTCTCAAGGAGAGCCGGCCGACCCTGCTGGTGGAGGCCGAGGAGCGGCACCGGGCCGGCGCGGTCGCCGACGTGGCGCGGATGCTGGCTCCGTTCGGCTATGAGGGCTTCTTCCGCCTCGGCGGCGGCATGAGGCCGCTCGCCGCCTTCGATCCGGTCATCCACCAGAACCGCGAGGCGCTGGTGCCCGACGGGTCCCGCACGCGGCGTGATGCGGTCTACGTCAACAATTTCGTTTTCGCCGCGCGGCCGGAGATCATCGCGCGGCTCAAGGACTGGACGGACTGACGCCGCGGCATGGCCGGGGCGTCAGGTCGCAGAAGCCGCCGGCGATGCCTCAGGCGACCGGCGCGCCCCCTTCGGAGAGCACGCGGCCCTTCGGATGCAGCGCCACATAATTGCCGAAGGCGGTGGGGCACGTCGCGAGCGGCTTCAGCGCGCCGTTATCCTCCATCTGGAAGAAGCGATAGCCGTGCGCGGCCAGCGCATTCCAGGCCGCCTCGGTATCGCCGCCGTCCGCCACGAGGGTCGGGCAGTTCATCTCGAAGATGACGGTCGGATGGAAGGCATCCAGCGTCTTCGCCGCACCGCCGATCACCCGGTCCTCGGCGCCTTCCACGTCGATCTTGATGCAGTCGACGCGGGCCACGCCGGCATCCGCCACTAGATTGTCGAGGGTGGTGATCTCCACTTCCTCGCTCTCGGTGCTGGTCCCGTCATTGATGAGCGAGAAGGCCTGCGGGTCGTCGCCGAGCGGATTGTGGAACAGCACGGCCTTGCCCACCGCATCGGAAATCGCCTTCGGAACGATGGTGACGTTCTTGAAGGCGTTGAGCGCCAGGTTCTGCTTCAGCTGCTGGCCGGCGTCGGCACCCGGCTCGGCCGCCACCACGCGGCTCGCGATGGTCGCCGCCTTCAGGGTGAACAGGCCGATATTGGCGCCCACGTCCACGAACACATCGCCGGGCCGCAGGAACTTGTCGAGATAGCGCACCTCGGGCTCCACATTGTCGCGGAGCAGATAGATGGAGGTGGTGGTGAAGCGCAGGTCGGCCGGCAGCTTCAGCCGGGCGCCGGGGGTGATCTCGGCGATGGGGCTGCGCCCGAGGGCCACATGCAGGGCGAGGGAGATCGCGCGCCCCGTCACCGTCAGAGGGGCCTCGCGGAATGCCGGTTCATTCACGAGCTTCTTCACTCGTCTCAACATCTTGAAACCCCCTCACGCTTCTCGCCGGTCGCGGACCGGAACGCCTACCGGACACCGGGCCGCCCGGCCCCCCGTTGGGCGGTGCAGCATCGATCACGAATGTAGGAATAGACAGACCTTGCCGGGGTTCGGCAAGGCGGGAAAGGTGACTTGCGGCGAAAAAGCCGGCGGCCGGGCGCCTGGGTCATCCCGGCCGCTCGGCCGTGACCTTTCCGGGTGCCGGGCGCCGGCCACTCATGACCCGCAGCAGCGGCCGTTCGACCCAGAGATGGACCAGCACGGAGATCACCATGGCCGCGCCGACGGCAGTGACGCCGCAGGCGATGTAGAGCGCGGGCCCGGAGAGGGGCAGGGACGGCGCGAGGCGCACGAACACCTGCCCCACGGCGGAGAGCACCATGCCGTGCACGAGATAGAGCGAATAGGACGCGTCGCCCAAAAGCGCCAGCGCGGCGACCCGTGGCACCGGCCGGGCCCGCTCCAGAACCAGCGCGCCCGCCACCACCATGGCCGCCGGCACGCCCCACCGCAGCCACCGCGTCTCCGGCGGCACTTCCCCCTGCGACAGCAACGAGACGAAGCCGCAGGCGATCAGCACGAAGCCCCAGCCGCGCGGAATGGGCGCGCCGTTCAGATACCAGAGGCCAAGGCCGAGGCCGAAGACGAACTCCAGCATGATGGACGAGGTGTAGAAGGCGAAGAAGGCATTGTCGCTCGGCATGGCGAGGCCGAGGACGGAGAGGACCGCGATGACCGCGCCGACCCCCACCACCCGGCGCTCCTGCGGGAGCAGGAGGGCGATGCCCCAGAGCAGGTAGAAGAACATCTCGTAGTTCAGCGTCCAGCCGGGCACCACGAGGGGCTCCAGCGTCCCCAGCACCGGGTGGCGGGCGGGCAGGAACAGATAGGAGGCGATGATGTGCCAGGCCTCCGCCTTGCCGCTCTTCACCAACTGCGGGGCGAAGAGGAGCAGCGCGAGGCTCGCGGTGGTCACGATCCAGTAGAGCGGGACGATGCGCACGATGCGCTTGTGGTAGAAGCTCCCGGTATAGCCGTCGCGCCCGTAGGTGGTGACCAGCATCAGGAAGCCCGACAGCACGAAGAAGATGTCCACGCCCGCCGCGCCCGACTGCGGCCACGGCGCCTCAAGGCCCAGCCGCTGAAGCGGCGCGCCGAGATGGAACACCACCACCATGAGGGCGGCGATGGCGCGCAGGACCTGCAGCGACTCAAGCATTCCGGCCTCCCGACCGCTCAACCTGTGCGCGGGGTGCGCCCGAGCGTGACATGACGCGCACCGCGCCCGCCGATGCGCAGGGCGTGACGCGAGACAAAATGGGCCTCCGCTCCCCGGCTGAAGCCGGACGGCGGCGTCACCGGCGCGACGGGCGCGGCGCGCCGCTGGCGGTCGAGATACACGATGAGCGCCATGACCACACCGAGTTCTCCGGGAGTGAAAACCACCGAATACACTGCCGAGCTGACGATGAGGTAAAGCACATAGTCGGCGAGGGCGAGGGTGAAGGCGTCGGTGAGGTCCCGCGTCAGCCGGAACACATAGACGAAGCACCAGCCGTAGAGCACGGCGAGCAGCGCCGCGCCGATCACCCCATACTCGAAGATCACGCCGATCCAGCCGAGGTCGGCGATGAAGAACTGCTCGTTGCCGAAGATGTCGTTGAGCGTGGTGGTGCTGAAGCGGGTGGTGGCGCCGACGCCGAAGGTCCAGCGCATGGGATCGTCGCCGAGAAAGCCGAACGCCAGCGCCGACGAATTCTGCCGCACCGAGAGCGAGGCGCCGAGCGCGTTGGTCGCTCCGTCGAGGGAGCCCGAGAACAGGCCGAGCTTGTAGGCGACAAGGCCGGTGCCCGCGGCCGCGCCCACCAGCGCCGCGCCGATGACGAGGCGCCGGAGCATCGGGGGCAGGGACATCGTCATGCCGAAGGCCACCACCACCAACGCGGCGGCGATGGCGGCGCGCTGCTTGAAGATGAGCAGCATGGGCAGGAAGGAGGCCGCCACGCCGAGCGCGAACAGCACGTTGCGCCGCAGGATGAAGGAGCGGGCGAGGAAGAACACCAGGATCATGCCGAAGAACATGGGCATGTAGACGCGATAGCCGCGCTCGAGATCGTAGAGCAGCAGCTTGCTGTCGGCAGGATTGTTTGAATACCAGGAGGTCGGCGCCGCGAGATAGATCAGCACCATGAGCATGAAGGTGGCCGCGCCGAATGCCAGCACGATCTTGCGGATGCTGGAGGGGTTCACGGCAAGCAGGGCGAGCAGGGCCGACAGGCTGAAATAATAGGTGAAGGGCCACGCCTTGATCGTGGTGGTCAGCGCATCGAGGAAGCCGTTGCCGAGCTGGATCATCGACACCATCGGCGTGAAGCCGAGCGCGTAGGCGAGCACGGTGAGGAAGGCGCCGCTCACCGGCAGCCTGAGCCGTGCCACGGCATAGAAGGCAAGCGGAAGCGTGAGGAAGGGCCAAGCTTTCGACAGGAGGTAGGGGGGCGGATACTCGTTCAGATAGTAGAAGACCTGGGCGAACAGCGGCAGGGTGCCGGCGAGCACGAATTTGGAGATTAGCGCCGCGTCGTGGTCGAGACCGGCATCGGCAGCGGAGAAGGCGGCCACATCCCGCCGCAGCGGCATGACCACCCGCGGGCGCGCGGTAGGTCTCCCGCCTTGCGTCCCGCTGCCGCCCGGGCCGGGAATATCCGCCGCCTCGACCGCCATCAGGGGCGGTCCGCCGGGGCCGGCTTCATGCCATAGGCGGCGGGATTGAGCTTCGCCTTCGCCGCCACGCGGAAGATGGGCAGGGAATCCACGAACACCCGTTCGATATGCGTGCCGGGGCTCTGGATGAGCCGGTAGAGCCACTCGAGGCCCAGCTTGCGGAACGCGGGGCTCGCCCGCTGCACCAGCCCGGTGAGGAAGTTCAGCGCGCTGCCGACGCACAGGCCGGTGCCGACCGCCTTGCCGCGCGCGCGGATCATGTGGGCGAGATATTCCGACCGCGGCGCGCCCACCACGAGGAAGACATAGCGCGCCGGGTGCTCCTCCACGAAGCGGATGGTCGCTTCCACCGCCTGCGGATCGTCGATGAAGCCCATGGGCGGCACGTGCATGTGGAGGGTGCGCAGGCCGTAGCGCTCGATGAGGCGCCGCTTCATCTCGTCATTGCCGCCGATCACCGTCACCGCGTCGTCGGGCGTGATGACGTGCTCGAACAGGTAGGTGGTCAGGTCGCTGCCAGGGCAGAGCGGGATGTCCAGGCCGAAGACGTTGCGGGCGAGCCAGTGCGGCGCCGAGCCATCGAGCGTGTGCAGGCCGGCGCCCTCGAGCGCGGCGGCGAAACGCGCATCGCCACGCTCGTTGAGCCGCACCAGATGGGAGGCGTTGGATGTCACCACGTAGGCGAACGGCGCTCCCGGCGGGCGGGTGGCGATGGCCTTAGCCGCGCCGGCCACGTCCAGGCAGTCGAATGGCACCTTCAGGAAGGTCTGTGTCCGGACGGAACCGGCAGCCTCGCTCTCCGCGAACATGATGGTCCAGCCTTTTGGGTGCCGCTCGGTTCGCGACACGGATGATGCGCGGCCGCAGCCCGTCGGCGCAGGTCTACTGCAGGAACGAGCTCGCGCCGCCGGTCTGGGTGTAGGAGCCGATCGTATAGCTGAACTGACGCTGGAACGGCACCACCTTGGTGATGAACTGGTCGATCCAGAGATTGACCTCGGCGATGGAGGAGCGCGGCACGTAGATGATGTCGCCGGTCACCAGCGGCACGTCGTTGGCGTCGAACCCGGTCTGGATCACGTCGCGCACGTTGATGAGGCGCAGCATCGGCTCGTTGTTGGGGCCACGGCGGATGAGGGCGACCTGTCCGGTGCGCGCCTCCTCGGTGAAGCCTCCGGCCTGGAGAATGCCCTGCAGCACGCTGGTGCCCATGTCGGCGAGCTTGAAGGCGCCGGGATGGGCCACCATGCCGCCCACATAGACGCGGGCTGAGACGGCCTCTTCCAGCGAGACCACCACCTTCTGGTCGACGAGTTCCTTGCGGGACTCGCGGCGGATGTAGTCCTGCACGCTGGACAGGCTGCTGCCTTCCACCCGGATCTGGCCGATGGCCCGCGGCGCGATGGAGCCATCGGGACCGACGGTGAGATCCTCGTCCATTTCGCGGGTGATGAAATACTTGACCTTGATCTTGTCCCCCGGCCCGAGCCGATAGCTTGGCACCTGGTCCGTCCACGGCTTGAAGCGGTCGGAATTCACCTCGGTGAAGCGCAGTTCGTGTCCGGTGGTGAAGGGCTCCGTGCCCGTGCTCTGGGACGTCGCGATGGCGGCGCAACCGTTGAGAATGGCGAGGCTCGCGAGGACGAGCCCGATGCGCCAGAAGGCGGCGGCACGGCGGCGGGACGCGGCGCCGGTCATCTCCGGTGCCGTTCCGCGCGCGGTGTCTCTCCCGTCGCACTTTGGCAAGACCATCGACAACCCCCGGAACGAATCATAAGCGAATAGTTAACGCGCAAACAAACCGTGTGTCGGCTGCCATCGGCGAACCGTCAACAGATGAGCCTGCGGCGAGAACCGTCGAACGTGGTAAAGGCACCCTAAAGGGCCATGGTTAACGTTCGCTTATTGGCGGGCCAGCGCGTGCTGCGGTGCAGAGAAAGCTTTGGCGCTCAAACGCATAAGGGGCGCGGATGCGCCCCTTTCTCGTATCGTCTTGCAGCTTCAGGGTGCAGATTAGGCGCGCCTATACAGCCAGTTGGGAAGATAATAGCGGCGACCGAGGAAGATGAAGCCGAACAAGAGCCCGCCGCTCTCGATCACGGAATCACGCAGGTGGATCGCGGCCGGCTTGCGGGTGCGCTCGGCCTGCACGGCCATCACATTGCCGTCCACAAGCTGGGAGAAGCGCTGGGTGACGAGGGAGGCGCGCGGCAGATTGGAGCACACGACGATGCACTCGAATGCCTGCTTCAGCTCGGCCATCATCATCTCGGCCTCGGCGATGGGCAGGCGCAGGTCGAGGAGCGGCGAGCGATCGGCCTCCGCTGCCACCCACAGCAGCGGAACCGGCGTGGCGGCGACCGCGACGCCACCGCGCACCGCGCTCTCCGCCCCGACGAGCGGATAGGGCGTCGCCGAGCACAGATCCACGAACAGGGTGCGCTTCTGGCGCTGGCGCGCGAATTCCTCGGCGAGGGAGCGCGCGAACCACGGCAGGGCGTCATCGTCCTCGGGCGACAGGAAGTGGATGGCGCGGAGCGGCTGGTCATCGATCCGGGTGTCGAGGAGCAGGGTGGCGCAACTGCTGATGGCCCGCTCGGTGGCGAGTGAATCGGGCTGCTCCCCGGTGTCGTCGAGCACGGCGATGGCCGGCATCCCGAGCGCCCGCTCGGCCTCGCCCGGCATGATGAAGGACGTGCGCAGGGTGGAGGCGATGGCGCCCGCGGCGCCGCCGAACAGCAGGCCGGCGAACAGGCCGGCCGCCACCAGCGGCAGCGCCAGCGAGCGCTTGGTGACGGCGGAGCCCGCGTCCTGCACCACCCGCACCGACGACTGGCGCGACTGGGCCGCGGCCTCCTCGATGGAGGCGGCCACCGCGCGGCGCTGATATTCGCGGAAGCCCTCGCCGAGGGAATCGCGGCGGCGGTTCAGCTCGATGAGGGGCGTTTCTGCGGCACGCAGGGCGGCGAGGCGCTCCTCGGCCACCCGCTGCTGCTGCACCAGCTCGTCCTTCTGGCGGGAGAGCGAATCCTGCTCCACCCGCAGGCTGAGGATCATGTTCTGGATGTAGTTGACCTGCGGATTGCGGACCGCACGATCGGTGTTGTAGCGCCGTTCCGAGCGGCTCTTGATGCGGGCGCGGATAGTTGCGATCTGCCTGTCGAGATCACGCAGCAGCTGGCTTCCGGGCGCGTACTGGGAGGACACGCGGTCACGCTCGAGCAGGAGCTTGGTGAGGGTGTTGTTGTCCTCGTCGCCAGGGAGGGCGTCGGTCTTCTCGGAGAAGTCGAAGACCGAGTCCGGCAAGGCGGCGAGCTGCTTCTCCGCCTCGGTGAGCTGGGCGGTGACGGCGACCTCGCGCTCGGCCACCTGGCGGCGGCGCTGGAGGATGCCATCCACCTGGTTGGACGCAAGAATGGCATCCTGGCTGAACTCGATGATCCCGACCTTGGCCTTGAGCTTCTCGATCTGGGCATCGACGGAGCTGAGATCCTGGCGGAAGCGCTCCACCTCCAGGTTGAGGATCTTGGCGGTGGGGTTCTCGAACAGCCGGCGCCGGACCGACAGATAATTCTTCACCAGCGCATCGGCCGCCTCCACCGCCACGTCGCGGTCGGGATTGGTGAAGCTGACGCGGATGACGTTGGAATCCGCCAGGACCGAGGCCCTCAGGCTCGCCTGGAAGCGCTCCACCGCCTTGTCCATGGCGTCCTTGTCGGAGCTGAAGATGCGGGTGATGGCCGAGAAGCGGCCGGGCGGGAACAGGCGGTCCACCCCCACCTGCTCCACGGTGGCGCGCACCACGTCTGCGCTCTCGATGATCTGCACTTCCGATTCGACCTGCTTGAGGCCCTCGATGCTCAGCACGGAGGGGCCCGAATCGGTCACGTTCTGGGAATTGGAGACCTCGCGGCTCACAATGACCATGAGCAGGCTGGAGGCGGTGTATTCGGTGCGGCTCGTCGCTGCGGCGCCGATGGCGATGGCGAACGGAAGCGCGGCCGCGAGCAGGACGATCCGGATATGGAAGAAGGTGGCGATCAGGAAGTCGCGGACCGTGAACCCGAGGGATCCGGTCGCGACGGCTGGGGACGAAACCGTTGCGTCCGGCTGCGCCGCGTGCGGCATCAACATGCTTCCCCCTGAATGCTCCGCGGCGCCGGCCAGCTCTCTGGTCATCACTTCGCACCTCGGCTGAGGCGCGGCAGCACGGTCGAAATCTCGCCGTGAGACTGCCGGAGCGCCATTACTTTAGCGTTAACCACCTGTTGCGAAAAGCGATGCACCGCCCGCGCGAATTCGCGTCTCAGAAGGCGCGGGGCATGGTGCGCATAACCGCCAGCGCCGAGCCGATGGCCAGCTGGGAGGCGAACACGGCCGTGGCGATGGCCGCGCCGACCATGCCGAAGGGCGGGATGAGCAGCACGCACAGGATGAGGCAGACCACCGTCTGCGCCACCGTGAGCCAGCGCAGCAACCCGCCGTGGCCGGCCATGGCCAGCACGATCTCCTGACAGGGGAGGAGGGCGTAGACCAACTGGCCCACCGCAAGGATGACCAGTGCGGTCGCCGCGATCTCGAAGCCTGGCCCCACCAGATGCAGGATCATCGCGGGGAAGAAGAACATCCCCACCAGCAGCGGCGCGCTGAACACCGCGATGGCAAGGCGCACCTTGCGGTTCAGCTGGCGCAGCGCGTCCCATTGTCCCTGCCGGTGGCGGGCGGCGAAGGAGGGGGCCGCCACGCTGCCGATCGAGGCGCTGACGACCCAGGTCAGCATGGAGATGCGGCTCGCCACGCTGAAGGCGCCCACCTGCGCAGGCTGGCCGAAGGTGGCGAGCAGCAGCACCGGCAGGGAGGGGAGGAGGATCTGCACCGTCTCCACCACCGCGAGCGGCATGGCGGTGCGCCACAGGGCGGGCAGTTGCTCGGCGGTGCCGTCCATGTCGGAGGGGGTGTCCACGAAGCGGTGGCGATCCCGCCAGACCAGCGCCAGGCCGATGAGCGTGGCCGCGACGTTGGCCGCCGCCAGCGCAATCAGAATGCCTTCGAGGGAATGAACGCCGGCGAGAAGCGCCCCGAGGGTGAAGCAGGGCCAGAGCCCGTTCTGCACGAGCTGCCCCCAGGCGCTTTTGTGCAGGCCCATCAGCGCATTGCCGACGAAATAGCACATGGCCTGGGGCAGGATGATGAACGCGGCGAGGAACAGGGGCCGGGCCGCCTCGGGGTCGCGGAAGAGGCGGGTGGCGATCGGCTCCGACAAGGCGCCGGTGATGAGGGAGACGACCAGCCCGATGACCAGCACGGCCATGCCGCCCGTCAACAGGGCATGCCGGGCGGCGCGCCCCTTGCCGATGGCGAGTTCGCCAGCGACGTGGCGGACCACGGCCCGCTCGAAGCCGCCGCGCGAGACGGTGGCGAAAACCCCGACCCAGGTGAGGCAGAGGAAGAAATAGCCGGAGTCATGCACGCCCAGGACGCGCGCGCCGATCACATAGAGGCCGAGCTTGCCAACCAGTTCGAGCCCGCGCGCCATCATGGCCGCGAGATAGATGCCGTAGGTGTTGATGAGCCCCATGACGGAGCGCAATTGGGCGGCGCTCATGGACGGATCGATCCGGTGCCGTGCGCTGAGCGACCGAGGTGCGATCCCTGCGCGGGGTACGCCAGCATGCGGCCCGCGCCCCTCTCGTCCGTTCTCGCCACCCGAACCCCCGTCGCCGCCATTGAGCCCCGGCGAGATCGTGAACCTGCCGGTGCCGGACCGGTTCCGCAAAGCAGCATCCGGCCCTATGAGGGAGCATTAGTGCGCGTGCGTGCCCAAGGGAAGCGGTAGGTCGCGCAGGGCTTGCCGCTTTTTGGGGCGGGAGCGGGCGGCACAGGTGGCGCGGAACGGGAGGCGGCCGATGACGGGACGAACCGGACGCAGGCGGAGGGAGAGGTCCGTCGCAGGACGCGGCCTGACGGGCCTTCTCGCAGGGCTGCTGATCTTCGCGCTGACGGTCGGGGAGGGGCGCGCGCAGGCGCCCATGCAGAGCTTCGGCGACATGCCGGCGCGACCGCGCATCAACCCGGACGTGGACCCCTATCCGTTCGATCCGTTCCTGTCGCTGCGCAACTATCTGCGCCAGCGCCTGCCGGCTGGATGGTGGGCGCGCGACCCGGTCTACGATGCCGGCGCCTTCACTGTCGTGGTCAACATTCCGGAGAATTGGCGGGGCAATCCCACCTCCGCCATGCTCCAGCTATGCCCCCAGCCGACCAGCGCCCTGTGGCAGGGCATCAATCTGATCGAGCTCAAACCGTTCTTTCACAAGAGCCCCTGGCCGTCGGTCACCTGCCGCAAGTGAGCCGGGCGGCAAGAGGACCTGCCTTCGATTGACGCCGGGCGCCGAAGCCTCAGAGATTGACCTCGCTGCGCAGCGAGCGGTGGACATGGACCGGGGCCGCCGGGGCCAGATGACGGCCCGACTTCCGCTCGAAGCCGAAGACCGCCGCCATGATGACGAAGGCGAAGAAGATGATGCTGCTCGCGGTGCTCAGCGTCAGCACAAGGCTGCCCAGCGCGACGAACATTTCCGAGGGGTGGGTGACCACCGCGAACAGGAATGCGAAGGCGAAAAGGGCCGGAAGAACGGCACGAACGATCCACATGGCGATGCCTCCGAATTTGGCGCGGTCCAGCGCCAAAATGTCACGTATAATATTAACGTTAACACATATTTTACCATTTTGAGAAGCGCGCGATGGCGCAGCTCGCGCTCGTCCAACGAGCAGCTGAGCGGCGGCGTTTCGGTGGGGGAATTCACGGGAGGCGGGCTCTTCGTCCGGCCGCCGTGAAGCCGCGCCTGGCGCAAAAAGCTTCCGGCGCAAGAGCCCAAAATGAAAGGACCGCCGCGCCGGTGAGGCGGGCGGTCCGGAAGAGCCGGCGATGTCGGGCGTGTCAGATCTGCCGCTCGACCATCATCTTCTTGATCTCGGCGATGGCCTTGGCCGGGTTGAGGCTCTTCGGGCACGCCTGGGCGCAGTTCATGATGGTGTGGCAGCGATAGAGCCGGAAGGGGTCTTCCAGATAGTCCAGCCGCTTGCCCGTCCGCTCGTCGCGGCTGTCCTTCAGCCAGCGGGTGGCCTGGAGGAGAGCGGCAGGGCCGAGATAGCGGTCGCCGTTCCACCAATAGCTGGGGCAGGAGGTGGAGCAGCAGGCGCAGAGGATGCACTCGTAGAGACCGTCGAGCTTCTCGCGGTCGTCCTTGGATTGGCGCCACTCCTTCTCGGGAGCTGCGGTGTCCGTCTGCAGCCAGGGCTCGATGGAGGCATGCTGCGCGTAGAAATTGGTGAGGTCGGGCACCAGATCCTTCACCACCGGCATGTGCGGCAGGGGATAGATGTTGACCACGCCCTTCACCAGCACCTCGTCCATGCCCTTGGTGCAGGCGAGGGTATTGGTGCCGCCGATGTTCATGGCGCACGAGCCGCACACGCCTTCGCGGCAGGAGCGGCGGAAGGTGAGCGTCGGGTCGATCTTGTTCTTGATGTAGATCAGGCCGTCCAGCACCATCGGGCCGCAATCCTCGCGATCGACATAATAGGTGTCGATGCGTGGGTTCTTCCCGTCGTCCGGATTCCAGCGGTAGATGCGGAACTCGGTCAGCTTCTTGGCGCCGGCGGGCTTCGGCCAGGTCTTGCCGGTGGTGACCTGCGAGTTCTTCGGAAGAGTGAGCTCAACCATGGGACGTCCTGAAGCGCTGGAGCGGTGACCGCCCGCAGGAATTCTTGCCATGGCCGCGCGCGGCGGGCGTTCGCCCCAGCGCGCGCGGTCGAGTGGGGCCCGAGAGGGGCCTCAGTACACGCGCTTCTTCGGCTCGATGTACTGGATGTCGTTGGACAGCGTGTAGGTGTGCACCGGGCGGTCGTCGAGCCGGACGGCACCGGAGGCCGGGTCGAAATAGGCCAGCGTGTGCTTCATCCAGTTCACGTCGTCGCGGTCCGGGAAATCCTCGCGGGCATGGGCGCCGCGGCTTTCCTGGCGGTTCGCGGCGCTCTCCATGGTGACGATGGCCTGCGAGATGAGGTTCTCGTACTCCAGCGTCTCGATGAGATCCGAGTTCCACACCAGCGAGCGGTCGGTCACGCCGATGTCGCTCGAGGCCTTGAACACGTCGTGGATGAGCTTGCGGCCCTCCTCGAGCACCTCGCCCGTGCGGAAGACGGCGCAGTTGTTCTGCATCACCTTCTGCATGTTGAGGCGCAGTTCGGCGGTCGGCGTGCCGCCCGAGGCATACCGGTACTTGTCGAGGCGGCCGAGCGCCAGCTCGGCGCTGTTGTCGGGCAGGGGCCGATGCTTCTCGCCGGGCTTCACCAGCTCCGCCGCGCGCAGGCCGGCGGCGCGGCCGAACACCACGAGGTCGATGAGCGAGTTGGAGCCGAGGCGGTTGGCACCGTGGACGGAGACGCAGGCGGCCTCGCCGATGGCCATCAGGCCGGGCACCACCTTGTCCGGGTCGCCGGCGCGCTTGTCGAGCACCTCGCCGTAATAGTTCGTGGGGATGCCGCCCATGTTGTAGTGCACGGTCGGGATCACCGGGATCGGCTCGCGGGTCACGTCGACGCCGGCGAAGATCTTCGCGCTCTCCGAGATGCCGGGCAGGCGCTCGTGGAGGATGGCGGGGTCGAGGTGGTCGAGGTGCAGGAAGATGTGGTCCTTGTTCTTGCCCACGCCGCGGCCTTCGCGGATTTCCATGGTCATGGAGCGCGAAACCACGTCGCGGGAGGCAAGGTCCTTGGCCGAGGGGGCATAGCGCTCCATGAAGCGCTCGCCCTCGGAATTGGTGAGATAGCCGCCCTCGCCGCGCGAGCCCTCGGTGATGAGGCAGCCCGAGCCGTAGATGCCGGTGGGGTGGAACTGTACGAATTCCATGTCCTGCAGGGGCAGGCCGGCGCGCAGCACCATTCCGCCGCCGTCGCCGGTGCAGGTATGGGCCGAGGTGGCGGAGAAATAGGCGCGGCCGTAGCCGCCGGTGGCGAGCACGGTGAGGTGCGCGCGGAAGCGATGGATGGTGCCGTCGTCGAGCTTGATCGCCACCACGCCGCGGCAGCGACCTTCCTCATCCATGATGAGGTCGATGGCGAAATACTCGATGAAGAATTCCGCCTGGTGCTTCAGCGCCGCGCCGTAGAGCGTGTGCAGCATGGCGTGGCCGGTGCGGTCCGCCGCGGCGCAGGTGCGCTGGGCGGTGCCCTTGCCGAAATGCGTGGTCATGCCGCCGAACGGGCGCTGGTAGATCTTGCCGTCCTCGGTGCGGGAGAAGGGCACGCCCCAGTGCTCCAGCTCGTAGACGGCGGCCGGCGCGTTGCGCACGAGGTATTCGATGGCGTCCTGGTCGCCCAGCCAGTCCGACCCCTTGACGGTGTCGTACATGTGCCATTCCCACTTGTCGTCGCCCATGTTGCCGAGCGAGGCGGCGACGCCGCCCTGAGCCGCGACCGTATGGGAGCGGGTGGGGAACACCTTGGTGATGCAGGCCGTGCGCAGGCCGGCCTCGGAGCAGCCCACCACGGCACGCAGGCCCGCGCCGCCGGCGCCGACCACGAGCACGTCGTAGGTGTGATCCTCGATGGGGTAGGCGGCGCCGTTGATGCCGGGCGCGGCGGCCCCGTTCGTTGCGGTATCGGCCATGTGTCAGCCTCCCAGGCTGATCTTGAGCACGGCGAAGGCGCCGGCGAGGGCAACGGCAATGCTGAAGAAGGTGTTAGCCACGATGAGCAGCACCTTGAGGCCTTCGGCGTGCACGTAGTCCTCAATGACCACCTGCATGCCGATGCGCATGTGGGTGGTTACGGAAAGCAGCGTGAGCAGGATGATGACCGCCACCAGCGGGTGGCCCAGCGTCGCACGGGCCGCGGCGTAGCTCTGGCCGGCCACCGAGATCACGATGATGATGAAGGCGATGGAGAGCAGCAGGTTCGCCGCGCCTGTAAGGCGCTGGGTGAAGAAGTGCTCGGTACCCGACTTGGCGGCACCGAGGCCGCGGACGCGGCCGAGCGGTGTGCGCATGGGGGCGTGACCGGAATGGGGGGTGCTCATGGCGTTCTCCTCAGCCCCTCAGCGCAAGGCCGATGATCCAGACGACGACGGTGAGCACCACCGAGCCGGCCAGCGTGGCCTTGGCGAGCAGCACGCGCTCCTGCGGGCCGAAGCCGTGGATGAAGTCCCAGATGAAATGCCGCACGCCGCCGAGGGCATGGTGCAGCAGAGCCCAGGTGAAGCCGAACAGCACGAGAAGGCCGATGGGAGAACCCGCCACCGCGCTGAACGTACCGTAGGCCGAGGGGGAGGTTGCCGCGGCAAGCAGCCACCAGACGAGGATCGCCGTGCCGAAATACAGGCCGACGCCCGTGATGCGATGCACAATGGACATCATCATCGTGAACAGCGGACGGTAGATCTGTAGGTGTGGCGATAGGGGGCGATCAATGCGCTGAGGGCTGTCGGCCATGGGGCCTCCTCCTAAAAAATCGATCGATCAGGTATCTCAATCGTCGTCTCTTCGCAACGATTCCAAAGCACCTTGGGGGCTTTAAAGATCGATACGCAGCGGCAGGCAATTGGATGATCGTCCTATGCCGGCGCTTGTAGCGACCGATTGTTGCGGTGCCAACGCTCCGCAAGCCAAAAACCCGAAGCCCGCGCCCATCGTAAGGGCAACTGGCCCGTGACGGTGGCGGCCCTGTCGTGCGCGGGCGAAAAAAAACGCCGGGCAAGCCCGGCGTTTTCTTGAATACGATGGGATCGGACGATCAGAAGCGGTAGGTCACGCCCGTGCCGAAGATCCAGGGGTTGATCTGCGCGGTGCCCTGCAGGTAGGCGCCGCCGACCGTCTGCAGCAGGAAGTCGGGCTGCAGGAAGATCTTCTTCACGTCGACGTTGATGCCCCAGTGGCGATCGAACATCCAGTCGAAGCCGGCCTGCAGGGCGAAGCCCCACGCATCGTTGACCTTCAGCGAGGCGAAGGCCGGGTTGGTGGCGTCCTGGCTGAAGAAGGCGGTGTAGTTCACGCCGGCGCCTATGTACGGCTTGAAGGGGCCGAAATCGGTGAAGTGGTACTGCAGGGTGAGGGTGGGGGGCAGCAGCCACACCTTGCCGACCTGGCCGAGACCGGCGATGGTCCCCGCGCCATCGATGTCGTGGGGGGTCACGCCGAGGATGAGTTCGGCGGCGATGTTCTTCGTGAAGTAATAGGTGATGTCCAGTTCGGGAACGACCGAATTGGAGATGGAGAGGTCAGAGCCGGGAATGCCCGTCACCGAACCGCCAGCGTCCGGCACAACGTAAAGGGCACGCACGCGGATCTGCCAGGGGCTGAGGGGTGCCTCGACCGCCGGCGCCTTGTAGACCGGGGTGGACAGATCGGCGGCGGACGCGCTGCCGGCAACGAGGGCGCTGAGCCCCGCCGCGAGAATGATACCAAGTCCGAGCTTCGACATGCCCCGCTCCCAAAACCCTTTGAGGTAACTGATGGGAAAGACTTCCTCCCGAGCGGGCTTGTGCAGTTTGATCTAGATCAAAATGACAGCGGAGCGGCCGCGTGTGTGACCGCGATGACACACCTCCGCCCCGCGGCCGCCGTATTCGCAAGGCAAGCCTTCATGCGCTGGCAAGGGCGGCGGCCGCAATAAAATCCATTTGTTTCAAGAGGCTTATTGCGCTCATGACAGGTTCCGTCGCCTCTTTGCAAGGTTGCCCCGTACCCCAGGCTCCGACTTTAGACGTGCGGCAATCGTGGCTGCGGCCGGGCGCCGCTGGTCGATGGATGTTCCTGACCAGTCTCTTTTTGTTCCTCATTTGGTCCTTGTCCACACCCGTTCGCGCGGAATCGGTCCAGGACCTCCGGCTGTCGGTCAATGGCGAGACGCGCCGCTATGTGGTGGTGACGCCCGACGGCGTGATCACGCCGGCGCCCACGGTGATCGCGCTCCATGGCGCCGCGCAGACCCCGGAAAGCTTCCGCGCCTATTTCGGCCTCGACGACGCTGCGGCGAAGCATGGCTTTGTCGCGGTCTATCCGGAGGGTGAGGGCCGCACATGGAACGACGGGCGGCCGGCGGCCATGCGGCTGAAGATGATGCTGCGGCCGGGTGACGACGTGGCATTCCTTGTGGCGCTGGCGCGGCGGCTGGCGGCGGACGGCATCGCCGATCCGAACCGCATCTATCTCACCGGCATCTCCAACGGCGGCTTCATGGTGCAGCGCATGGCCTGCGAACACACCGAGCTGTTCGCCGCCTATTCGGCCATCATGTCCACCGCCCCGGCCAATTACCGGGAAGAGTGCAAGCCCGCGCGGCCGATCTCCATCCAGTTCATTCACGGAACGGCGGATTCGGTGATCGGCTATGGCGGCTTCTGGACGCCGCTGGGCTCGACCCTCTCGGCGCCCGACAGCGCCCGCCTTTATGCCGCGCTGGACGGATGCGGGCCGGCCAAGGCCAGCAAGCTGCCCGACCTCGCGCCCGGCGACGGCACCACCGCCGTCGCCAGCCGCTGGGATGAGTGCCGGGACGGCAGCGCCGTGGAACTCATCACCATCGAGCGCGGCGGCCACCAGTCCCCGGCCATGGTCGAGACCAAGCCGGACCTCGCGACGCCGTTTCTCGGCCTGCGCAGCCATGACATTGATGCGGGCGAGGAAATGTGGCGCTTCATGTCGGTCTATGGCGGTCTGCCCGCCGCGCCGCCCCCCGTCGTGCCTCCGCGCAAGCCGAAGCCGAAGCCTGCCGCGTCCGGCGCGGCGGCCAAGCCGGCTCCGGCGAGCGCCACGCCTGCCGACGGCAGCAAGTCACCCGCCGCCAAGCCGCCGGAAGCCAGATCGCCCGCGGCCAAGCCACAAGGCGCCAGCGCTGCGCCCCCCGCGGCTTCTGCCGGGGGAGCGTCCGGCGCTGCGGGTCAGCGCGGGATCAGCGCCCAGTAGTCGAGATCGAGGATCACGCTCGGGTCATAGTCGCCGTTCTCGGCCTTCAGGGGGAAGTCGGCGGTCGGCTGGTCCTTGGTCGCGACGGTGCGCAGGCGGAGCGCGCCCACATCATCGCGGCCCGGCAGCTCCTGCGCGTCCAGCACTTCGCTCCAAGCATGCACGGTGAGGCCCGCGAACAGCGGCGCAACATGCCGCCCGCCGTTGATGGCGGCGATGTGGAAGGCGTTGGCGAGGCCGTTGAACGACAGGGCGCGGGCGATCGAGATGACGTGCCCGCCATAAATGAGCCGGCGCCCGAAGCGGCCCTGGCCCTCGGTGAACTGGTTGAAATGGACCTTCGCCGTGTTCTGGTAGAGGCGCGTGGCGATCATGTGCTCCGCCTCCTCCACCGTCATGCCGTCCACATGGTCGATGCGCTCGCCCACCGCATAGTCCGAGAAGCGGGCGGTGGAGCCGGAGAGGTCATCCCGCCAGCCCTCGATGTCGAGCACCGGCACGGCGCCGCCGAGCGCATCGGGCGCCAGCGCTGCCGGAAGGGTCGGAACGACCGGATCGGGGGCGGGGAGGGAGGGGTCGGCCTTGCGCACCATCACCCAGCGCACATAGTCCAGCACCTCGGCGCCGTCCTGATTGAAACCCACCGAGCGGACATAGACGACGCCGCTCTGGCCGTTGGAATTCTCCCTGAGGCCGATGACCTCGGAGACGGCGGTGAGGGTGTCGCCCGGATAGACCGGAGCGAGGAAGCGCCCACCCGCATAGCCGAGGTTCGCCACGGCGTTGAGCGAGATGTCCGGCACCGTCTTGCCGAACACGGTGTGAAACACGAGCAGGTCGTCCACCGGGGCGGCGGGATAGCCGATGTCCTGGGCGAAGGTGTCGGCCGACTGGACCGCGAAGCGGGTGCCGTACAGGGCGCTGTAGAGGCTCACGTCACCCACCGTCACGGTGCGCGGCGTCGCGTGGCGGATCACCTGGCCGACGCTGAAATCCTCGAAGAAATTGCCCCGGTTGGTCTTGCTCATCTAGGGTCCCCCCGTTTGTCGGCGCATGTTGCAGAGCGCGTGGGTGCGACGCAACAGGCCGAAGGGAGAAGGTGCCGAATTGCGGCCGCAATGCCGGTTCGGCTTGACGCATGCCCCCCTCATGGTCCTCATGGGTGCGTTCCGAAGAGGTGCTGGGCCGCTCCGGAAGGCGAAGCGGAAAGAGGGGGCGTTCGTGTCGGGTTCGGCGAGCCAGAAGCTGTCATTTCAGGCCATGATCTTCACGGCCTGCCTCTTCCCCTTCTACATCCTCGCCGCGACGCTCACCAATTCGGCGGCGATCCTCACCGACCTCCTCGCCACCTCCTTCGATCTCACCGCCCTCACCGCCTGCTGGCTGGTGCTGAAGCTGGCCCACAAGGCCCACGCCGGCAAATATGCCTACGGCCTCGGCAAGCTCGAAAACCTCGCCGAGCTGATGATCGCGCTGCTGCAGACCATTCTGGTGGTCATCGCCGGCACCCGCGCCATCATCCGCGTGATGCATCCGGAGGGCGTGGACGGCGCCGAGCTGGGCCTCTTCGTGGCGGCGCTGGCGGTGATCGGCAATGTGATCCTGAACCGCAAAGCGACCCGCCTCGCTCACGAGACCCATTCGCCGGTGCTGGCTGCTCAGGCCCGCGTGCACCTCGTCTCGGCCATCGCCTCGGGCTCGGTGTTCACGGTCACGGTGATCCTGTCGATCTTTAACAACATCCCGATCCTGTACTACCTCGATCCGATGGGCTCGTTCGTGGTCATAGGGTTCATGATCTACAACATCTACGCCATGCTCTCGAACTCGGTCGCCTCGCTGCTCGACCAAGCCATCGATGAAGCGGGACAGCTGCGCATCCTCAAGGTGCTGACCACCCACTTCGACGATTTCGACGAACTGGGCGACATCCGCACCCGCCAGTTCGGCGGCAAGATGTTCGTGGAGCTGCATCTCGGTTTCGAGAGCGACTGGACGGTCGCCCATGCCCGCGCGGTGGTGGCCAAGCTCACCGAGGCGGTGAAGCGGGAATTCCGCGAGGCGGGCGACGAGGTGGACGTGTCCATCGTGCTCATGCCCGGCCATGCCGCCGCGGCCGCGGCGACGGCGGCCTGATCCCCAGCCGTGTCCGCAGCCGCGTTCACGGCCTCAATGCTCTGAGAGCACCACCGCGTCCGACCACTCGCCCTCCACTTCCTTGACGATGGCCTGACCGCAGATGACGCGCCCCTGCACGCTGTCGAAGGTCAGCGTCGGCGCGCCGTGCAGCTGCCAGCCCCGGTTGAGGGCGGCCGACACGCGCTTGCAGAAGGCGGCGTCGTCCGGGCCAGTGAGGTAGCGATAGAGCTTCATGGTTCGTCCCCCCTCGGGTGTCAGAGCCGCGCGCCGATGCGGCGGGCGACGGCGTCGCGTCTGTCCTGGAAGCCCTGCGTCCGGCCGCGCACCTCCTCCACAAGGCGAGGATCCTCCCTGTCGCGGGGCGGGAAGGGCGGCTCGGGCTGGTACTCGATGGCGAGGGTGATGCGCCGCGCCTCGTCCGCGCCAGCAATCTCAGTCGCCAAAGCCAGCGCAAGGTCGATGCCCGAGGAGACGCCGGCGCCTGTGAGGCGGTTTCGGTCCACCACCACCCGCTCCTCCACCGGGATCGCCCCAAGGTGGGCGAGTTGCGGCAGCGACAGCCAGTGGCAGGTGGCGCGGTATCCCTTCAGCAGCCCGGCGGCACCGAGGATCAGCGAGCCGGTGCAGACCGACGTCACATAGCGCGCGCCGGCCGCCATCTCCTGGAGAAAGCCAAGGGTCTCCCGATCTTCCATCAGCTCCAGCTGGCCCGGCCCGCCGGGAACGAACAGCACGTCGCAGCCGGACATTTCCTTGAAGGCGGCAGTCGGCATGATGGCGAGGCCCGCCGCGTCTTTCACCGGCCTGGTGCCGATTTTCCAGACGATGTCGATCTTCGCGCCGGGCAGCCGGGCGAACACCTCGAAAGGGCCGGTGAGGTCGAGCTGGGTCATGTCGGGATAGGCGAGCATGACGATGCGCAGGGGCGGAGGAGGCGGCGTTGCCGCAGGCGTGCTCATGACGGGGTCAGCCGCGCGCGGCGATGGCGTCGGCCAACGCGACGGTGCGCTTGGCCATCTCGGCGTGGAGCAGCTCCACCATGCGGCCGTCCAGCGTGATGACGCCCTTGCCGGCATTCTCCGGCAGCGCGAAGGCGGCGATGATGGCGCGGGCGCGCGCCACGTCCGCCTCGGGCGGGCTGAAGGCGATGTTGCAGGGCTCGATCTGGTTCGGATGAATCAGCGTCTTGCCGTCCATGCCGAATTCGACGCCTTGGGCGCACTCGGCCTTGAAGCCGTCGAGGTCCTGGAACTGGTTCCACACGCCATCGAGCACGTCCACGCCATAGACGCGGGCGGCGGCCACCACCAGGCTGAGCCAGCCCACCATGGGCGCGCGGCCGGGCACGAGGGCGGCGCGGGTTTCCTTGGCGAGGTCGTTGGTGCCGAGGACGAACACGGACAGGCGGGTGAGCGGGTCCTGCGCGGCGGCGGCAATGGCCTTGATGTCGAGGATCGCCAGCGGCGTCTCGATCATGGCCCACACACGCGTAGTGGCCGGCACGTCGAGCGCCTTCAGCCGGCGACCAACCGTGACGAGTTGCTCCACCGACTGCACCTTGGGCAGCAGGATCGCGTCGGGCGTCGCGGTGGCGGCAGCTTCGAGGTCGTCGGGGCCCCAGGGCGTATCGAGGCCGTTGATGCGGATGACCACCTCACGCGGGCCGAAGCCGCCAGCCTTCACCGTCTCCACGATACGGCCGCGCGCTTCCACCTTGGCGTCGGGCGCCACCGCATCCTCAAGGTCGAGAATCACCGCGTCGGCGGGCAGGGTGCGCGCCTTTTCGAGCGCGCGGGCGTTGGAGCCGGGCATGTAGAGGACACTGCGGCGCGGACGGATGGACGCGGCGGAATTTCCCTCGGACATGACGGCTCCTCGACCGATGCGGCGGGCGGCGCCCGCACTTCTCTCTGCAAATCGGTAAAGCGCCGCTTGGGCTTTGAAAAGCGGATTTTGCCGCGCTGCGGCACCGCTCCGGCTGGCGGCACCGGGACCCGCCGGCGCTCAGCGCGCGGGCGTCGCCGCAGGCGGCTCGGCACCCGGCGGCGGCCAGGTGAAATCATCTGCCCGTCCCCGCACGGGGGGCGGTGCGACACCATCCTTGAGCACCTTCGCCGCCGACATCGCGCTGGTTGAAACCTGCACCGCATCGGGGCGCGGGGCGTCACGGCCGGTGGTTGGGGCGCCGGCCAGAGCGGCGGGGCGTGTCGGCCCGCTGGTGGCGTCCGGCGTCGGCGCGGCCTTGGCGCCCGCGCTCTCCTCCAGCATCCGGTTGACGTCCTTCTGCACGAAGAACGCGAGCTTGCGCCCGCCCGCGCGGGTGAAGCGCACGCCGTCGTTGAAGCGCAGGCGCCGGCGCTGGCCATCCACCGCCGGGCCGTTCGCCATGTATTTCCCGTCCTCGTCGACGAAGCCGTCCCACACATTGGCGAAAGTGAACCCGGCCCGGGCCACACGGGCACGCAGGATCTCGTTCAGCTTGGCATAATCGTCGGAGAGCTGGCCGCTGGCGACAGGGGCGAGGCCGACAACAATGACCCGCCCGGCTTTCTCCCGCAGGGCGGCGAGCACCTCGTCCACGCGCTTGCCGTAGAGTTCGTTCCAGCGCTCCGTCAGCGGCTCGGCCTGGATGTCCCCGTCCTTGATGGGCTGGAGATCGTCCGAGCCGAGCGCCACCACGGTCACCGAGGGGCGCGCGGCGGCGATGGCATCGGGCAGGCGCGTCAGCCAGTCCACCGGCGTCGGCAGGAAGCCACTTTCATCGACGGTGTTGTCGACGATAGCGATGCGCTGGCGCTCGGGTACGTAGGAATCGGCGAGGCCCTGCGCCAGCTGGCCGGCGAGGCGGTCGCCCAGCACCAGCACGAACTGGCTCGGCGGCACGCGCTTGCCCTGGCTCGCGGCATCGGCGGAGCCATAAACCACGCCCGTCGGCTCGGCCGGGGCCTGGGGCTTGGCCTGCTGGGGCGGCGGGGGCAGGAGATCGGGCTGGGGCTGGAAGGGCCACCAGCCGGAATTCTGGGGTGGACGCTGCTGCTGCTGTTGCTGCCGCTGCTGAGGCTGCGGATTGCCGCGCGGCACGTTGGCTGGGGGGCGCAGGAAGAAGAAAAAGTCGTTCTGCGCGACGGCCGGGCGGGCATCCACGCAGACCGTCAGGCCGGTGAACAGCGCCAGGAGGACGAACGCGGCCCGGTTCGGCCGTGCGCGCAGCCGGGCGCGCGCCCGGCTATGGTTGAAAGAACGAATGTCAGCGGCGCGCCACATGCCCTAGCAATGGACCAGCGCGGCGGCTCAATCAAGCTGTCCGCGAAGCCGGGCTCACGGGGAGCGAGGGCCAATCCGTGCCCGTGGGCCTCTGGCTGCAGGTAAGCGAGGCGTGGCCCGGGCCGGATCGCGCGGCCCTGGACGGCGCAGAAACGAAAAAGGCCGCCAGAGGCGGCCTTTTTGGGACATCGGTAAGGATGATCGCTTCAACCGAACTCAGTTCAGCTTGGTCTTGACCTCGCCGATGGCGTTCGAGATCAGCCGGTCGGCAACGTCGCCCGTAGCAGCGCGGCCGAGAAGAACTCCGGCGGCCTTGGCAGCGGCTTCGGCGGCGATGGCCTTCACGTCGGCCACGGCCTGATGCTCCGCCTGGGCGATCTTGTCCTCGGCCATCTTGGTGCGGCGGGACACGAAATCCTCAAGCTTGGCCTTCGCCTCGGCGGCGAGGCGCTCGGCCTCCGCCTTGGCGGCGGTGACGATGGACTCGGCCTCGGCCTCGGCCTCGCGCTGCTTGCGCTTGAACTCGGCGACGAGCTTCTGCGCCTCTTCCTTGAGGCGGCGCGCCTCTTCCAGCTCGGCGGAGATGCGCTGCCCGCGGCTGTCGAGCGCCGAGGCGATGGCGCGGTGGGCGCCGGCATAGATGAGAATGCCGACGAAGACCACGAAGGCGATGGCGACCCAAAGTTCAGCCAGTGACATCTCGTTCATAACGTCGTCCTCGGGTCCGTCTGCGTCAGGCCCCATCGGGCCTGGGCGACGTTGAAACGTCAGGGGCTCGTCAGAACGCGGCCGCTTGCGGCGCGTTCACAATTCCAGGCCCGGCGTCCGTGATGGCGCACAGGCAGAGCGGCCCTCAGGCCGCGTCCTTCTTGGCGAGGGCGCCATCGACCGCCTGCTCCACCTCGTGCTGAGCGGGGCTCGTGCCGATGAGGGTGGAAACAATGGCGCCGGTGGCGTCGACGGCGATGCCCTTCACATGGGTGAGGGCCTCGGTCTTGGTGGAGGCGATGCGCGCTTCGGCGGAGGCCAGCTTGGTGGCGAGGTCCGCTTCCAGAGACTTGCGGTTGGCGTCCTGCTCGGCGCTGAGACGGTTGCGCGTCTCACCGGCGATGGAGTTGGCCTTGGCGCGGGCCTCGGCAAGGGCCTTCTCGTAGGCCGCCTGGGCGGCCTCGCTGTCGGCCTTGTGCTTCGCCGCTTCCTCAAGGTCATCGGCGATGCGGTCGTGACGGTCTTCCAGGATGCGGCCGATGCGCGGGAGGGCGATGCGGCTCATCAGGAAGTAGAGCAGGCCGAAGCTCAGGGCGAGCCACAGCAGCTGCGAGGCGAAGGTGGTGCCGTCGAAGGGCGGGAAATGGCTCTTGTTGCCATGGCCCGCATCCGCATGCCCCGCTCCGGGAACTGCGGCGGCAGGCTCGTGGGTTCCGTGCCCGGCTGCGCCGGTGGGCGGAGCCGCCTGCGCGACCACGGCCGGCTTGCCGGCAGGATCGCTCGCCGCCGAGACTGGAGCGCCCATCAGGACCGCACCCGCAAACGCCAGCGCGACAGTCACTTTCCACGACTTCATCATGGCTTGCCCGCCTTCGCACCTGTCGAGGCAACGGCGCCTCGGCACAGGGTGTCAATCACTGCGCCCGGGCGCCTGGCGCCCGGGAGACCTCTTCCGTCGCGAACCTGGGATCAGGCCACGAACAGCAGGACGAGGGCGACGACGAGCGAGAAGATGCCGAGACCTTCCGCGAGCGCCGCGCCGATGAACGCGCGGGCGAACTGGCCGTCGGCAGCCGACGGGTTGCGCAGGGCGCCAGCGAGGAAGTTGCCGAAGATGTTACCGACGCCGACGCCGGCGAGACCCATGCCGAGGCAGGCGAGACCGGCACCAATGAACTTACCAGCTGCGGGATCCATGGACTGCTCCTTCAGAAAACGCGTGTGTTGGGGAAAGCGGTGGAACGGCGAGGCGTCGTCCGGGTCAGTGACCCGGATGGATCGCATCGTTGAGGTAGATCGAGGTGAGAACCGCGAACACGTAGGCCTGCAGCACCGCCACCAGAAGCTCTAGCGCGGTGAGCGCCACGATCATCAGGAAGGGCAGCGTCGCGCCGAACCAGCCGGCGACACCGGCCGAGGCAAGGCCCACCACGAAGAAGGCGAACACCTTCAGCGCGATATGACCGGCCAGCATGTTGGCGAAGAGACGCAGCGACAGGCTGATGGGGCGGGAGAGGAACGAGACGACCTCGATCACCACCAGGAAGGGAAGCAGGAAACCCGGAACGCCCGACGGCACGAACAGGTGCAGGAAGTGGGTGCCGTGCTTCATGAAGCCGTAGATGATCACGGTGCCGATCACCAGCAGCGCCAGAGCGGCGGTAACCACCAGGTGGGCGGTGACGGTGAAGGTGTAGGGGATGAGGCCCACCACATTCGCCACCAGCACGAACATGAACAGCGAGAACACCAGCGGGAAGAACACCATGCCCTGGTTGCCGGCGCTGTCGCGAACCATCTTGGCGATGAATTCGTAGCTCATCTCCGCCGCCGACTGCGCCCGGCCCGGTACGAGGGTGCGGCCGCGGGTGGCGAAGGTGAGGAAGAAGAAGATGATCGCCACGATGCCGAACATGAAGACGGCGGCGTTCGTGAACGAGAATTGCACGCTGCTGAAGTTCAGCAGGTCGACATAGCGCTTGATCTCGAACTGGTGGATCGGATCGACGGTCATCCGAACGCGCCCCCTGCCATCGCGGCCTCGGCCGCTGAACCCAGATCACGGCCGAAGCCGCCAAATGAATCAACGGGGCGTCGTCCGTCACCGGACCCGACCCTATGACCCGGACGGCTCGCGCCGTCCCGAAACCTCATGCCCGCCGCGCTGCCGCCCTGGGAGCGCCCGTCAGGACTTGCCGGGACCCGATTTCCGGCCTTCGCCGGAAGCCCTCAGCATATTCACCACGCCTGCGGCGAAGCCGACCAGCGTGAATACGATCAGCCCCCAGGGCGTGATCGAAAAGAAGCGGTCGATGCCGTAGCCGATGAGAGATCCCACCAGAACGCCCGACACAAATTCGGCACCCAGCCGGAAGGCCAGCGCAACGCCGGATTTGGACGATGTGTCCTGCCCCTTCGGAGCCGGCACCTCGGCCTTGGCGCGCACGTGGCCCAACGAGGTGTTGAGCCGCTCGAGCCTTGCGGAGAGCTCGGTATCGCTGGGCCGGGATCCCGCCGCCCCGTCCGGTCCGCTTTTGCCTCGCGAGGAGGTATCGTCAGGTCCGGACATGGCGCAAGTTCCTGGCTCCGGTGGAGGACAGCAGCCCTCCCCCTCGAACCGCGGCGCACCATAGTTGCGTCAAAATTGGGTGTCAAGGCGGCCGCGCTAGGTATCAAGTTTTTGAAAATAAAAGAGAAAAATGTGGCTGCGACATCGTGCTTCGCCGCCTTGCGGCCGTTCCGGGCGAAAGCGTGCGCCCACCGCCTTCCGTATGGGCCGCCAGCCCGTACCGGAAAGGCCGCGCTCAAGCCTCTACGGGGGGTCTAGACGGCCTCGCGCAGGCGTTCGGCGCTCTGTAGATCCACCGACACGAGCCGGGAGATTCCCCGCTCCGCCATGGTCACGCCGAACAGGCGATTCTGGTGGGCCATGGTGATGGGATTGTGCGTGATTGTGAGGAAGCGCGTGTCGGTCAGCCGCGTCATCTCCTCCAGCAGGGTGCAGAAACGCTCCACGTTGGCGTCATCAAGCGGCGCGTCCACCTCGTCCAGCACGCAGATGGGCGCGGGATTGGTCAGGAAGACAGCGAAGATGAGCGCCATGGCGGTCAGCGCCTGCTCTCCGCCGGAGAGCAGCATCAGCGTTTGCGGCTTCTTGCCGGGCGGCTTGGCGATGATGTCTAGGCCGGCTTCCAGCGGATCGTCCGCATCGGTGAGCACCAGTTGCGCCTCGCCGCCGCCGAACAGCGTGTCGAACAGCTTGCGGAAATGCCCGTCCACCACGGCGAAGGAGGCCTGAAGCCGTTCCCGCGCCTCACGATTGAGGCTCTGGATGGCGGCGCGCAGGCGGCGAATGGCCTCGTTGAGGTCGTCGCGCTCAGTGGTGAGCTTGGTGTGCTGGGCCTCCGCCTCCTCCAGCTCCACGTCGGCCCGCAGGTTCACGGCACCGAGTCGCTCGCGGTCACGCTTCGCCCGCTCAAGAGTCGCCTCGATGGCGGTGACATCGGGCGGAGGGGACGAATCGGTGAGGCCCGCCTGTTCGCGGGCAAGCTCGGGCGGGCCGTCGAGGATGTCGGCGATCTCGCGGTGGAGATCGTCGCGGCGCTGGCGGACGCCTTCCAGCCGGGCGTCGGCGCGGGCGGCCTCTGCGCGGGCGCCGGACATGGCTTCCAACGCCTCGCGGGCCGCCCGGTCCGCAGCGGCGAGGGCCTCCTCGCCCTCGGCCAGGCGGTCGGCGGCCTCGCGTCGGGCGGCCTCGGCCTCTTCCAGCGCATTCATCAGCGTGCGGCGGCGGCGGATGAATTCGGAGGGCGCTTCCTCAATCTCGGCGAGCTCGGCCTGCGCCTCGGCCTCGCGGGCGGCGACTGCGGCGAGGCGCTCCCCGGCACCCCCGGCGCGCTGGCGCCAGGAGCGTTCCTCGGCGGCGATGGCTTCGAGGCGACGCATGCGCTGGGTGGCGTCGCGCCGCAAGGCATCGAGCCGGGCCCGGGCCTCGGCCACGGCGGCGCGTCGCTCGGCCGTATCGGCGCGGGCGCGGGCCAGCTCCGATTCGAGCACCTGCGGGGTGTCGAGCGCGGCAAGCTGGCGCTCGGCGTCCGCGAGGGCTGCTTCCGATTCGCTCCGCACGGCGGCGAGGCGGTTGCGGGCTTCGGCCAAAGCGGAGAGACGGGCAAGATGCTGGGCGGCACGGCGCTCGGCCGCTTCCAAAGTGGCGCGGCTCGCCTCGGCGGCGCGCTGGGCGGTGCGGCGGGCTTCGCGGGCCACGGTCTCCCCCTCGGCGGCCTGCCGCAGCACGCTTTCGCGGTCTGCGAGGGTGGCGCGCACCTCGTCGAGATGCGCTTCCGCCAAGGCCGCCTCGGCCTCGATGTCGGCGAGCCGGTTCCGCTCGGCGAGGCGGCGGGCGGCCGCCGTGGGTGCGTCGGCGGCGGCGATCACGCCATCCCAGCGCCAGAGGTCTCCCTCAACGGAGACCAGGCGCTGGCCCGTCTTCAACCGGCTTGCCAAAGCGGGCCCGTCAGCGCGGGAGACGATGCCCACCTGCGCCAGACGCCGCGCCAGTGCCGGGGCGCCGGAGACGAATCGGGAAAGCGGCTCCGCGCCTTGCGGCAGCAACGGGTCGGCCGGGTCGACCATTGCCCCAGACCATCGGGCGGGGGCGGCGCCGTCCACCGGCAGATCGAGATCATCGCCCAGGGCCGCACCCAGCGCCGTCTCATAGCCCTTTGCGACCGTGACGAGGTCGGCCACCGGCGGGAAGCGCGCGTCGGAGGACTGGAGCACCTTCGCCAGCGTCCGCGCCTCGGTCTCCAGCCGGCCGAAGCGGCTTTGCGCCTCGGCGAGGGTCGGGCGCAATTCCTCGATGGCGCGACGGGCGACGGTGTGGGCCACTTCGGCGTCAATGCTCGCCTCTTCCGCCTCCGCCAGGGCATCGCGGGCAGCTTCCGCCTCCATGCGCAGGCCTTCGAGGGCGTCGGTACCGGCCTGCTGCTTCAGGCGGGCCTCCTCTGCCTCCACGGAGGCGCGCTCGGCGGCGTTGCGCACCAGCCGGTCGCGTGTCTCCCGCAAAAGCTGCTCCAGCGAGGCGCGGCGGGCGCCGAGATCGGCGAAGTGCGCGGTCTTCTCCTCCAGCGCGCGCTCGGCCTCCTCCAGGAAGGCGGCAGCCTCGTCCTGCATGTCGGTGGCGATGGCCTCGCGCTCGGCCGCCTCCTCCTGCTCGAAGCGCAGGTTTTCGGCCTCGGTCGCAAGGCGCTCCAGCACGCTTTCGGCGTCGTGGGAGAGGGCCTCTTCGCGGGCGGTATCCTGTGCCAGCTGGACGAGGCGGCGCTCCAGTTCGCCCTTGCGGGTGGCGAGGCGGGCCTCCTCGGCGTCCAGTTCCTGCCGGGCATGGGTGAGGCGTTGGAGCGCTGCGGCGGCTTCCGCCTCTTTCTGGCGCAAAGCGGGCAGGGCGTGGGCGGCGAGGGCCTGGAGGCGCGCGGCCTCGGCCTGAAGGCGGGTGTGCTCTGCGCCGTCGCGCTTGGCCGCCTCGACGGCCTGCTCGGCGTCGGCTAGTGCCTTTGTCACGTCCTGCCAGCGCAGCCAGAGCAGGGTCGCCTCGCACTGGCGGATCTCGGCGGCCAGCGACTTGTAGCGCACGGTCTGGCGCGACTGGCGGCGAAGGCTGTCCACCTGCGTGCCGAGCTGCGTGATCACGTCTTCCAGCCGAAGCAGATTCTGCTCTGCCGCCTTCAGCCGGGTCTCGGCCTCGTGGCGGCGGGCGTGGAGACCGGCGACGCCGGCCGCCTCTTCCAAGATGCGGCGGCGGGCATTGGGCTTGGCACCGACGATCTCGCCGATCTGCCCCTGCCGCACCAATGCCGGGGAGCGGGCGCCGGTGGAGGCATCCGCGAAGATGAGCTGCACATCGCGGGCGCGCACGTCTTTACCGTTGATACGGTAGCTCGATCCGGAGCCGCGCTCGATGCGGCGGACGATCTCCAGCTGGTCCCATTCATTGAAGGCGGCAGGTGCGGTGCGGTCGGAATTGTCGAGGTGCAGCACCACTTCCGCGGAATTGCGCGCCGGCCGCCCCGTGGTGCCGGAGAAGATGACATCCTCCATGTCGTTGGCGCGCATGGCCTTGTAGGAGCTTTCGCCCATCACCCAGCGCAACGCCTCGACAAGGTTCGACTTGCCGCACCCGTTCGGCCCCACGACGCCGGTCAGGCCGGGCTCGATCAGGAGATCGGTGGGCTCAACGAAGGTCTTGAAGCCCACGAGCCGCAGGCGGTCGAACTTCATGCCGCGATCTTGGCTGTGGGAGCGAGGAGGGTCATCGGCGCGGGGTGTGCCAGCCTTTCCGGTGGAGGTCAAACCAGCGTGCATGGGCCGTAGCCCCTGCGCAAGCCTTGGTCCGCCAACGATCCACAAAGGGTCATCGCTGTGGCGGCGGGAGGTGCACGCAGATGCGCCTCATGGTTGTGTCGGCGCCTCCTGCCTTACCTTCCCGGCCCGAAAGGGGTACAAGGCGGCAAGCGCCGCATTGCGTCGGTGCGGCGGCGCCCCATTTATGGGAAGCCGCCCCGGCACATGGCGCCATCGCGCGCCGCGGGGCACGAATTTCGGGGATTGCGACACATGCTGCTCAATCAGGCAGGCGCCACGGGTGCCAAACCGGCTGCGGGTTCGGACAGCGCCGGCGGCGACATCATCGATACCACCACCCAGACCTTCATGGCCGAGGTGATGGAGGAATCGAAGCGCCGTCCGGTTCTCGTGGACTTCTGGGCGCCCTGGTGCGGCCCGTGCAAGACGCTGACCCCGGTGATCGAGAAGGTGGTGAAGGCCGCCAAGGGCAAGGTGCGCCTCGCCAAGCTCAACATCGACGATCATCCGGTGATCCCGGGCAAGCTCGGCATCCAGTCCGTGCCCACGGTCTATGCCTTTGTGAACGGCCAGCCGGTGGACGGGTTCATGGGCGCGCTGCCCGAGGGGCAGGTGAAGGCCTTCATCGATCGCCTCCTCGGTCCGGGTACGGACGGTCTTGAGGAGGCCCTCGCCGCCGCTGAGGGTGCGCTCGCGGACGGCGACCTCACCGCAGCCGCGGAAATCTTCGCCGGCGTGCTGGGCGAGGAGCCGGACAATCTGAAGGCGCTCGCCGGCCTCGTGCGCACCCAGGTCGCCGCCGGCGCGCTGGAGCAGGCGAAGGCGACGCTAGCGCTTGCGCCCGCCGACAAGGCCAACGATCCGTCCATCGCCGCTGCCCGCGCCGCCCTCGATGTCGCCGAGCAGGCGGCCTCTCTCGGCGACCTCGCGACGCTGCAGGCGAAGCTCGACCTCGACCCGGCCGACCATCAGGCCCGCTTCGATCTCGCAATCGGGCTGAATGCCAAGGGCCGGCGGGAGGACGCGCTGATTCACCTGCTCGACATCGTCAAGCGCGACCGCTCGTGGAACGAGGACGCCGCCCGCAAGCAGCTGGTGCAGCTGTTTGAGGCGTGGGGGCCGACCGATCCGCTCACCCTTTCAGGCCGTAAGAAATTGTCGGCGATCATGTTCGCCTGAGAGCGCGGCCTTTCTGTTCGGGGCGGGCGCGTCTTTCGATCGTTGTGTCGATGCGCTTTCCCGATGCGGACGGAATTTCGCTCGCAGGCGCTCGAGAAGGATTTTTTCGTGGCTGCCAACCGCAATTACCTGGCGCCGGCGGACATTCCGCCGGTGATCCCCGTATTTCCGCTGACCGGCGCGCTGCTGCTGCCGCGGGCGGAACTGCCGCTCAACATCTTCGAGCCGCGCTATTTGGCGATGGTGGACGATGCGCTCGGGGGCGCTCGGCTCATCGGGATGATCCAGCCGGACGAGGCGGCACCGGCCAGTGCGCGCGGCCCGGCTGTTCACAAGGTCGGCTGCGTGGGGCGGCTCACCCAGTTCGGCGAGACCGGGGACGGCCGCTACCTCATCACCCTGAGCGGCATCTGTCGCTTCCGGGTGATCGAGGAGATGCCGGTGACGACGCCGTACCGCCAGTTCCGCATCGATACCGGCACGTTCGCCGAGGATTTCGATGTCTCGGCCGGCGAGGCGGAGGTGGACCGGGATGCGGTTCTCGCGGCGCTCGCGGCCTTTCTCGACGCCAACAAGCTGGAGGCGGACTGGGACGGCATCCGCCAGGCCGGTACCGAGACGCTGGTCAACGCCCTTTCGGTGATGTCGCCCTATGGCGCGCTGGAGAAGCAGGCGCTTTTGGAGGCGGACAATCTCAAGGCGCGGGCCGACATGCTGGTCGCCATCACCCAGATGATGCTGGCCCGCATGCCGGGCGACGGAGAGGGCTCGCTCCAGTAGCTCAGGGCTCCACCGCGAAGCGCAGCCGTCCCGCCGGCGCCAGCGTGCGGGCGTCGAAGGTGCGGATTTCCGTCGCGCCGTTGAGTTCTATGGCCACCACCACCACGTCGCCTGAGACGGCGGTGGAGACGATGCGGCTGCCCTTGGGCAGAAGCGCGGTCATTTCGCCGGTGGCGAGCGGTTTTGCCCGGATCATGCGATAACCGATCACGCCGAACACGGCCGCCACCCCCAGCACCATGACCAGCATGGAGATGCTGGAGAAGCGGCGGAACTTGCGGATAACGCGCTCCTGCTCCGGCGTCAGTGCCTCTTCGGGGGTGTCGATCTGGGGCGGGCGGTGGAACATGAGGGGCCGGGGCTCCTGACGGGACAAGAATGAACGCGAAGACGACCGAAGCTGCCCTTGTCGACGGCTTCGACGACCTCATCGATGAGATCGGGCCGGACGAAGCCAGTCAGGACGCAGGCGCGAGCCTGATCCTCGCCGTCGCGCCCGAGGATGCAGGGCAGCGGCTGGATCGCGTCCTGGCGCGCCTCGCGCCCGAACTCAGCCGCACCCGCATCCAGCGGCTCGTTGCGGAAGGGCAGGTGTCCATCGGCGGGGGAGTGGTAGGGGACGCGGCGGCGAGGGTCAATGCCGGCGAGGTCTACACGCTGACCCTGCCGCCCCCCGAGCCGGCCGAGCCGGTGGCCGAAGACCTCCCGCTGACCATCGCTTTCGAGGACGATCACCTCATCGTCATCGACAAGCCGGCGGGACTGGTTGTGCATCCGGCACCGGGCCATGCCTCGGGCACGCTGGTGAACGCGCTGCTGCACCATTGCGGCGACAGCCTGTCGGGCATCGGCGGCGTTCGGCGGCCGGGCATCGTGCATCGCATCGACAAGGACACGTCCGGCCTGCTGGTGGTGGCCAAGTCGGACGCCGCCCACAAGGGCCTCGCCGCCCAGTTCGCCGACCATGGCCGTAAGGGGCCGCTGGAGCGCGCCTATCTCGCGTTCGTCTGGGGCGTGCCCGAGCCGAAGGGCAGGGTGGATGCGCCCATCGATCGGCACCCCACCCATCGCCAGAAGATGGCGGTACGTAGTTCTGGTCGCCACGCGGTCACCCATTGGGAGGTGCTGGAGACCTTCGTCGGCAAGAATGGCGCGGAGGTCGCAAGCCTCATCGAATGCCGGTTGGAGACCGGGCGCACCCACCAGATCCGCGTCCACATGGCCCACGCCGGCCACCCGCTTCTCGGCGACGAGGTCTATGGCCAGGGCTTCCGCACCAAGGTTTCGCTGCTGCCGGACGAAGCCCGGGCCTGCCTCGCCGCGCTCGGCCGGCAAGCGCTGCATGCGGCGCGGCTCGGCTTCGCGCACCCGGTGACGGGCGACGAATTGTCGTTCGAAAGCGCACTGCCGCAGGATCTTGCGGATCTGGAGGCGGCGCTGCGCGACTGATCGCGAGCGTGCAGAAACGCAATCCGCTCTCGCAGCGACGTGAGAGGATGAAACCTATCCGCGCCCCATTCGTATCTATATCATCATGCGTCGCGGTCGGCGTCATGCGGCCGCACAGGCGGCTGCCCGGACGGGGGCCGCGGGAGAAGGAGGCCTCGTGATGGCCCAGCAGAAGTCCATGCCCATTCCCTCCGCAGAGGGCGGGCTTTCGCGGTACCTGGAGGAAATCCGGCGGTTCCCCATGCTGGAGCCGCAGGAGGAATATATGCTCGCGAAAAGCTGGCGCGAGCATGGGGACCGCGACGCCGCTCACAAGCTGGTGACGAGCCACCTGCGCCTCGTGGCCAAGATCGCCATGGGATACCGCGGCTATGGGTTGCCCATCTCCGAGGTGATCTCCGAGGGCAATGTCGGCCTCATGCAGGCGGTGAAAAGGTTCGAGCCCGAGAAGGGCTTCCGCCTCGCGACCTATGCCATGTGGTGGATCCGCGCCTCCATCCAGGAATACATCCTGCGTTCGTGGAGCCTCGTGAAGATGGGCACCACGGCGGCGCAGAAGAAGCTGTTCTTCAACCTGCGCAAGGCCAAGAGCCAGATCTCCGCTTTGGAGGAGGGCGACCTTCGTCCCGATCAGGTGAAGCAGATTGCCACCAAGCTGGGCGTCACCGAGCAGGACGTGGTGGACATGAACCGCCGCCTCTCCGGCGACGCCTCCCTCAACGCACCCATCCGCGAGGATTCGGAAGGCGGCGAGTGGCAGGATTGGCTGGTGGACGAGCGCCTCGACCAGGAGGAGCAACTCGCCGAAAGCGAGGAACTGGACAATCGCCGGACAGCCCTGTCCGGTGCCCTTTCCGTGCTCAACGATCGCGAACGGCGCATCTTCGAGGCGCGGCGGCTCTCCGACGACCCGATGACGCTGGAAGACCTCGCCTCCGAGTTCGGTGTGTCGCGCGAGCGCGTGCGTCAGATCGAGGTGCGTGCCTTCGAGAAGGTGCAGAAGGCGGTGGTGGACCGGGTGCGCAAGATCGAAGCCCATGAGGCGGAGGCGATCTCCGCCTGAGTCTGGCCCGACTCGCATGCGTCTCGCACCCGGGCGGGCGGTGGAGCCCTGTACATTCCCTTGGGTGATGGGTCGTGGACGTGCCGAGAATCCCGGCCGGGCCCCTCTGTCATTTTACGGGCTGCTTCGGCCTGCCTCGCCTGAATTGACGTATGCGGCAATCAATCAACTCTAAGTAATTGCTCTGTGTCGAAAAATCGGTCCAAAACGGGGAGGTTTGGATCGATCTGATCTGGATCGGTCACGCCTAGCATGATACCTGCCTAGCTTAACCTTGATCGGCTTCGACAGAGGCCCGCCGTGCCTGCTGATTGTTTCCTGGCGTTAGGAGCGTCAGCCGCGGCGGCGGGATGGCACTCGGGTATGCTGGACGTTGCGGTCATTATCGTCGATGACGACAAGGATTTCCTTGGCGAGGTGCGGGAAGGACTTGCCCTCGAGAACCTCCCGGTGGTCTGCGCATCGTCTCCGCTGACCGCGCTCGACATCATCGAGCAGAATCTTGCCATCCGCGTCCTGGTCACAGACCTCTCCATGCCCGGTCTCGACGGGCTGGAACTGATCCGCCGCGTGGGCGAACTGCGTCAGGCGCCGCAGATCCTGCCCATCGTCCTCACGGGGCAGGGATCGCTGGAGAGTTGCATTGCCGCCCTGCGCATGGGGGCGGTGGACTTTCTCCAGAAGCCTCTGGAAATCGCCAATCTCGCGGCAGCCATCCGGCGGGCGCTCGATCTGTCCCTGCAGAAGTGGCGGGCGGCGACCCTGCTCGACGATCCGTTGGCGCTGCTGCGTCTGCTGGATCGCCTGCGCATGGATCGCAAGCGCGTGCTTCCCAGCGTCGCCGGCGGGGATGCCGCCTGGGAAATGCTGCTCGATCTCGCCATGGCGCAGGCTGCCGGCCGGCAGGTTTCCGTCTCTGCCCTGTGTGCCAGTGCCGGAACCTCGACCACCACCGCGTTGCGTCGCCTCGAGGCGCTTGAGCAGGAAGGACTGGTGGAACGGCGCCCCGATCCCGAAGACCGGCGAAGGGTCTGGCTCCAGCTCACCCACAAGGGCGGCGCGTCCGTCCGGCAGGCGGGACGGCGCTTCGCCGAGACACTTCGGGCGATCGTATGAAGTAAAATTTCAATGTAAATCTCTATTATTTCGTGAAATTACTCGGTTATTGAAAATAAAATAATCACTGCGCCTAAAAATTTAGCTCCAGTTTTGGATATTCTGGCAGAGACATGGATTCGATTATCATTGTGAATATTTAGGTATCGAGGCACTTTCCGCTCAGTTAAGCGGGTGGAGTGCCATGCGTGCAGCCGTGATTGCTAGTGATGGCGGTCGTGTCATCAACCCTTCTCATCACGAGCGAGGTCTCGTTGCGGCCTGGCTCGGAAATGCCATCGGAACGTTTGTCGAGGTCGGCGCGGGTGACCCCATTCGCGGCAGCCAGACCTACCATCTGGAATTGAATGGCTGGCGCGGTCTGCTCATCGAGCCCTCCGTGGAGCTTGTCAGAGCCCTCAGGACGACGCGGAAGGCCGAGGTCGTCCCGGTCGCCTGCGCCGGTCCGGGAGCCTCGGCCACGCTCCAGCTCTGGCTCTTGGGTTGGGAGGCACGCTCGCACCTGTTTCCGGGCGAGCAGCCGAGCGGCGTGATGCAGGTCGAGGCCCGACGGCTCGACGACATCCTGACGGATGCGGGCATGACCGGCTTCGATTTCCTCTCCATCGACGTGGGCGGCACGGAGGCGGATGTGCTCTCCGGCTTCACGGCCTCGCGGTTCCGGCCGCGACTTGTCCTGGTTGACGACCGGATGCAGTTCGGCCGCAGCCGCCGCCTGCTCCGGGCGCAGGGTTATGTGCTGGTGCGGCGCACCGGTCACAATGCCTGGTTCGTGCCCCGTGCCGACAGCGGCATGCCGTTCGCGGACCGGATGGCCCTGGCATGGCACTACGGGCCGGCCCGTCTCGCGCGGCGGCTGTTGCGACGCGCCCTGGCCTGATCGAGAGGGGCGCTGGTCCTGATCCGATCAGGTGAAACAACCCGGTCGGTCAAGCGCCCTCGAACTCTCGGAAGGGGACGCCTCGTCCGATCCGACCGCATCAATCAGATCGGTACGTGCTCTAGCCGGTCGGCCCGGTCGCGGTCTCTCGGGCGATTTGCCTGCGCTTCAGCGCGGACAGCACGACCGAGGCGGCCAGCATCAGCGCGACGCCGATGAAGATCCCCGCGAGACGTTCAAGCACCGGCATCAGCGCATCCGGCGGCCCGCCGTCCGTGATGAGCGCGGTGATGAAGGCGACCCCGCCCTGGGTGCCGATATAGCTCTGCGGCCCGCCGCCATTGTGCAGGCGGGAGAAATAGAAGATGCCGCCCGCCAGCACGGTCAGATAGACGACCAGATTGTCGAGCTGGAGCAGCAGCGCGGCCAGCCCGGCAAGCGCACCCATGATGCAGCCGAGCACGCGCTGGCGTCCGCGCACCCGCATGGCGCCGAAGTCCTTGTCCAGCACCGCCAGCGAAGAGCCGATGGCCTGCGGCAGCGATGGCAGGTCGAACCACGACCACAGCGCCACCATCGCCACTGCCGATGTGCCCGCCACCAGCCCGATATGCACGAGGTCAAGATCAGCCGGCTGCGCGGGCGCTGACGGAACACCGGGGGCGGGCGACGCGGTCGCGGCCCGGTCGGGCCGGGGGCGGGCGGCGGCGTGAATGACGGCGCTTGCCACCACGCCGCAGGCGATCTCCAGGAAACGGTTCTGCGCGAAGGAAAAGAGCGCACCGGTCTCGACGATGCTCACCGCCAGCATCAGCATGAGCGTGATGGTGCCATAGAACCACGCGTAGCCATAGCGGCTCACGAACCGCAAATAGGAGCCGACTCCGCAGATGATGAACAGGGCCAGCGCCTGGAACAGCGGAATCCCCTCCAGCGCCACCGCAAGGACATAGCCGGCGGACAGCCCCACCGCCGTGCCGGCGAGGCGCATGCCGGCCTTGCGCCAGAGCGCCGTGAAGTCGGGATTGGATACGACCCAGGCCGAGATCGCGGCCCACCACAGGCCCTGCAGCCCAAGCGCCGCCGCCATCAGCAGCGCGAGCACCACGCTCGCGGCGGTGATGAGGCCCTGCCGCGCGCTCCAGCCTGCCGCGGCCATCGCCTCAGAACCAGACCAGCACGCGAGCGTCGGCGCCGCGGTAGAGCGGCACGCGCGTCGGCAGGTCGCCCATGTCGATGAGCACGGGGAAGCGGCGGGGCAGGCGGATCCAGTCGGTGCTCAGGGGCACATAGGGCAGGGCGCCATCCTCGCCGGCGGTGCGGGAGATGCCCGGCGAGATGGAGCGCACCGTGCCCCAGTGGGGACGCCAGGGATCGGAGCCGATGCTGAACAGCACGCTCTGGCCGGGCTTCAGACGCGCCAGATGGCGTTCGTCCACCGCCGCGACGATGTGCCAGTTGAGGTCGGACACCACGGCGGCGATGGGCTTGCCGGCAGTCGCGTAATCGCCGGTGCGCACCGTGAGCGGCGCGACGCGCCCCTTGACCGGGCTGACGATGCGGGTGCGGGAAAGTTCGTAGCTGGCCTTGGCAAGGGCTTGGGCGGCGGTCGCCTGCTCGGCCCGCCGCACGGTGACGAGGGTCTGCGCCACGGCGGCGAGGCTTTCCGCCTTCTGAAGGTCGGCGGCGGCCACCACCGCGTCCCGCCGCACCACATCCAGCGCCTCGGCAGAGATGTCGCCAGTCTGGGAGAGGGATTCGGAGCGGGTCTGCTGGCGCCGGGCGTTGTCGAGGGAGGCGCGGGCGGCGGAGACCATGGCGGTGCTCTCCTCGATCGCCGCCTCGGCAAGCCGGATGCGCTCGGCCGCCAGCGCCACCTGCGCCTCCGCGGCGCTCACCGCCAGCGCAAACGGCTCCCGCTCGATCTCGGCGAGCATCGCCCCGGCCGTGACCTGCGCGTCGTCGCCCACCGCCACCTTGGCGAGGGGGCCCGACACTTCGGGCGCGACGAAGATCACATCCGTCGCCACATAGGCATCGCCCGTATAGGCGAAGAACCGCACCGAGGTTTCGTAAACGAGGAACGCCAACAGCACGGCGCCGAGGATCGAGGCGATCACATGGCGTTCGACGAAGGACAGCAACGGCGCCTCCCCACATGACCCCCGCGGGGCGCGGAGGACGGCACGCCGGCCCTATCGCGGCACCGGCCTGTGTCGCGCTTGATAGCCTTTCCGAAGCGGTATGCGCCAGAGCCCGATTGCGGGCACTCAAGCTGGCTCAGCCATGCCTGTCCTTGCTTTCGCCGATGGTGGTGGTGATGTCGGTGAAGGTCGGGGGCGGGCCGTCCTGCCGGTTGGTGGCGGCGCGCAGGAAGCGGATGGGAAAGAGCACGCCCTCCGCCTGTGCCGGACTGATGGTGCGGGAGGCGGCATCGCGGCGGGCGGCGTCTTCCGCCTCGGCGAGTGCCGCCTCGATCTCCCCGGAGGTGAGGAGGCCCTTCTCGCGCATGGTCTCCAGCAGGCGGGACAAGGCGAGGAGCACGCCTTCCAATTGCAGGTTCGCGGTGTTCATCTTTCCCTCCGGTCTCGCCCGGCATGCCGGCGCGCAGCCATGCCAACGCTGCGGACCTCACCGCGGTTTCCCCGCGCCGTCCGCAGGTTCTCAATGGCGCCGTAGCCGAATAGGATGCCGGCCCGCCCCGGCGTCTGTCCGCCACGCCTATTCCGATGTTCAGTCCCGCAACGCTCCAGCCGGATTACCGGATGGGGAGGCCACCGGAACGTTGGGGCGCAAAGACCGATACGAAGATGCGATTCGATTGGCGCCAGTGCACTCTGCCGCGCGGCGCCCAGGGAGGAAGCCCAATGTCCGATGCCTATCCGAACGTCCAGCTCCACATCGACGGTGTCTGGCGCGATGCCGAGGGTGGCCGCCGCATCCCGGTCATCAATCCCGCCACGGAGGAGGAGATCGGTTCGGTCGCCCATTGCTCGCGCGCCGACCTGGACGCGGCACTGGAAGCAACGGAGCGCGGATTCGCCACCTGGAGCAAGATGTCCGCTTTCGATCGGTCCAAGCTCATGCGCAAGGCCGCCGACCTGCTGCGCGAGCGCGCGGACGGCATCGCCCGCCTGATGACGCTGGAGCAGGGCAAGCCGCTCGCCGAGGCGCGGATGGAGACGCTGGCCGCCGCCGACATCATCGATTGGTTCGCCGAGGAGGCCCGCCGCGCCTATGGCCGGGTCATTCCCGCCCGCGCGCCCGGTGTCTACCAGCTCGTCATCAAGGAGCCGGTGGGTCCTGTGGCGGCCTTCACGCCGTGGAACTTCCCCATCAACCAGGTGGTGCGCAAACTGTGCGGCGCCCTGGCGGCCGGCTGCTCCATCATCGTGAAGGCGCCGGAGGAGACGCCGGCCTCCCCCGCCGAGCTGATCCGCGCCTTCGTGGACGTGGGCGTTCCGGCCGGAGTCATCGGCCTCGTCTATGGCGTGCCTGCCGAGGTGAGCGAGTATCTCATCCCGCATCCCACCATCCGCAAGATCACCTTCACCGGCTCCACGCCCGTGGGCAAGAAGCTGGCGGCGCTCGCCGGCGAGCACATGAAGCGCGCCACCATGGAACTGGGCGGCCACTCGCCCGTGATCGTGTTCGACGACGCCGACGTGACCGCCGCGGCCAAGCAGATCGCCGCCGCCAAGTTCCGCAACGCCGGGCAGGTGTGCGTGTCGCCGACCCGCTATCTCATCCAGGAGAAGGTCTACGAGGAGTTCGTGGACGCCTTCGTCACCGTCGCCAAGGGGGTGAAGGTGGGCAATGGCCTCGAGGCTGGCACGACCATGGGCCCTCTCGCCAACGAGCGCCGTATCCCGGCCATGGAAACCCTCATCGCCGACGCCCGGCAGAAGGGCGCGGAGGTGGCGACCGGCGGCGCACGCATTGGAAACAAAGGCTATTTCTTCGAGCCGACCGTGGTCACCGGCGTCACCCGCGACATGCGGATGATGAACGAGGAGCCGTTCGGCCCGCTGGCCATGATGCTGCCCTTCTCGGATTTCGAGGAGGCCGTCACCGAGGCCAACCGGCTGCCCTATGGCCTTGCCTCTTATGCCTATACCCGCTCGGCCAAGACCGCCCAGCAGGTCGCGCACCGCGTGCAGGCGGGCATGATGACCATCAACCACCTGGGCCTTGCGCTGCCCGAGGTGCCCTTCGGCGGCATCAAGGATTCCGGCTATGGCTCGGAGGGCGGCTCGGAGGCCATCGAGGCCTATCTGAACCCGAAGTTCGTGTCGCAGGCCGGCATCTAACCCTCGGGCAGAAAAACACTTTCGCCGCCCTCCGGCTGGGCTGGAGGGCGGCGGCGGTTCAGGCGCCTAAACCAGCATCTGCATGTCGCCGTCCACCGCGATGGCCTGGCCGGAGATGGTGGAGCCCATTGGGGACGACAGGAAAACCGCAACATTGGCAAGGTGTTGCGGCGGGATGAGGCGCTTCAGCGAGGTGGCCGAGAGGGCCATCGCCTGCACCTCCTCCATGGACATGTTGCGTTCGCGCGCCTTGTTCTCGAACACCGAGCGGATGCGCGGGCCGTCCACCGATCCGGGCAGTATGGCATTGGCGCGTATACCGAATTCGCCCAGCTCCATGGCCAGCGACTTGATGAAGCCCACCACGCCCCACTTCGCCGCCGCATAGGGCGAGCGGAGCGGAAAGCCGAAGCGGCCGGCGGCCGAGGAGAGGCCGATGATGGAGGCGTTGGCGCTCTCCTTCAGGGCCGGCACGGCGAGGCGGGTGACGTTGAAATGGCCGGTGATGTCCACCGCCAGAGTGCGGTCCCAATCCTCCGGCGAGATCTGGTCCACCCGGCCGGTGGGGCCGGCGATTCCCGCATTGTTCACAAGCACATCGAGCCCGCCGAGCCGGCCGAGCGCACCCTCCATGAAGGCGGCGACGGAGGTGCGGTCGGACACGTCGCACCAGGTGCCGACGGCCCCCGGCGCGGTCTCGCCCAGGGCCTCCAGCGCGGCGGCGTCCACGTCGCAGACTTCCACCCTCGCCCCCTCCTTCAGGAAGGCGCGCGCGATCTCCAGGCCGATGCCGCCGGCGCCGGCGGTGATGATGACGCGGATGTCGGCAATGCCGAGGTCCATGGCGATCTCCCTAGGTTTTCTTGTGGGGGTTCGGTGCTGTCAGGCGCCGGTTCGGGCGCAGTCAGCTTGGAGTCAGTCCGGCAGCACGTCGCGCGAGAGGATGAAGTCGCCCGCGCTCCAGATATCCGCCACCAGGGCGTCGCGCGCCGCCTCCGGATCGCGGGCCTTGAGGGCGGCGACGAGGCGGGCGTGGTGGAGGTGGGCCTCCCCCTGCCGCACCCGCTCCGGGCCGGCGCGGAAATCGAGGTTGAGGACGGGGCCGATCTGCAGCCAGAGGCCCTCGATCATGCCCATGAGGGTGGGCAGGTGGGCGGCGCGGTAGAGGGCGAAGTGGAGGTCCTTGTTGTGGCGCATGGCGGCGGCGCCGTCCGGTCTCTTCTTCCCGCGCTCGGCGGCGAAGGCGCGCTCATGGCGGACCACCTCGGCGATCTCCTCCGCCGTGGCCTCGCGGGCGGCGGTGGCGGCGGCGAGACCTTCGAGGCTCGTGCGGATGAGGCGCAGCTCGGCGAAGCGGGCGCGGGACATGAGCGGCACGCGCACGGCGCGGTTGGGCAGCACTTCCAGCGCGTTCTCGGCGACGAGGCGCGACACCGCCTCGCGCACCGGCATGGCGCTGGTGCCGATGGCGGCGGCGAGCCCGCGCAGGGTGAAGCGCTCGCCCGGGGCGGCGCGGCCGGACAGCAGCAGCTCCTTCAGATCGCCATAGACCTGATCCGCCAGCGTCTGGCGGACGATGCGGCCGACGCGGCCATCGAGCGTTTCCGCCGGCGCCTCGCCGCGGGCCTCGGGGGCATCGCCATCGGTGGCGGATCGCATCTTGTGTTCCATGTTCCGCGTCTGCTATGTGTGATCACAGATAACAGATAGCCGAGCCAGTCGGCAATCATTCCGGTGCGGTCCGGACGGGAAAAATCCTGCCACCGCAACATCCAAGCCGGATCCATGGGAGGAGACGACGCCGTGACTGACTTTCCGCTTCACGCCCGAATTGCGTCCGCATCCATCGGCCGCCGCACGCTCCTGAAGGGCGTCGGCGCGGCCGCGCTTCTCGGCGGCGTCGGCATGCCGGCCATCGTGAAGGCGCAGGCCGACACGGTGACCTTCGGCCACCTCACCCCGCTCACCGGCTTCCTCGGCCCGCTCGGCGCCTACGGCCAGATGGGCGTGCAGCTCGCGGTGGAGGAACTGAACGCGGCCGGCGGCATCAACGGCCGCAAGATCAACCTGGTGATGGAAGACAGCGTGAACCCCGCCACCGCCTCCTCGAAGGCGGAGCGCTACATCGAGCGCGACAAGGCGGCGGTGATCGTGGGCGAGATTTCGTCCGCCTCGGCTTTGGCCATCTCGCAGGTCGCGGCGCGCAACAAGGTCGTGTTCGTCAACACCGGCGGCAATTCCGATGCCCTGCGCGGCAAGGATTGCAACCGCTACATGTTCCATGTGGAAGGCGCCAATACCCAATATGTGAAGGCGGTGGGCGCGGCGATGCTGCGCGACGGTCTCATCAAGGGCAAGAAGCTCTTCTTCCTCACCGCCGATTACGCCTTCGGCCACGATCTCTCCCGCGTCGCCAAGCGCTACATCGGTCAGAACGGTGGCGAGGTGATCGCCGACGAACTGGTGCCCACCGACGCGACCGACTTCTCGCCCTATCTGCTCAAGGTGCGTCAGGCGCGCCCGGATGTGGTGATCTCCAACCTCGCCGGCAACCAGATCACCAACTTCATCAAGCAGTATTCGGAATTCGGCCTGAAGTATCCGTTCGGCGGCTTCGGCTTCGATACGGCGGTGGCCTGGGGCGCCGGCAAGGGCACCTTCGGCGGCATCTGGCCGATGATCTGGCACCACGACGTGCCGACGCCGGAATCCAAGGCCTTCGTCGCCGCCTTCGTGAAGAAGTTCGGCAAGCCGCCGGAGAATCAGGCCTGGGGCGACTATGTCGCCACCAAATGCGTCGCCCGCGCCATGATCGAGACCAAGAGCACGGCGGCGGCCGATCTCATCGCCTTCTTCGAGAAGGAGCCGGAGATGGATATCCTGAAGGGGCGCAAGGGCTATTTCCGCTCCTGGGACCATCAGCTCATCCAGGAGATGTACACCGTCACCGCCCGCCCGGTGGCGGAGGTCAAGGACCAGTGGGATCTCATGATCCTCGGTCCCGCCGTCCCCGGCAAGGAAACCGCCCTCTCGGCCATCGCCCCGACGCCGGAAGAGAACGCCTGCACCTTCCCCGCGGGGTGAGGGGGCGTCCTTGTCCCGGCCATCCACCCCGGGCCGCCGGGTGCCGATGTCTCGGTGGTGTTCCTCCTCCCCTCTCCCCCTTGCGGGAGAGGGGTCGGGGGTGAGGGGTGGGGATGTCTCCGTAGGCGCCGGCCAACGGTTCTCGCGGCGCCAGCCCCCTCACCCCATCCCTCTCCCGCGAGGGGAGAGGGGGGTTGGCCGGTTCGGGGCGTGAGCTTTGCTCTTTGAGGGAGCGGCGTCCGCTTTCCCGGCCATCCACGCCGGGCCGCCTCCGTTCTCCTCCCCTCTCCCCTTGCGGGAGAGGGGTCGGGGGTGAGGGGGATGTCTCCGCGTTCGCCGGCCAACGGTTCTCGTGGCGCCGCACCCCTCACCCCAACCCTCTCCCGCAAGGGGAGAGGGAGTTTGATCCGTTCTCAGGCCGGAGAAGACTTCATGCCCATGGAACTCGTCTTCCTCATCGAGCAATTGCTCAACGGCCTTCTGGTGGGCGTCGCCTATCTGCTGATTGCCCTCGGCCTGTCGCTCATCTTTTCCCTGGGCGGCATCGTGAACCTCGCCCATGGCGGCTTCTATGCCATCGGCGCCTATATCGGGGTGGAGGTCGGCAACCGCTTCGGCTTTCCCGCCGCCTTCGTCGCGGCGCCGCTGTCGGTGGCGCTCATCGGCATGGTCATCGAGCGCACTTTGTTCTCGCGCTTCTACCGGGCTGATCCCATCCTTTCGCTGCTGCTCACCTTCGGCCTCGCCATGGTGATCGAGCAGGCGCTGCGCATGGCCTTCGGCGCGACGCCCATCCCCTTCTCCATCCCCGAATTCCTGCGCGGTCAGATCTTCCTCGGGGACTTCATCTATTCGCGCTATCGCCTCGCCATCCTGGTGGTCGCGGCGGTGGCGGTGCTCGGCCTGTGGCTGCTGCTCCAGCGCACCGCCTTCGGCCGCGTGGTGCGGGCGGGCGTGCAGAACCCGGACATGGTGGGTGCGCTCGGCATCTCGCTCACCCCCTATCTGACCGCCGTGGCGGCCATCGGCATCGGGCTTGCGGGGCTCGCCGGCATCATGCTGGCGCCCATCTCCGGCGTGCATCCCGCCATGGGCTCGGAAATCCTCACCGCCGCCTTCGTGGTGGTGGTCATCGGCGGCCTAGGCTCCTTCTGGGGCGTGGTGGCGGCCGGGCTGCTGGTGGGCCTCGTGCGCGGGCTGACGGTCTATTTCATCCCGCCGGCGGCCGAGGCGTCCATGTACGTGCTGATGCTGGCGGTGCTGCTCACCCGTCCGCGCGGCCTGTTCGGCGAGCGCATCCTGCGCTTTGAGTGACGCCATGCTGAAGACCTCCGCCGCCCCCAACGCTCCCGCCGTGACTGCGACACCTTCCGCCTCAGGAGCCGCGCGCAGCGCGGCGTCTCCGCCAGCCTCAGGAGCCGCGATGCTCGCCCGCAATGCCAACCTCATCGTCGCCGCGGCGGCGCTGGCCCTGTTGCCGGCGTTGCTCTCCGCCCTCGGCCTGACGGTGACCTCCGCCACCGACGTGGTGATCCTCGCGCTGGCCTGCATGGCGCTGAATCTGCTCGTCGGCTACACGGGCCTCGTCTCCTTCGGCCATGGCGCGTGGTTCGGCCTCGGAGCCTATGCGGCGGCCCTCCTCCAGCAGCGGCTGTTTCCGGACTGGGGCCTCGCCCTCGCGGTGCCGGCGGCGGTGCTGGTGACGCTGGCGGCGATCCCCGTGGGATACGTGGTGCTGCGGCGGCGCG
>JAEZMT010000488.1 GCA_023442085.1 Pseudomonadota bacterium | reverse complement strand
ATCCTCGTTCGTCTGTGAAGGGAATCCGCATATCGCCGGGGTCCGGCGAAGCGGCGGGACTATAGCGGCCGGCCCGTCGAATGCAAACGCGGGGCCGGTTCGTTCACGCAGCTGTTGAAAAGCGGGGGCTGGTGCCGCAAGTCGAATGCTTGCGCAAAGGGAGGAAACCCCTCACCCGTCTGGCGGCTCCGGCTCGATCCACCCTCTTCCGCGAGGGGAGAGGGAGATATCCCTACTTCCCGTCGAACAGGAGGGCGAGGCGGGTCATCCAGGGTTCGTCGGTCTGGTCGAGGCGCAGGGGCGTGACGGAGATGCGGCCCTCGTCCAGAGCGCGCAGGTCCGTGCCGGGGGAGGTCTCGTAGATTCGGCGCTCGAAGGCGATCCAATAATAAGGATTGTTGCGGCCGTCGCGGCGCTCGTCGATGCGCATGAGACGCTGGTCGCGCTTGCCCTGGGCGGTGGCAGCGATGCCGGTAATTTCTTCCGGGAGGCGGTCCGGAAAGTTCACGTTCATCACGATTCCGGGGGGAATGCCCTCGTCCAGCAGCATCTGGATGATCTTCGGCGCGTGGGTCTCGGCGGTGACGAAGTTCGGGTTCTCCCGCGTGCGCATGCCGAAGGCCTGCGACAGCGCGATGGAGGGGATGCCGAGGATCGTCCCCTCGATGGCGCCGGCGACGGTACCGGAATAGCTCACGTCCTCGGCGATGTTCTGCCCGCGGTTGACGCCGGAGAGCACGAGGTCCGGCGGATTGTCGATGAGCAGATGCCGCACGGCCATGATGACGCAGTCCGTGGGCGTGCCCTTCACCGCATACCGCTTCTCTTCCACCTGCCGCAGCCGCAGCGGGTCGGAGAGGGACAGCGAATGGGCGACGCCGGACTGGTCGAACTCCGGCGCCACCACCCAAACATCGTCGGTGAAGGTGCGCGCGATGGCCGCGCAGCTATCGAGGCCCGGCGCGTGGATGCCGTCGTCGTTGGTGACCAGAATGCGCATGGCTCAGAAATCCTCGTTGCGGCGCCGCCGCTCCTCCCCTCTCCCCTTGCGGGGGAGGGGCCGGGGGTGAGGGGTAAGCCACGTCTGGGCGCGAACCGCCGCTGACACCCCTCACCCGTCTCGCGGCTGCGCCGCGATCCACCCTCTCCCGCAAGGGGAGAGGGCAAAAAAACCTACTTCAGCTTTTCGATCGTCTTCAGCCCGCCCATATAGGGCAGCAGTGCGTCGGGCACGGCCACGGAGCCGTTCTCCTGCTGATACGTCTCCAGCACCGCGACAAGGGCGCGGCCGACCGCCACACCCGAGCCATTGAGCGTGTGGACGTAGCGCGGGCCCTTCCCTTCCGCCGGGCGGTAGCGGGCGTTCATGCGCCGCGCCTGGAAATCGCCGCAGACGGAGCAGGAGGAGATTTCGCGATAGGCGTTCTGCCCCGGCAGCCAGACCTCGATGTCGTAGGTCTTCTGCGAGGCGAAGCCCATGTCGCCGGTGCAGAGGGTGACCACGCGATAGGCGAGATCCAGCTTCTTCAGCACCGCCTCGGCGCAGGCGAGCATGCGCTCGTGCTCCTCGGCCGACTTCTCCGGCGTGGTGATGGAGACCAGCTCCACCTTGGTGAACTGGTGCTGGCGGATCATCCCCCGCGTATCCCGCCCCGCCGCGCCGGCCTCCGCCCGGAAGCAGGGCGTGCAGGCGGTGAGGCGCATGGGAAGTTCTTCCTCGGAGAGGATGGACTCGCGCACGAGATTGGTCAGCGGGACTTCGGCGGTGGGGATGAGCCAAAGCTGACGTGCTACTGCCCCATACTGTTCTTTAATCTCCTCGATTCGATCATTGATCGCCTGTTTTGCAGCATGCGCCCGTCTAAACATCTCCGTTTCGGGATGATTTTCCTTTTCCGGATCAGAATAAAGTAACAATTGTTGATCGATTTTACGGAGCTCTCCCTCCAACGCAATCAGTCGGAGGGACATAATACTCGCAGCGGAAAACTGATCGTCCTCGAATTTTGGCAACTGCGCCGTACCAAACATGGCGTCATCCCGCACCATCAACGGCGGGTTGACCTCCATGTACCCGTGCTCGCCCGTGTGCACGTCCAGGAAGAACTGCCCCAGCGCCCGCTCCAGCCGCGCCAACGGGCCCTTGTTCACCACGAAGCGCGCGCCGGAGAGCTTGGCGGCGGTCTCGAAATCCATCTGGCCGAGGCCTTCGCCGATCTCGAAATGCTGCTTCGGGGGGAAGCTGTAGGTGCGGGGCGTGCCGAAGCTGCTCTTCGGCACATTGCCATGCTCGTCGGCGCCCTGCGGCACCTCGGCGAGGGGGGCGTTGGGGATGGCGGCCAGCTCATCCTCCAGCGCCTTCTCGATGCGCTTGGCCTCGGCCTCCAGCGCCGGCACGTCTTCCTTCAGCTTGGCCACCTCGGCCATGAGGGCCGAAGCTGTGGCCTCGTCCTTCTTCGCCTTCGCCTGCCCGATCTCCTTGGAGGCGGCGTTGCGACGGGCGAGCAGGGTTTCGAGCTTGGTCAGAGTCTCGCGGCGGCGGGTGTCGAGGTCGAGGAGCTTGGCGACGAGGGCCTCCGCCGCCGCCGTCGCCTCAGGGGAATTGTTGCCGCGGCGCGCCAACGCGTCGATGAGGCCGGCCGGTTCCTCGCGGATCCATTTGATGTCGTGCATGGCAAGCTCCGCCGCTGACAGGTGCGAGCGAACCTCTCCAGCCGTCATGCCCGGCCTTGTGCCGGGCATCCACGTCGGGCCGACAGCGCCCGCGATCCGCAATCGCGCCCGGCCGCGCCACGTGGATGGCCGGGACCAGCCCGGCCATGACGGGTCGGGAGAAGACCCGTCCGCGCCCAAGAATTCCAATAATCCGGGAAGGCCCGCCGTCCGCGTCAGTCGGCTGTTGCGGCGTCGGCTGCGTTGCGCGCCGCTTCCGCCACGAGCCGTCGCTTCTCGACGATGCCCACCAGATAGACGGACACCTCGTAGAGAAGCAGCGTCGGCAGGGCAAGGGAGAGCTGGCTGATGACGTCCGGCGGCGTGAGGATGGCGGCCAGCACGA
>JAEZMT010000474.1 GCA_023442085.1 Pseudomonadota bacterium | reverse complement strand
ACGAGGGCGAGACAACGGCCGGAAACGACGTGCGCCGCGTGGGCGAGGAAGGCCTGTTCCAGCAGCTCGCCGAAGGCAACATCTCGACGCTCGGCGATTGCAGCTTCAACCGCATCGTCACCACCGATCCGCACTCCTTCAACACGCTGAAGAACGAGTATCCCGACCTCGGCGGCACCTATGACGTGAGCCACGCCAGCGCCTTCCTGAAAGAGCTGATGACGGACGGGCGCATCACCCCCGCCCGCAAGCTGGACTTCACCGTCACCTATCACGACCCCTGCCACCTCGGCCGCCTCAACAAGGGCTACGACGCTCCGCGGGACGTGCTCGCAGCGACCGGCGTGACGCTGGTGGAGATGGGGAAGAGCCGGGACAATTCCTTCTGCTGCGGCGGTGGCGGCGGGCGGGTGTGGGTGCCCGATCCGCCCGGCACCACCAAGGTGGGCGAGATCCGCGCGCGGGAAGCCGCCGAGATCCACGGCCTCGATGCTCTGGTGGTCAACTGCCCGAAGTGCATGACCATGCTCGAAGACGCGGTGAAGACCACCGGCAACGAGCGCAACTTCCGTGTGCTGGAGCTGACCGAGTTGCTCGCCGAGGCGCTGGAGCCCGCGGAGCCCGCCGTCCTTCCCGCCCCCGCCGAGGTCGGCTGAGCGATGGGTGCGCCCGGCAACATGGCCGCGCTGACGGGTGCGCTCATCGCCCGGGGCGACGCCTATCTCGCACTCCCTGCCTACGGGGCGGAGGGCGCGGAATGGGCGCAGGCGGCGCTGGCGCGGCTGCTGCTCTCTAATGCGCGGCTGAAGCTGGTGTTCGCCGCGCTGCCCTTCGCGCCGCCGGCCTTCCTCGCCCTCCTCGCCGGGGAGGACCGGCCCGCCATCCTCCAGCGCATCGTGCGCAACCCGGCCACCTCAGGCGCGACGCTGCTGCGCCTCGCGCGGCAGAAGGACGACGCGGCGACCCGCGCGGCGCTGGCCGCCCACGCCAACACGCCGTCGGTCGCTCTCATCGGCCTCGCCATGAATGCGGAAGCTGCCGTGCGCGCCGCGCTGCTGCGCAATGCCGGAACGCCGGCCCTCGCCCTCCATGCCCTGCTGGACCACGCCGACGCCGCCGAGCGCGCCGCCCTTGCCCGCCACCCGCAGGCGGACGCGGAGCTGCTGCGCACTTTGCTCGCGGGCGGCGATGCCGTGGTGCGCGCCGAGGCGGTGGCGCACCCCCATTGCCCGCTCACGCAGGTCGCCGATGCGTGCGTCGATGCCGATGCCGCCATCCGCCGCCGGGCGGCCTCCAATCCCGTGCTGCCGCCGAGCCTGAGGCAGGCGCTGATGGGCGATCCCGATCCGGCCGTGCGGGCGGAGGCCCTGCGCCTTCATGCGGAGGGCCAGGAGGTGACTTTGACCGATGACACCGACGTGCGGGTGCGCCGTGCCCAAGCCCGCCATGTGGCCGTGCCCGAGGAACTGGCGGAGGCGCTGTCCCACGACGGCGACGTGTGGGTACGCGTCTGGCTCGCCCGCAATCCAGCGCTGCCCGCCTGCCTCATCCAACGGCTGGGCGGCGACACGAAGGCCCGTGTGCGCCATGCCGCCGGCCGCAATCCGGCCTGTCCGGCCGGCCTGCTCGCGACCTTCGCCCGCGATGGCGACGAATGGGTGCGCGCCGCCGTGGCCTGCCGCCCCGACCTTCCGGCAGAGGCCCTGCGCGCGCTTGAACGGGACGACGCGGTGGATGTGGCCTCCGCCGTCGCCCGCAATCCGCAGACTCGGGAAAAGGTGCTCCTCCGCCTTGCCCGGCACGGGCAGGCGGACGTGCGGCGCGCGGTGGCGCTCAATCCCGACGCACCCGCCGTCGCCCTGGGCCTGCTGCTGGACGATCCTTATCCCCTCAACCGCGCTTTTGCCGTGCGCCATCCGAACCTTCCGGTGGCGGATGCCTGGGGCTCAGCCGACGACGACGCACCGGAGGTGCGCTTCGCGGTGGGCAAGCGCGCCGTCACCCACGCAGCGGCCGCAACGCCAGCCGCACGCAGGCACCTCGAAACCTTCCCACAGCCGTGAGGACACCCATGAAGATACTCGTGCCGGTGAAACGCGTCGCCTCGCTCGATGACGAGTTCGAGCTGCGCGACGATGGCCGCGACGTCGACTCGGATTTCTGCGAGTTCGACCTCAACGAATTCGACGAATATGCCCTGGAAGCCGCCGTCCAGATCAAGGAAGCCGCGCCCGAGGGCTCCGTCGAGGTGATGGTGCTGACCATCGGCCCCGACGACGCGGACGACGTGCTGCGCAAGGCCCTCGCCAAGGGCGCCGACCGCGCGATCCGCGTGGACGATGCCGGCCTCGAAGAGGCGGACCGCGTAGCCATCGCCCGCGTTATCGCCAAAGTGGCGGAGAACGAGGAGCCCGGCCTCGTGCTGTGCGGCGCGCAGTCCGCCGACCAGGGCCACGCCCAGACCGGCATGTCGGTCGCGGCGCTGCTCGGCTGGGCGCGCACGGCGGTGGTCTCGAAGCTCGACTTCACGCCGGGCGCCGCCACCGCGCAGGTGGAGCGCGAGCTGGAAGGCGGGCTCGTGGAACGCATCGAGGTGGAGACGCCCGCGGTGCTGACCATCCAGCTCGGCATCAACACGCCGCGCTATGCCTCCCTGCGCTCCATCAAGCAGGCCAATGCCAAGCCCATCGAGTGCCTGACGCCCCATGACATCGGCCTTGCCGATGCCGAGATCGGCGCCGCGGGGGCTCTCAGCCGGGTACGGCGCATCTTCGTGCCCGAGCGCGGGCGCGGCGAGATCATCGCGGGCACGCCGTCCCAGCAGGCGGCCCGTCTTCTTGAGATCATTTCGGAGGTGAACGGCTGATGTCCGGCATTCTCATCCTGGCCGAGCACCGGCGCGGCACCCTGCGCGATGCCACGCTGGAGGCCATCGGCGCCGCCGGCACGCTCAAGGCGGCCCTCGGCGGGCCCGTCGTCGTCCTCGTCATCGCGGCCGATCCCGCCCCGCTCGCCAAAGCGGTCAGCGTGGGCGCGGTTGACGAGGTCATCACCGTCGCGCGCCCCGATGCGGCGACCTACGAGCCGCACGTCTACGAAGCCGTCCTGCGCAGCGTCATCGCCCAGCGTTCGCCCGCGCTGGTGCTGATGCCCCACGGCGTGGACAGCTTCTCCCTCGCGCCCGCCGTCGCCATTGGCGAGGGCCTCGGCTTCGCCACCGACGTGTTCGGTGTCGCTGTAGAGGGCGGCGAGGTGGTGGCGACGCGCGCCGGCTACAACGAGAAGGTCTTTGTGGAGATCGACTTTCCCGGCCGCACCGGCGTGCTCCTCACCCTGCGCGGCGGCGCCTTCGCGCCGGAGACGGCGCCGGCCAGCCCGGCCGTGTCCGCCATCGACGCGGGCGACGGGAAGGCTCTCAGCAAGCACCTCAACTGGCGCGATCCGCCGGCCACCGGCGGCATCGACATTCCCGGCTCGCCCTTCATCCTCTCCATCGGCCGCGGGGTTGGGGACGAGGCGAACGTGGCGCAGTTCCTGGAGCTGGCGGACGGCCTCGGCGCGACGCTCGGCTGCTCGCGGCCCATCGCCGACAACGGCTGGCTGCCCAAGGCGCGGCAGGTGGGCCAGTCCGGCCAGCTGGCGGCCAAATGCAACCTCTACATCGCCATGGGCATCTCCGGCTCCGTGCAGCACCAATGGGGCATGAAGCACGTGGAGAACATCGTCGCGATCAACAAGGACCCCGAGGCCTCCATCTTTACCATCGCCCGCTACGGCATCGTCGGCGACATGCTGGAGATCGCCGAAGAACTGCGGAAGCAGAAGGGCATCCAGTAGAGCACAGCTGAAACTCCGGGCCGGGACCGAGCGCCAAATCGCTCCCGGCCGCGGATCCTGTCGATCGCGTCCAGAGGCAAGAAGAGCGACCTCCGAATTCATCGGAAGCGCCTCAAGGGTGACGACAAACACCATCCGGGCCGGGCACGCGCGCCGTCGCCTTGAAGCACCGGGCAAGGGAGGACACCGTGACGACGATAACCAACATTCACGCGACGACGGAGGGTGACGGGAAACTGCACCGCTCCATCAGTTGGACCGGGGCCTTCTGGGTGGCGAGCGGCGTGCCCGCGCTGGTGCTGTTCTCCATCGGCGGCATCGCCGGCACCACCGGCACGCTCTCGTTTCTGATCTGGGCCCTCTCCATCGGCATGGGCTTTATCCAGTCCTTTATCTATGCCGAGATCGCCGGCCTGTTCCCGAACAAGTCGGGCGGCGCATCGATCTATGGCGCGGCCGCATGGGTGCGCTATGTGAAGCTGGTGGCGCCGCTCTCGGTGTGGTGCAACTGGTTCGCCTGGAGCCCGGTGCTCTCGCTCGGCTGCTCCATCGCCGCCGCCTACATCCTCAACGCCTTCGCCCCCATCCCGGCGGTGAACAGCGCGGAGGTGGCGCAGTGGATCGCCAACCATGCCGCGACCCTCACCGGCACCGAGGCCGAGAAGGCCGCTGCCGGTGTGGCTGCGCTGACGCCGGCCGTGCGGGACTGGACGTTGTTCTCCCACGCCATCGGCCCCGTCTCATTCTCGCTCAACGCCTCCTTCTTCGTGGGCGCAACGCTGATGCTGGTGGTGTTCGCCATCCAGCACCGGGGCATCATGGGCACCGCCAGCGTGCAGAAGTGGATTGGCCTCTCGGTCATCATTCCCATGGTCATCGTCGGCCTCGTGCCGATCCTCACCGGCAAGGTGGACTGGGCCAACTTCTCGCCGCTGGTGCCGCTGGCCGCCGCCGGCGCGGCCGATCCCGGCAGCTGGAACATTCCGGGCTGGACGCTGGTGCTCGGCGGCCTGTTCATCGCCGCCTGGTCCACTTACGGCTTCGAGACCGCCGTCTGCTACACAAGCGAATTCCGCAATCCCGAGAAGGACACCTTCAAGGCCATCTTCTATTCGGGCCTCCTGTGCCTGGCGCTGTTCATCCTCGTGCCCTTCACCTTCCAGGGCGCGCTGGGACTGACCGGCATGCTCGACCCCGCCATCGTGGACGGCTCCGGCGTCGCTCAGGCTCTGGCGCACATGGTGGGCGGCGGCAAGATCGTCGAGAGCGCCCTCGTGATGCTCATGATCCTCGCTTTGATGCTGTCCATCATGACGGCCATGGCGGGCTCCTCGCGCACCCTCTACCAGGGCGCCGTGGACGGCTGGCTGCCGCGCTTCCTCGACCATGTGAACGAGCACGGCGCGCCCACGCGGGCCATGTGGACGGACCTGTGGTTCAACCTCGTGCTGCTCGCCATCGCCTGCGCCGATGCCACCAGCTTCTTCTTCGTCCTGGCGGTCGCGAACGTCGGCTACATCATCTTCAACTTCCTGAACCTCAATTCGGGCTGGATCCACCGCATCGACTCCGGCCACGTGGCCCGGCCGTACAAGGCCCCCACCATCCTCCTCGTGCTCGGCACCGTCTTCGCCTTCGCCAATGCGGTCTTCATGGGCGCCGGCGCCAAGGTGTGGAACCCGGTGGCGCTGTGGGCCGGCCTCATCACCGCGGCGCTCATCATCCCGGTCTTCATCTTCCGGCACTATGTGCAGGACGGCGGCAAGTTCCCGCACGAGACCTTCGAGGATTTGCAGGTCGGCGACGGGACGAAGACTCAGAAGCGCGCCGGCATCCTGCCCTATCTCGCGCTCATCGCCGGCATCGCCGTGGTGATCCTCTCCGACCTCTTCTTCCACCTCTGATCCGCAAGGAACATGCAGGATGACACAGGGACTTTCCGCCTACTCCCGCCACTCGGTGCTGTCCGACCGCCACCGCGCGCTCGGCACGGCCTTCGAGGCCTCCTGGAACGACATGCCGGTGCCGCAGAACTACGCCACCGACACCTATGACGAGGTGATCGCGGTGCGCACCGCCGCCGGCCTCTTCGATGTCTCCGCGCTGCGCATCATCGACGTGGCGGGCAAGGAAGCGCTCGCCGTGCTGAACGAGACGTGCACCTCAGATATCTCCAAGATCGTGCCCGGTGCCTCCTCGCTCACCAGCGTGGTGGACGAGAACGGCTCGCTCATCGACGACGTGCTGATCTATTGCGATGGGCCGGACGCCTATCGCATCTCCCACGGCGGCGGTTCGCTGGAGGACATCCTGCCCGGCATCGCGGCGGGCCGGGACGTGACCTTCACCAAGGACAACGACGTCCACATCATGTCCCTGCAGGGGCCGAAGGCGCTCGACATCCTCAACCCGCACACCCCGTTCGCGCTGGAGAGCCTGCCCTATTTCGGGCACCAGCGGACGAC
>JAEZMT010000369.1 GCA_023442085.1 Pseudomonadota bacterium | reverse complement strand
GTCCGGCAACCCTTCGCGCCGCTTTATGACCTGTCCCACGCGGCCGAAGGTCTGGGCTTCGTCGCCGAATATGACCAGCGCCATCTGCTTGCCGGCCTCCCCGCATTCTCTTGAGGAGTTATCAATGACCTTCGTGTCTCCCGAACCGAACGCCTTCGCCGATGCCGGCGAAAAGAAATATGCGGTCACCCGCAATCTCGCCGAACTGCTCTGGATCCAGTATCCGGGGCACTTCAATCAGGCGCTCTCGAAGGCGATCGTGACGCCCGAGAACGTCGGCAGCCGGTTCTTCGACCATCGCATCTCGTGCTACGAGCCCGGCGCCCATGTGGAGAGCCATTCGCACAAGGTCCAGGAGCAGATCTATCATGTGCTGGGCGGCGAAGGCATTCTGATCGTCGACGGCGAGCGCCGCCTCGTGCGCGCCAATGACGTGACCTACATTCCGCCCGGTGTCGTGCATGAGTTCCACTGCACCGGAACCGATACGCTGATATTCCTCGTGATCACCTCGCCGCCGACGGACGACGAGCCGCAGCCGCGGTGACGGGGACCACCATGGCAAAGAAGATTCTCGTCACCGGTGCCAGCGGCTGGCTCGGCAGCGCCATCGTCGAGGCCCTGCTGAAGCGGGGCGATGCGGTCGTTGCGACCGATATCGCGGTGTCGCCCGCGATCGCCGCGCTCGCGGCGCACCAGCCGCAGCTGACGACTGCGATCGCCGATCTGGGCGAGTGGCATCAGGTGGTGCACCTGTTCGAGACCCATAGACCCGATGCGGTGATCCACGCCGCTGCGATCGTCGGCGTGGTCCAGGCCGCGGACATTCCAATCAAGGCCCAGCGCGTCAATGTAGAGGGCTCCATCAACCTGTTCGAGGCCATGCGCCTCGGCAGAGTGAAGCGGGTCATCCATATCAGCACCGAAGAGACCTACGGCGATTTCCACGCGCCCGTGATCGACGAGGATCATCCGCAGACGCCCCTCAGCGTCTACGGCCTCACCAAACTTGCCGCCGAACATTACGGGCGGGTCTATTCGCGAGAGCACGGCCTCGAATGCGTCAATGTGCGGACCTGCTGGGTCTACGGCCCGCATCTGCCGCGCTTGCGGATGCCGCGGACGTTCGTCGAGGCGGCCCTGCGCGGGGAACCCTTCCACCAGCCCGATGGTGGGGCCTTCGCGGTCGATCAGGTCTATATCGACGACACGGTCGCTGGCGCGTTGCTGGCGCTCGACAAGCCCAAGCACGCCTATGACGCCTACAATATCGCGACCGGCGTCGCTCCCACGCTGCGTGACACCGCGGAGGCGGTCAATCGGGCCATTGCAGGGGCAAGGATCACGGTCGGCGACAATGGCCCGTATCACCACGGCGGCCGGATCTTGAGCGCGGTGAAAGGCGCCCTCGATATCAGCCGGGCGAGGACCGAGCTCGGCTATGCGCCACGCTACGATCTTCAGAGCGGCATCGAGGCGACCATCGTGGCGACGCGGGAACGCATGGCCGACCGACCGTCGTCCTGACGGGACGGCCCGTCAGGATCGCTCCGCCGCCTGCGCCTGTGCGCAATGCCATCGCGCGCGCTCCGGCGGATCAAAGAGGGGTGGTTCGGGTGGTGCACGCCGGATGGGTTTCATCTGTCGCGCTCGAACCGCCGGCGTCCTCCCCATCCCCTTTCCTAGAGGACCATCCTATGACGACGTCATCTCCGGTAGTGCTCATTTTCGGCGGTTCGCGCGGCATCGGTGCCGCCTGCGTCAAGGCTTTCTCCGACGCCGGCTGGCAGGTCGCCTCGACCTATTCGACCCAAGCCTCCGCCCCGGTCTCCGGCAAGAGCTATCAGGCCGATATCCGCGATGCGGCGTCGGTGGCTAAGGTGTTCGATGAGGTCGAGGCCGATTTCGGCGCCGCGCCTCAGGCCGTCATCGCCAATGCCGGAGTCAATGTGCCCGGCGCGCCGATGGTGAGCTTCAGTCCGGACCACTTCCGCCAACTGCTCGACGTCAATGTCGTCGGCGCGTTCAACGTGCTCGCCGAATCCGCGCGCCGGGTGAAGGACGGCGGCGCGATCGTGGCCGTCACGACGTCGCTGGTACGCCACGCCGTTCCCGGCACCGGCCCATATGCGGCGACCAAAGCCGCCGTGGAAAGCCTGGTGCGCGCGATGGCGAAGGAGCTGTCGGGCCGTGGCGTGCGCGTCAACGCCGTGGCTCCGGGGCCGGTGGACACTGACCTCTTCAACGCGGGCAAGACCGACGAAGCCAAGCAACGGATGGCCGGCTTCAGTCCATTCAACCGTATCGGCCGTCCGGAAGAGATCGCGGAGGTCGTGCGCTTCCTCGCCTCCGGGCAGGCATCCTGGGTGCAGGGCCAGATCGTGCAGCCGAACGGCGGCATGGTATGACATCATCGGGTCCTGATGCACCGGACGAGGTCTTCGACGTCGTCGTAGTGGGCGCGGGTGCCGGCGGCCTCACCGCCGCCAGCACCGCGGCGGCGCGGGGCTGCTCGGTCCTGCTGCTTGAGCAGGCCGATGTCGTCGGTGGCACGACGGCAATCTCCGGCGGAATGGTATGGATTCCGGCCAACCACAAGGCTTCCGGGCAGTGTCCGGACAGTCTTGAGGCGGCGCGCACCTATCTCGCGGCAACCGTGCCCGGCACCGACCGGACGCGGCTGGAGGCCTTCCTGGCGAGCGGCGATGCGGCGATCCGCGATCTGGAAGCGCGCACCAGCCTGCGCCTGCAGCCTGTCGTCACCTATCCCGACTATTATCCCGAGCTGCCCGGTGCGACATCAGGGGGGCGCGTGCTCGAACCCGTCCCCTTCGATGCGCGCGCCCTCGGCAAGGCCTTCGCGCTGGTGCGCGATCCGCTGCCTGAATTCACCCTGTTTGGCGGCATGATGATCAGCCGCCAGGACATTCCGCACCTGCGCCGTATGACGAAGTCACCGCACGCGGTGATGCACGTGGCAAAACTACTGTTCAGATACGGCGTGCAGCGTCTTGGTGCCCGCCGCGGCACGACGCTTTACCTCGGCAATGCCCTTGTAGCGCGGTTGCTCAAATCCGTCATCGATCTCGGCGTCACCCTTCGCACCGGTACGTCTGTTGAAGCGCTGCAAGCGGATGGGAACGGGCGCCTCGCGGTGCTGGAAACGCGGGATGGAGCGGCGCGCGCGCGGCGCGTGGGCGCGCGCCGGGGTATCGTGCTCGCCACCGGCGGCATTTCTCACGATGGGGAACTTCGCCGGGCCTTCGTGCCGGACTGCGCAGGCGCGCTGACGGCGACGGTGCACGCTGGGACCGCACCGCGCGGAGCGCGATTGGCGACGGCGATCGGCGCCCAGCTCTCAGCGCCGACACGCGATGGCGCCTTCTGGGTACCCGCTTCGACCTTTACACGGGCCGACGGCAGCCAGGGTGTCTATCCGCACACGGTGACAGACCGCGCCAAGCCGGGTCTGATCGCCGTCGATGGAAATGGACGGCGGTTTGTCAACGAGGCCGTGTCCTATCACGAATTCGTCCGTGCCCAGCTGGCGCATGCCACCAGCGCCATTCCGGCCTGGCTGATCTGCGACAGCCGTTTCCTCTGGAAATACGGGCTCGGCAAGATCAAGCCGTTTGCGGCTTCGGTGCGGGCGGACATCACGTCGGGCTACCTCAAGCGCGCTGATACGATCGGCGCGCTCGCCCAGCGGATTGGTGTCCCACCCGACGAACTGGAACGCACCGTCTCCACATTCAACGCGCACGCCGATCGCGGCGATGATCCGGCGTTCAGGCGCGGTAGCAATATCTATCAGCGATCGCTCGGCGACGCCGATCAAAGGCCCAATCCCTGCGTCGCACCACTGACGACTGCGCCGTTCTACGCCGTCGCCGTGATGCCTGCCGATCTCGGCATGTCGGCGGGCATTGTCACCGATGAGGAGGCGCGCGTGCTGGCGGTCGACGGCAAACCGATCGCTGGCCTGTACGCCTGCGGCAACGATATGGCCTCCATCATGGAAGGCGCCTATCCGGGGCCGGGGATTACCCTCGGTCCCGCTTTGACATTCGGCTGGCTTGCGGGACGAAACGTTGCGGCGGAGCCCATGACGTGACGACCCCCCATCCATGCCCGACGTTGTCGTCATCGGAGGCGGAAAGGCGGCGCTGTTCGCCGAGAGTTTCGCGGTCTACGGCGCGCGCAAGGTGTGGCGGTAGATGATACGGAGGTTTTTCCCGTAGCGTTGCACTGTCGAGGGGCTCATGCGTGAGATGGGCCTAGCAGGCGTGATCCTGGGCAAGCCGGTGTGCACGACGATCGGCGACAAGGCAGCCCGTGCCCGCTCGATCGCGTCAACCGCCAGTTTTAAGCGCCAGCGCCGAACAGGCTCTGGGTGTCGGACTTCACCTATATCGCTGCATGGGCGGGGTTCGTCTACGTCGCTTTCGTGATCGACGTTTACGCGCACTATATCGTGGGGTGTGCGTCAGCCGGAAGGCACATGCCAGCTTCGTGGGACATCATTGTCGGGGGCGCTCGATGCTCTGGGAAAAAGTCTTATTACTGCGCCTACGGGCTAGCAGTGCTCCCATTCCAAACCCTCTTCGCCGGCCGCCTTTTGTAAAAACCGGGCCAATGCTGCTTTCCGCGAGCCGCGATCCAGAGCGTAGGCGGTCTGCTTGAACTCAATCCCGTCCAGCAATCCCTGGATGTAGTCGGAGATCGTATCCGCAGCCATGATCAGGGCGGTGTCGAGCGAGTGGATGTAGTTGCTTGTAACCGATCCCTTCGCAT
>JAEZMT010000280.1 GCA_023442085.1 Pseudomonadota bacterium | reverse complement strand
ATCTTCACCCGGCCGCGCTCCTGCACGATGGGCTCCTTGGCGAGGTGATCGCGGAACGGGTTCTCGCACTGCTCGAACTCCAGCAGCGGCTCGAACGGGAACAGGCTCGGCGGCTGGTCCGCCAGGGAGCCGAGGAAGTGGAGCGTCGCGGCGATGCCCACGGCCGAGCCCCAGGCGTGGGGCACGCACTCGACGCCATGGGTGGAGGCGAGGGCCGCGATCTTCTTGCACTCGGAGAGGCCGCCGGCGGCGCACACGTCCGGCTGCACGATGTCCATGGCCTTGCGCACGATGGCGTCACGGAATCCCCAGCGGGTGAACTCGTTCTCGCCGCCGGCCACCGCCATGTCGAGGGCGCGGGCGACTTCGACATAACCGTCGATGTCTTCCGGCGAGATGGGCTCCTCGAACCACTCCACGTCCAGCTCTTCCAGCTTGCGGCCGAGGCGGATGGCGACCGGCACGGAGAAGGCGTGGTTGGCATCCACCATGAGGCGGATGTCGGGGCCGATGGCGTCGCGCACCGCCTTCACCCGCTCATAGTCCTTGGTGATGTTGCCAAGGCCGATCTTCATCTTGATTGCCTTGAAGCCCTCGTCCACGTAGCCGGTGGCTTCCTCCACCGCCTCGCCCACCAGATTGTCGAAATCGATGAAGTAGAGGCCGGTGGCGTAGCAATCCACCTCGGTGCGGAAGGCCCCGCCGAGGAGCTTGTGCACCGGCTTGCCGCAGCTCTTGCCGATGATGTCCCACAGGGCGATGTCGATGCCGCTGATGGCGGCAATGGACATGCCCTTGTTCCCGTAGTCCTTGATGCGGTTGTAGAGGTCTTCCCAGATCACCTCCACGTCGAACGGGTCGCGGCCGAGGATGCGCGGGCCGAACTGGGTCTCGATGAAGGCCTTGGCGACCGCCGAGGGGCCGTAGCACTCGCCCCAGCCGACGATGCCGTCGGCCGTCTCGATCTCCACGAGACAGGTGCCGCGCGTCTTGTAGAGCCAGCCCCGCGAGGAGGTGAACGGCTTCTCGACGGGCGCCGCCATGACATGGGCCCGGACACTCTTGATGACGCTCACGTCGCGCCCTTTCTTTGGGATCGGGAAGGAAAGAAAGGCGCGGGCAACGCGATGCCCGCGCCGTTGCCGGGCGTTATTCCGCGCCCTTGAACACCTGGGTGGCGACCGCGTTCAGCGACTTCTGGACGGCGTTCACCTCGGCATCGAGGGCATCGCCGGTGAGGTCGTCCACGAGCACGCCGTTCTCCGCCGCGAAGGTCTTGAAGCGGGGGTCCTGGATGGACTTGCGGAAGGCGTCGATGAGGGTCTTGCGCACATCCGGCGGCATCTTCGCGGGGCCGACGATATAGGCCATCTGCACCACCGGGCCGTAGGGGAAGACGTCGAAGCCCTTCTCCTTCATGGTCGGCACGTCGGGAAAGACGGTGAGACGCTGGTTGTCGAAGATGGCGATGGGCTTCACCTGCCCCGCCTTGATCTGCGCGATGCTCTCGGACGGCTTCAGCACGGCCGCATCGATCTGGCCGCCGGCAAGATCGGTGATGACCTTGGCGCCGCCCGGATAGGGCACGTTCACATAGTCCACGCCCGCCGCCTTGGCGGTCATGGTCGCGAAGATGTGGTTGATGTTGTAGCTGCCCGGCGTGCCGATGGTGATCTTGCCGGGATTGGCCTTCATCTGCGCCACGAAGGCGTCGATGTCCTTCGCCCCGTCCGTCTTCACCAGCAGCATCAAGGGATCGCTGGACACGCGGGCGATGCCGGCGAACTGGTCGTTGCGCAGCGGCGTCTTGTTCTGCGCGATCATGGAGAGGGTGGACGAGGTGCCCATGCCCAGCGTGTAGCCGTCCGGGTTGGAGCTGGCGACGCGGCCCATGCCGATGGTGCCGGTGCCGCCGGGCACGTTGTCCACGATGATGCGCACGCCGTTCTCGGCGAGGATCGGCGCCAGCACGCGGGCGGCGATGTCGTTGGAGCCGCCGGCGTTCCACGGAACGATGAGGCGCACCTCGCGGCTCGGGAACTTGTCCTGTGCGGCGGCGGTCCCGGCTGTTGCGAGGATGACCGCCCCGAGGGCGAGGGCAAGGCTGTGCTTCATTGGCGCGTCTCCCTTTTGTTGTTTGTTATAACAAACGACATATAAGCTGCTTGTCAACGCGCTTTTCCAGTGCTCCCCTTGGAAGATGGACACGCAAGCCACCGTCGCCGACCGCAACCTCTCCCGGCTCTCCCGCGAGCCCTTGTGGGACCGCGCCCATGCGCAGTTGCGCGAGGCGCTTCTGGCCGGGCGGTTCGAGCCGGGCAGCGCGCTGGTGCTGCGGCAGCTGGCCGAGACGTTCGGCACGTCCATCACCCCGGTGCGCGATGCCATCGCCCGGCTCGTGGCGCAGGGCGTGCTGGAACAGGGGCCGCGCAATTCGGCGCTGGTGCCGGATCTGCGCAAGAGCGCGCTCGTCGATATCACCATGGTCCGCTGCGAGCTGGAAGGCCGCGCCACCCGCGAGGCGGCCGCGAAGGCGAGCCCGGCGGACATCGACGCGCTGGACGCCCTCCTCGCGCAGATGCGGGACATGATTGCGCGGCGCGCCCTCGACGCCTATCTGGACGTCCACCGCCGCTTCCATTTCGGCATCTATGCGCTGGCCGGCATCCCCCTTCTCGACGAAATGATCGAGAATCTCTGGCTGCGCTGCGGGCCGATCCTGTCCTTCGTGGTGCCAGAATATGTGGTGCTGCTGAAGGGTACGGACCATCACCAGGCCGCCCTCGACGCGCTCCGCCGCCGCGATGGCGCTGGCGCCGAGGCGGAGATCGTCGCCGACATCGAGGAGGCGGGGCGCTATCTCCTCGGCCTCGCCGACCCCTCCGGCCGCATCCGCCGCCGCTCGCCGGCCTGACCGGCACAAAAACCCCGGCCTGACGGACAGGCCGGGGCGATTTCAGTCGAATGTGCGGAGCGCGCTGGCTCAGCCCTTCACCATCGGGCACTTGCCTTCGGCCATGGGACGGAAGGCGTCCTTGGCGGGGATGGTTTCCACGAGGTTGTAATAGTCCCACGGTCCCTTGGACTGTTCCGGCGTCTTCACCTGGAACAGGTACATGTTGTGGATGTGCCGGCCGTCCGGGCGCACCTCGCCCTTGCCGAACAGCGGATCGTCGGAGGGCATCTCCTTCATCTTCGCCACCACCTTCTCGCCCGCGGTGGTGTTGGCGGCCGCGGCGGCGCGCAGATAGTGGAGCGCGCCGGAATAGACGCCCGCCTGGTTGGCGGTGGGCCGGCGGCCGTTCATCTGCGCCGCGAAGCGGTCCGCATAGGCGCGGGTGCCGTCATTCATGTTCCAGTAGAAGCCCTCGGTGAGGAACAGGCCCTTGGCCACCGGCAGGCCGAGGGAATGCACGTCCGTGAGCTGCATCAGCAGCGCGGCGAGGCTCTGCTTCTGGGTGAGGCCGAACTCGGCCGCCGCCTTCACCGAATTGATGGTGTCGCCCACCGCATTGGCGAGGGCCACCACCTGCGCGCCGCTGGCCTGCGCCTGCAGGATGAAGGAGGAGAAGTCCGAGGCGTTCGGCGGATGGCGGACGGAGCCGAGCACCTTGCCGTTCGGCGCCGCCTTCACCACGGCCATGGCGTCGGCTTCCAGCGCGTGACCGAAGGCGTAGTCGGCGGTCACGAAGAACCAGGTGTCCTTCTTCGCCTTCAGAAGCGCGGCAGCGGTGCCGTGGGCGAGCGCCCAGGTGTCGTAGGTCCAGTGGACGGAATTCGGCGAGCACTTCTCACCGGTTAGCAGCGCCGTTCCGGGGCCGGAGGCGATGAAGGCGACATTGGTGCCGCGCACCACCTCCTGCACCGCCAGCGCCACCGAGGAGAAGGGCACATCGAGGATGGCGTCCACGGTGCCGTCCGCCACCCACTTGCGGGCGGCGGCGGAGCCCACGTCCGGCTTGTTCTGGTGATCGAGGGAGATCACCTCCACCTCGATGCCGGGATGGGCCTTCTTGAAATCCTCGGCCGCGAGGCGCGCCGACACGACGGAGCCGGTGCCGGTTGAGTCCGCGCCGTTGCCGTTCAGGTCGGTGAGCACGCCGAGGCGGATCTTGTTGCCGGTAATGTCCGCGCGGGCGGGCGTCGGCGCGGCGAGATGCGCCGCGGCGAGGAAGGCGGCGCCCGCGGCAAGCGCGAGCCGGGTTGTCCTGAGCATGGCTTTCTCCCTGTGTGTTCTTTTGTCGGTTCTTGACACCCGCGCGGTCAGCCGCCGCGCACTTCCTCGAGCACCTTCTGCGCCACGTCCATGCGCACGCTGGCACGCTCCACGAGGAGGCGCGCCACGCGGTCGATCTCCTCGCCCACGGCACCGGCCATCATGGCGATGTTCTGGGCATGCAGCGCCATGTGGCCCTTCTGGATGCCGGTGGTGGCGAGCGCCTTGAGCGCCGAGAAATTCTGCGCCAGCCCCACCGCCGCGATGATGCGCGCCAGCCGCTCGGCGGTGGTGACGCCGAGGATGGCGAGGCACGCGCGCGCCGTGGGATGTACCTTCGTGGCGCCGCCGATGAGCCCCACCGCCAGCGGCAGCTCGATGGAGGCGGAAAGGTTGCCGTCCTTGTCCACCTCATAGGTGGTGAGCGAGGAATATCGGCCCGAGCGGGCGGCATAGGCATGGGCGCCCGCCTCCACCGCGCGGGTATCGTTGCCCGTCGCGAGCACCACGGCGGAAATGCCGTTCATGATGCCCTTGTTGTGGGTGGCGGCGCGGTAGGGATCGGCGGCGGCGAACTCATAGGCGGAAACGATGCCGTCGCGCACCGCTTCGCCGCCGATGTCGGCTGCCTTCCACACCGCCCGGGCACGGGCGAGGCGGCGGTCGGCGAGGTTCGAGAGGATGCGCAGATAGACCCGCCCGCCGCTCCAGGCGGCGATGGAGGGCGCGAGCTTCTCCGCCATGGTGTTCACCGCGTTGGCGCCCATGGCGTCGCGGGTATCGACGATGAGATGGGTGACGACCATGGTGCCCGACGGCGTGTCGAGCAGGCGCACCTC
>JAEZMT010000274.1 GCA_023442085.1 Pseudomonadota bacterium | reverse complement strand
CCCTGCGAGGCGCCGCCGTCGATGCGGATCAGCGCGCCGTTCTTCGCCTCGATGTCGGCGGTGTGGCAGGCGGCGCAGGTGAGCCCGACCATGGGGCCGAGGGCGCCGCCGGGACGCGGGTCCTTCACGAAGCCGATGGGCAGCCCATCCGGATTGAGCGCCGAGAGGCCGTCCGCCGGCAGGAAGCCCATCTGCGCCACATGGGCGGGATCGAGGAAGAGCTTGTCGGACAGGGGCTGCTCCAGCGCCCGCAGCACGGCGTAGGGCATCAGCTGGGAGCCCTGGGGGGTGTAATAGAAGGCCTCGCGCTGCTCCTTGGACCAGCCCTGGTCGAGCGGTTGCGCCTTGCCCGGCTCGGCCGGCGCATCGTTGCGCGACACGATGGCGTCGGTCAGGGCGGCGAGCCCCAGGAACACGACGATCCCCGCCCCGAGGATCAGACCCTTGCGCCCCACCATTCTTTCCCCCGGCAATAATCCTGCCCCGCCCGGCCCCTGCCGGACGACGCCCGTTTCAACCCCTCACGCATGAGCGGCCGCGCCACCTCGGGCGCGGCCGTATGATGTGCACGCGACATGAACACGCGATGAAGCAATCCGCGATGACGCGTCAGACCAGCGACAGGTCGAGGCTTTCGCGCAGCCGGGCGACCAGCTCGCCCTGCCGGTTGGTGCCGGTCTTCTCGTAGAGCGCCTTCAGCTGGCTGCGCGCGGTGGAGAGCGCGACGTTGCGCTGCTGGGCGAAGTCGGCGAGGGAGGCCCCCACCGCCAGCGCCGCCGCCAGCGCCGCCTCGGAGGGCGTGAGCTTGAAGGTGGTCTGGATGCGCCGCGCCACGTCGGCGCCGCCGCGGCCCGGCTGGCGCACCACCACCGCGATCTGCGAGCGGGTGGCGAGACGCGGGCTACCCTCGCCCGCCGGCAGCGGATGCAGCGACACCCGGTAGGGGCCGGCATCCTCGCCCGCGCGCGGCACTTCCATGTGCTCCGCGTGGGTGATGTTCGTCTCGCCCCGCGCGGCGGCCAGCGCCAGCGCGACGGCGGCGGCGACCTGCCGGGAGGCGCGGTCGTCGCGGAAGGCAAGCCGGCCCTGCCGCACGGCGATGTCGCCGGACTTCACCATGGTCTCGCCGGCGCGGTTGACGTGGGCGACGTGCATCTCCGCATCCACGAGGAAGATGCCGGCATCCACGATATCGAGGGCGGCGGCGATGTCGCCCACCTTCGCCTTGGCCTCGTCGAGCAGCGCATAAAGCTCGAAGGCCCGTCGCAGGTGCGGCACGACCAGGCCGAGCTTCTGCCGCTCCGCCTGCCCGAACGGCCCCTGCGCGCGGCCGCGCATGGCGCAGATGGTGGCCATCACGTCGGCCTCCTGGGCGAAGTAGGAGACGAGCGAATGCTCGATGTCCATGGGCTCCACCACCTCGCGGAACAAAGCGGAGGCACGGAACTGGTCGGGGTCCACGCCATCCTCGCCGCAGATCACGCGACCAGGATTGGAGAGGATGTAGGAGAGGCGGGGGTCTTCCGTCGCGTGGCGATAGAGGAAGGTCTTGTAATCGTTGTGGTCGTGGCCCCACACGCGCCAGGTGGGCTTGGTCTGCTGCTTGAGGCTGAAAACCGCGAGCTGGCCGACCCGGCCGTCGATGAAGCGGGTGACGCCCTCCAGCAGGATGCCCCATTGCCGGGGATCGCCGGAAAGTTCGTAAACGTCGCCGACGAGGCGGGAATAGTGATCGAGTTCGCCCATGTCCGTCCCATTTTTCGCGCGGCGATGGGTCCGGCCGGGCCGGCGCATCGCGACGCCATGATCCGATGGGCCGCCATGGCCCACCCCGCGAGGGCCGGACGGCGACATTGTGCCTGCCTTGGCGCGTGCCTTGGCGCGTGCCTGATCCCCGCCGGTTCCAGCGGGTGCCCACGCAGATCGTGGACGCAGCATTGCACAACCATCTCAGGCTGCAAGACGCCGGAAGGGCGGTCATCCCCCATTCGGATGATGCTGACCGAACCGTCGAAATGCTGACGTAAGGGGGAGCCCCGGGGCTGGGGATCAGAGGAGTGTGCCCTGAGAATGCGTGTCGAAAGGCCCCTTGAGATGACCGGAAGCGACGAGCCGCGCCCCTCGACCCGGGAGGCGATCAGCGCGCGCGTCCGGAACCTTGCCATCGAGGCGGGGGCGCGGCCGAGCGATCATGGCTTCGGCCGCATGTTCCCCGCCCTCGCCGCGCCGGCTTGCCGCGTCGACGAGGGGCCGCGGACGCTGAAGGACCTCGCCCGCCTCGCCGCCGCCATGGGCGCCTGCGCCGAGGCGCCGAACGGGCAACCGCCGCGCCGCCGGGCGGAGGGCGATGCGGACATCCCCGCCGCTTATGCCTTTCTGGTCGAGTTCGTGCTCAACGATCTCGTGTGGGAGCGGCGGCCGGCGGAGGAGGCACAGGTCGCCGGGGCGGCGGGGGCCGCCGCCTTCGCGCCGGCCTTCACCCCCTTGGGCAGCTTCTCCACCCTGTTCAACCGCCGGTCCGGCGGCCTCGACCTTGAATCCGTCTACGACGCGCCGCGCGATCCGGCCGCCGTGCGGCGGATGCTGCTGGGCGAGGTGTGGCGCGACCCGTTCGGCGAGCCGCCGCTGCCGCCGCGCAAGAGCCCACGCAACGACCTGCCGCGCCAGCCGCGCGGCCTCGATCCGGCCCGCGACCGCGCGCCTCGCATGAGCGACGCGCGCAACGATGCGAGCCTGCCCCTGAGCCAGCTCCACGTCGCCTTTCTCAAGGCGCACAACGCCCTCGTGGCGACCGGCCTCTCCTTCGAGGCGGCGCGCCGGGCGCTGCGCCAGCGCTACCAGTGGATGGTGCTGTTCGACCTGCTGCCCAAGATCGCCGATCCAAAGGTGGTCGAGGCGGTGATGGCCGAGGGCGCGCGCCTGTGGCGGCAGGACCGGCCCGGCGACATCTTCATTCCGGTGGAATTCTGGGCGGCGGCCTTCGTCATCGCCCCGAGCCTCACCCGGCCGAGCTACGACTACAATGCGCGCCTGCGCAACGTGGAGGCGCCCGCGCTCACCACCCGCGCCGCGCTCGGCCCCTCCGGCTGCGGCCCCGGCGGGCTGCCGGCCGACCGCATCATCGCCTGGGAGGGCTTCCTCCCGCTGGAGGCGGAGGCGCCGCAGCGGGCGCGGCAGCTCGACACCCGCCTCGCCGGCGCGCCGGACACGGTGGAGGCGCTGGCGCTGCGACACCTCTCGCGCGGCTATCGGCTCGGCCTGCCCACCGGACAGGCGGTGGCCCAGCATCTCGGCCTGAGGCCGCTCAAGGACGACACCCTGCTCGCCGCCCTGCCGGAAGCCCAGCGCGTCGCCGCCTTGCCGTTCTGCGAGGCGACGCCTTTGTGGTTCTACATCCTCGCCGAGGCGGGCGATCCGGCGGGGCCGGCCGGCAAGCATCTCGGGCCGGTGGGCAGCCGCATCGTCGCCGAGGCGCTCTGGACGCTGGCCCGCCAGTCCGACGCCTCCATCCTCGCCCCGGGCGAGCTGCGCGACTTCGACCGCTTCACCCTGAGCGACCTCGTGCTGCTGGCGGCGGAAGAGGACGCCTGAACGGGCCCGTTGCCCACGCTCCATCGCCACCCTCGCGCACAGGACCGCCGGCACCCCGCCGGCGGTTTTTTGCAAACTTTCAGCCGGCCGGCGGATTTGCTGCGATGCGGCCAAAATCCGGCGGATGGCTTGGGCGGTTTTGCTTATAAAAAAGGCGGTCGAAGGATGGTATTTCGGTAAACAATGCATTACCATAATACCAATATCAAGTATTTCATGGCTCACTCAAGAATTGGTGATGACAACAATTTTCGGATGAGCCTATTTTGCAGCGCGGGATCAACGGAAGGGGGCGCTTCCGATGGACAGTGTCGATCTGCTCGAAGGCGAGTTGAAAACCGTCATTTCCCAGGGTCTCACCGAGCCGAGGCCCGCTGAAGCCCTCGCCGTTGCCGTCGTCGGCATCGGCTGCCGCTTTCCCGGCGGCATCGCGAGCGGGGCCGATTATTGGTCTTTCCTCGTCGGCAAAAGATGCGGCATCCGCGAAATTCCGGCCGACCGCTGGAATTTCCGCAACTATTACGATCCCGACCCGGAATGCGCCGGGCGCTCCTATTCCAAATGGGGCGGCTTCCTCACCGGCGACGTGTTCAGCTTCGACCCCGCCTTCTTCGACATGGCTCCGCGCGAGGTCATGTCCATGGACCCGCAGCAGCGGCTGCTGCTGCAGGTGGCGTTCGAGACCGTCGAGGATTCCGGCATCACCCTGCGCACGCTTCAGAAGAAGCGCACGGGTGTATTCGTCGGTATTTCCACATCTGACTTCAGCTATTCCCAGCGCTACCGGCGCGTCGCCACCGACATTTTCGCCGGCACCGGCTCGGCCTATTCCATCGCGGCGAACCGCATCTCCCACCGGCTGGACCTCACCGGCCCGAGCATCGCCCTCGACACCGCCTGTTCCTCGGCGCTGGTGGCGGTGGACCAGGCGATCCGCCACCTCTCCATGGGCACCTGCGACGTTGCCCTGGCCGGCGGCGTGAACATGATGCTGGACCCCGGCCCCTTCGTCGCCTTCTCCAGCGCCAACATGCTGTCCGCGACGGGCGCCATCTACACCTTCGACGCCCGCGCCGACGGCTTCGTGCGCGGCGAGGGCTGCGGCCTCGTGCTCCTGAAACCGCTCGCGCGCGCGGTGGCCGACGGCGACCACATCTATGCGGTGCTGCGCGGCTCGACCGTCAATCAGGACGGCCGCACGCCGACCCTCACCGCTCCCAGCGACGTGGCCCAGACGGCCATGCTCAACAGCCTGCTCACCCAGACCGGCGTCGATCCGGAGGACGTGGGCTATGTGGAGGCGCACGGCACCGGCACGCCGGTGGGCGACCCCATCGAGGCGAGCGCCATCGGCCGCGTGTTCGGCGCCGGGCGGGTGGACCGGCCGGTGCTGGTGGGCTCCTTCAAGCCCAATCTCGGCCATCTGGAATCCGCGTCCGGCATCGCCGGCCTCATCAAGATCGTGCTCTCCGCCCACCATGGCGTGGTGCCGCCCAACCTGAATTTCGAGCGGCCGAACCCCAACATCCCGTTCGATGCCCTCGGCCTCAAGGTGCCGGTGGAGCCCACCCCCTACGATGCCGAGGACGGAGTTCGCCTCTCGGTCGTCAATTCCTTCGGCTTCGGCGGCACTAACGCTTCCGTGGCGGTGGAAAGCTGGCACGGCGGCGGGCGCCCCGCGAAGGCGGCGCCCGCGCGGGCGGTGCCCTCGGACGATCCCGCCTTCATCCCTCTCTCCGCCAACGGCAAGCCGGCGCTCGCCCTCTGGGCCGAGGAACTGGCCGAGGCGGTGGACGACGGCGGCGCGCTCTCGGGCGTCTCCTACGACAGCCTCTCGCAGGTGCTGAAGACCAGCCGCGACCATCTCAACGAGCGCGCCGTCATCCTCGCCGACCGCGCCGCGCAGGATCTGCCGCACAAGCTCCGCTTGCTGGCGCTCGGTGCCGACGCACCGGCCGAGGAGGCCGAGGCGGTCGCGCCCTACATCATCACCGGCCGCGCCCGGCCGCGCCGGCTCGCCTTCTCCTTCTCGGGTCAGGGCGGGCAATGGTGGGCCATGGGCCGCAAGCTGCTCACCACCGATCCCGTCTACCGCGCCTTCGTGGACGAATTCGACGCCGTGCTGAAGCTGTGGACCGGCTGGTCCGTGGTGGAGGAGGTGCTGAAGGACGAGGGCAAGACCCGCATCAACGATGCGGACGTCACGCAGGCCTCCATCTTCACCATGCAGGTCGGCCTCTACCGCATGTGGCGCGCGCGCGGCCTCACGCCGGAGCTTTTGGTGGGCCACAGCTTCGGCGAGGTGGCGACCACCTTTATCGCCGGCTGCATCGATCTCGAGACCTGCGCGAAGATCATCTACCACCGCGGCCTCATCCCCCACGGCAGCACGCGGCGCGGCGCCATGGCGACGCTGGGCGTCACCTATGACCAGCTCGCGCCTTTGCTGCCGGACGACGGCACCGTGGTGGTGGCGGCCTATAACGGCCCCACGGCCCAGACCATCTCCGGCATGGAAGGCCCGGTGGACGCCGTGCTCGCCGAGGTGAAGCGCCTGTTTCCGGACGTCCTCGCCCGCCGCCTCACCATGGATTTCGGCTGGCACTCCCCCCATCTCGACGATTGCGAGGCGAAGTTCCGCGCCGGCCTCGGCGAGATCGACTGGAAGCCGCCGTCCATCCCCATCGTCTCCACCGTCACCGCCATGCTGGAGACGCGGTTCGACAGCGAATACTGGTGGCAGAATTTGCGCCAGCCGGTGAATTACAAGAAGGCCATCGATTTTTGCCTCGACCTTGGCATCGACGCCTTCCTGGAGCTGGGGCCGCACCGCACGGTGACGCCGCTGATCCACGGCATCTCGCAGGAGCGCAACGCCTCGGTGGTGGCCGTGCCCTCGCTGGAGCGGCAGGGCGACGATCGCCTCGTCATGGCCCGCTCCATGGCGAGCCTCTATGTGAACGGCGTTGCCTTCGACTGGACCGAGGCGGCGAAGGATGCGCCGGAGGAGGCGCCCGCCCGCGCCGAGCACCTCGCTCTGCCGCGCCGCCCGTGGGCCAACGAGCGCCTGGTGCAGCTGCCGCTGGAGGCGAAGCAGTTCCTGTTCGATGGCGACCGCCACCCGCTGCTCGGCTGGCGCGAAAGCGGGCCGGAGCCGGCCTGGACCAACGAGATCACGCTCAAGAGCCTCAAATATCTCGCCGACCATCGCCCCGGCGGCGACTGCCTGTTCCCCACGGTCGGCTATGTGGAGATGATGACGGCGGCGCTGCGCGAGCTGTTCGGCCCCGCGCCGGTGGAATTGCGTGACTTCAAGATCATGGAGGCGCTCTCCATCGGTCCCGACGACGTGGTGCTGCTGCGCACGTCCTATGATCCCGTCACCAACCGCCTTCGCATTTCCTCGCTCAAGCGCGACACGGACGAGGACTGGCGCCTGCGGGTGGAGGCCTATGGCTGGCAGCACGCCTTCACCTTGCCCAAGGCGAAGTTCGACCCGGCCGTGCTCGCCCAAACCCCGGCCATCACGCGTGAGGATTTCTATCGTCTCACCGCCCGCCACGGGCTGGATTACGGCCCGACCTTCCAGGCCGTTGAGGCGCTGTGGCTGCCCGGCCCGCGCCATGCGGTGGCGCGCATCGTCAGCACCGAGGCCGCGCGGCGCACCGGCTTCGTCGCCTTCCCGGGGCTGTTCGATTCCGTGCTTCAGGCCGGCCTGGTGGTGGACGACGTGGACGCCGGCCTCTGGATCCCCGGCGAGCCCTTGCCGGAGATGGAGGAGGTGGAAGGCAAGTATCGCCTCATGCTCCCCATCGGCATCCGCAAGGTGATGGTGGCCGGCCCGCTGCCGAGCGAGGTCATCTGCGAATTCTTCACCGACCCGCGCGACGACACCGGCATCTATCGCGTCTACGCCCTGGACGGCACGCCGCTGCTCGCGGTGGAGAACCTTCAGGTGAAGACGCTGGGCGCGCTGAAGGCTGCGACCGGCGAGGGCGCCGTCGTCATCGACGAGACCTATGAGAGCGACGCGGACAAGCCGCCGGCCCCGGTGCGCACCGGCCGCTGGCTGCTGGTCACCGGCGATGCCGCCGAGACCGCCCCGCTCGCCACCGCCCTGGAGGCGCAGGGCTCCACGGTGGAGGCCATGGACCCCGCGCCCCTGTTCGCCATGGAGGCCGATGCCTTCACCGCCCGGCTGGAGGCGATGCTCGCGGCGCAGGAAGGCCTCGCCGGCATCATCTATGCCGCCACCGTTGGCACCCACCTTCCCGACGCCGAGGTCCTCTCCACTGAGGCGCTGCTGGCAGCGGTGGAGTCGGCGGCGAACGGCCTCGTCACGGTGGGCAAGGCGCTGGACCTTCTGCGCACCGCGCCTCTGCGGCCCACCCTCGTGGTGGTCGGCCGCGGCGGGCGGCGGGTGCCCGGCGACGGGGCCATGCCGACCGACGGCCTCGCCGATGCGCCGCTCCTCGGCCTCACCCGCACCATCGCCAATGAATGCCCCGAGTTCGCAGTCCGCCATGTGGACGCGAACCCCGCCGCCTTCGCGGCCGGGGCGACGCTGGCCCAGGCGGTGGCGGAGGAGAGCGCGGAGGCGGAGATCGTGCTGCGCGGCGCCGGCCGCCTCGTGCCACGCCTGCGCCAGAGCGAACTTGCCGCCCAGGCGCCCAAGCACCGCGTGATCGCGGCCGGTACCGACCGCTCCAACTTCACCGTGACGATGACCCAGCCCGGCGTCATCGACAATGTGGTGCTGCGCGAATGCCGCTATCCCACGCCCAAGATGGGCGAGGTGGTGGTCGAGGTCGCGGCCGTGGGCCTCAACTTCCGTGACATCATGGCGGCCACCTCGATCCTGCCGGACGAGCAGGACGGCGAGGGCGCGTGGTGGCGCAATCTGGGCCTTGAGTTCGCCGGCACCATCCAGGTGGTGGGCGAGGGCGTCACCGGCTTCAAGGTCGGCGACCGGGTGATGGGCATGGGCAAGGGCTTCCTGCGCCGCTTTGCCGCCGCCGACGCCCGCTTCCTCATGCATGTGCCGGATACGGTGGATCTGAAGGACGCGGCAACCCTGCCGGCCGCCTTCATGACCGCGCATTATTCCTTGGTGGACATCGGCCGCCTGCTGCCGGAGGAGCAGGTGCTGGTGCATCTCGCCACCGGCGGCGTGGGCCTTGCCGCCATCCAGGTGGCGCGCAATATCGGCGCCGACATCCTCGCCTCCGCCGGGTCGGATGCGAAGCGCGACCATCTGCGGGCGCTGGGTATCGTCCATGTGATGAACTCGCGCAGCCTCGAATTTGCCGAGGACGTCCGCGCGGCCACCAAGGGGCGCGGCGTGGACGTGGTGCTGAACGCACTGTCCGGCGCCGGCATCGACAAGGGGCTGGAATGCCTCGCGCCGTTCGGCCGCTTCGTGGAGATCGGCAAACGCGATCTCGCGCAGGACAAGCCCATCGGCCTCAAGTCCCTCTATTACAACAACTCCTATTCCGTCATCGACCTCTCCACCATCGCCGACGAGCGCCCGGCGCGGCTCTCCTCGCTGCTGCGGGCGGTGGAGGCGGAGGTGGCGCGCGGCGCTTACCGGCCGCTGGTGGCGACACGCTTCCCGGTGTCGCGGGCGGCGGATGCCATGCGGCTGTTCGCCAAGGCGCAGCACATCGGCAAGGTGGTGCTCACCTTCGATGAGCCGGAGGTGGAGGTCGAGATCGACCTCGCCCAGCCCATGCAGCTTTCCGGCGAGGCGAGCTATCTCGTCACCGGCGGCCTGCGCGGCTTCGGTGTCGCGGTGGCGGACTATCTCAGCCGCGCCGGCGCCGGGCGCCTGCTGCTCGCCGGCCGCAACGGCACGCCGGACGAAGATTCCGTCCCGGCCATCGCGGCCATCCAGGCGCGCGGCACGGAGGTGGTGCCGCTCGCCCTCGATGTCACCGATCCTGAAGCGGTGGAGGCGGTGATCGCCGCTTATGCCGCGTCCGACAAGCCACTGAAGGGCATCGTCCACGGCGCGGCGGTGATCGAGGACGGCTTCCTCGCCCAGCTCGATGCGGCGCAGATCAGCCGCGTCATCCGCCCCAAGGTGGGCGGCGGCTGGAGTCTCCACCGCGCGGTGGAAAAGCACGGCGCCAAGCTCGATTTCTTCGTCAGCTTCTCCTCGCTGGCGCAGGTCATCGGCAGCCCGGGGCAGGCCAACTACACGGCCGCCAACGCCTTCCTCAACGCGCTGGGCTCGTTCCGCAAGGGGCGGGGTGTCGCCGGCTCGTCGGTGGCGTGGGGCTCCATCGCCGGCTCGGGCTTCGTCGCCCGCTCCGAGGCGCTGGGCAATTATCTCGAAAGCATCGGCATGAAGCCGGTGCCGGACACGGAAGCCGCTGCCTCGCTGGGCACGCTGCTGCGCGCGGAGGAGGAGAACCCGGCCTTCGCCCGTGCCGACTGGTCCGCCATCGCCAGGGCGCTCGCCCGCACCGCGGCGACGGGGCGCGTGAAGCCGCTGCTGGCGCAGCGGTCCGCCGGCCGCTCGCGCATCCAGGCGGATCTCCTCGCCGCGCCCCGCGAGCAATGGGACGCCATGCTCGCCGATCTCATCCGTGGCGAGGTGGCGAAGGTGCTGAAGGTGGCCGCCGCCGACATCCCGCCCGACCGGCGCCTCTCCGAGCTGGGGCTCGATTCGCTCTCCTCCTTCGAGCTGAAGAACCGCATCGAGGCCCATGTGGATGTGAACATCCCGGTGGCCAAGTTCCTGCAGACCCCGACCATCACCGGCCTCTCCGGCGTGGTGGCCGCCACCTTCGAGGCGGCGCAGAAGGCCCGCGCGGCGAGCGCGGAAGCTCTTGCGGCGGGCGGGGAGGGGGTTGCCGGAAGCACCGGTCCGCTGGCCTTCCGCCCGCTGGTGCGGCAGGAAGCGCTCATCACCCTCGGCACCCGGCCCATGACCACGCAGGCGGTGCGCAATGCGCTGGAGGTGGCCGCCTCCCGCGCCGTCCCGGCCGGCATCGCCTTCGAACAGCTGGCGCAGGCGCTGGCCGATCTCGCGGCGGCGCAGGATGGCCTGCGCCTCACCGCCACCGAAACCGGGGCGATCGTCCTCAACGGCGCCCCCGACCTGGAATGGGTGGCCTCCGCCGGAGCCCTCGCGCCGGTGACGCAGCCCGGGCCGCTGTGGCGGTTCGGGGTTTCCAAGGGTGCCGATGGCGCGCTGACGCTCCATGCCCGCGCCCACCGCGCGGCGGCGGATGCGCTCTCGCCCCATCTCGCCCTCGCGGCCTTGCTGGCGGCGGTGGAAACCGCCCCCTTCGCAGGTGCGCCCTTCACCGCCTTCGCGGCGGAAGGACGCCCGGCCGATGGCTCGCCGGAGCAGGGGCGCCATCTCGCCTTCTGGAAGGAAGTGCTGCGCGCGGTGCCGCCCGCGATCCGGACCGGGGTGCGGTCCCTGGCGCTGGCACCGGCTGGCTTCGGCATCAATCGTGGGCCGGTGGGGCGCTTCACCGCCCGCATCGCCATCCCCGGCTGCGCCGCCTTGCCGGCGGCCGAGCAGGAGGCGCTGCTGCTCTCCGCCCTCGCGCGCACCCTCGCCACGCGGCACGACGCACAGGCGCTGGTGATCGAGTGTCACGATCCGGCGCGGCGCGACGGCCTGCTCGGCCCGGTCTCGACCTCCGTCCCGCTGCTGCTGGACCGGCTGGGCGAAGCGCCCGACCGGATCGTGCGCCGTACCCGCCAGCGCGTGGCCATGGCGCGCGACCACCGGGCGCTGGACACGGCGGCGCTGGAAGCGCTGCTCGGCGCCAAGCTCAACGCGGCCGGGGCAGCGCTCCGGCAGCTCGGCTTCGCCTATGTGGATGCCCCCTCCGCCGCGGCGCTCGCCGCCCTCGGCATCGCCGATCCGCTGGCGGCCCTGTCGGATCCGTTCAACGAGCTGCGGTTCGATGCGGTGGCGGAGGGCGACGGCGTGCGCCTCGTCCTCGCGCTCGACACGGCGGCCTTCGATGCCGGAGCCGCGCGCCCCTTCCTCGACGCCCTCGCCGCGACGCTGGAGACCCTCGGCGGCAGCGCCACAACGCTCTCCGACGCCGCATGGCACGCTCCCGCCGCGACCCTCATTCGCACCGCAGCGGCGGCACCTGAGCCGGCGGCGGCCGCGTCCGCCCCGGTGCGGGTGAGCGGCGAGCGGGAGGTGCCGCTCTCGCTCAAGCAGGGACTGCTGCTGCGCTCCTTCCTGAGGCCCGAGACCGGCCATTCCTGCCGGTCGGCCTGGACGGTGAACCGCACCTTCCGCATCACGCCGCGCATGGACATCGAGCGCCTGCGCCGCGCGCTCCGGATGGTGGAGGAGCGGCAGGAGGCGCTGCGCTCGCGCTTCATCGTCGGCGACGACGGGCGCCCGCGCGTCTTCATCCTGCCGCCTGGCGAGCCGTCGCTGGTGGTGGAGGAGATGGGCGAGGCCGCCGAGGCTGAGGTGGAGGCCCGCATCGCCGCCCTGATGGACGACGCGATGGACCCCTTCACCAATCCGCCCTATCGCATCACCGTGCTGCGCTGCGGGCCGGAAGGCGACGTGGTGGTGGCGCACGGGCACCACACGGTGTTCGACGGCTGGTCCCTCGGCCTGTTCGTGGAAGAGCTGTTCCAGGCCTTCCTCGGCATCCCGCTGCCGCCGCCGGAGATGGATGTCGAAACCTATGTGAACACATTCGAGCGGGCGACCGACCCGGCCTTCATGGCGGAGCGCGATGCCTATCTGCGCAGCCTTTACGCGGTGGACCCGCCGCCGGTGCCGAACTATGGGCGCCGGGCCAAGGGCCTCGTCCCCAACTTCGACCTCACCCAGGGCGGGCCGGCGGGCGAGATGTACGCCTTCCTCAGCGCCGACGGCCAGCAGCGGCTCCAGGCCCGCGCGCGTGCGGCCGGCGTCACCGAGACGGCGCTGCTGCTTGCCGCCGTCACCCAGTCGCTGGCGGCGCAGGGCGGCGTGGACGACGTGATGATGAACGTGCCCGTCGCCATGCGGACGGACCGTCGGCTTAACGGCTTCATTAGCTGGGTCGCCGGATCGGCCCTGCTGCGGGCGCCGGCCCGCGCGACGCCGCAACTGGAGACGCTGGCCGCGAGCCTCGCGGACCAGCTCAACCGCGCCATGCCCTACGTGCCGTTCGAATATGCGGCGCTCGACGGCGTGGTGCACGACGAGGTGATCGCCGCCGGCTCCTACCTCGCACTGTACCAGAGCGGCATGCACAGCCCCGACCGCTTCGCCCGTGGTGCCACCACCTCGACGCTGCAGCGGCAGGGCAAGGCGGAGGTGCTGGACCTCGGCCACATCAAGGTCGCGCCCATGAGCCCCAAGCTCATGCGCTACGCCATCAACGAGTTCGACCTGCGCTCCTTCCAGAGCGCTGACGGCCTCGCCTACCGCCTCGGCTTCGACCTCACGGCCTTGACACCGGACGAAGGACGAGGCTTGCTGGAAGAGGTGCTGGACCGTATGGGGCTTGGCGGCAGCGGCTGCACCGGGATCGTCGATACGGACGAGGAGCAGCCCGCGTGAGCCCCAGCGATATGACCCGGCCGTGCCCCGCGCGGGCACGGCGCGTACATCTTTCCCCCGCCTTTCCCCGTCCCCGCGATCTGGGCGCGATGCCCTGCAGCGGGCGCCGGCCATGAAGCCGGAGCGCGTCCAGCCCGTTCATCTCAAGCCCGATCATTCGGCCGGGTGGCGGCGCTTCGCCGTGGTGATGGTGCTCGCCCTCGCGGCCGGCGGCGCCGGTTTCTGGTGGTACGTGCTGCCGACGCCGGTGGCGTACCACGAGGTGCGGCTTCGGATGATGAGCCTCGAGATCAATGGCCCCGGCCTCCTCGACGCCATCAACCGCGTGACGGTGACGAGCCGCATCCAGGGGTTCCTGAAATCCATCGAGGCCGACCGCAACGACACGGTGAAGCGCGGCCAGGTGCTGGCCCGCCTCGAATCCGTCGACCTGCAGAACCAGCTCGCCGCCGCCCAGGCCGAGGCGAGCGCCGCCGGGCGCGGAGTGACGGAGGCTGAGGCCGACCGTGCTCGCGCGCAGGCCATGCTCGACAAGACGAAGATCGAGTTCGAGCGCCGCTCCACGCTGGTGAAGCTCAATGCCGCCTCGCAGGCGGAGTTGACCACCACGGAAGCGGCCTTCAAGCAGGCCGAGGCCGACATGGCACGCGCCGAGGCCGGTATCGAGCGGGCGCGGGCGCAGGTGCTCTCCCAACAGGCCAATGTGAAGGTGCTGGAGGCGCGCCTCGGCGAGGCCACCATCAGTGCGCCCCTCGACGGCGTGGTCATCTCCCGCGAGCGCAATCCCGGCGACCTGCTCTTGCCGGGCGCCAACCTGATGCAGGTGGTGGAGCTGTCCACCATCATCATCTCCGCCCGCTTCGACGAATCCGCCCGCGCCACCATCAAGGCCGGCCAGCCAGCGCGCATCACCTTTGCCGCGGATCCGTCACGGGTATGGAACGGCAAGGTGCTGCGCCTGTCCCGGCAGGTGGACCAGGAGACGCGCGAGTTCACCGCCGACATCACCCTCGATTCCCTCCCCGACAGCTGGGCCATGGGCCAGCGCGCCAATGTTGCGGTGGAGGCGCAGTCTCCCGAGCAGGTCATCGGCATTCCGGAATCGCTGGTGATCCGCCGCGACGGGCGGGCCGGCGTATGGCTGGCGCAGCGCGGCCGCGCGACCTGGACGCCGGTGACGCTCGGCTACATCAGCGGCTCCAACGTGGTGGTAACGCGCGGGCTGAAGGAGGGCGACGCCGTGCTGGCCCCCGCCGGTCGCTACGCCTTCCAGCCGGTCACCCTCGGCACCAGGCTGCCCTGAGCACCGGGGAGCGGCACCATGAACATCGCTCTTCGGGACATGCGCTTCTCTGCCCTGCGCTTCGCGCTGACGGCGGTGGGCATCGGCATGCTGCTCGGCGCCACCATGGGCATGATCGGCCTCTATCGCGGCATCGTCCACGAGGCGCTGCTCATCATCAACGACATCGGCGCCGACCTCTGGGTGGTGGAGGGCGGACGTTCCGGCCCCTTCGCCGAGACCTCCGCCGTGCCGGCCAATCTCGACCGGCGGGTGGAGGGCGTGCCCGGGGTGGATTCCACCCGCCGCTTCATCCAGTACAATCAGCAATACACGATCGACGGCAAGCCGGTGCGCCTCGCCGTGACCGGCGTGGACTATCCGAAGGATTCCGCGGCGTGGATCCCCCTCATCGACGGGCGCGCCTTCCGCTCCACCCGCTATGAGGCCATCGCCGACCAGTCCACCGGCCTCCTCGTGGGCGACGTGATCCGCCTCGGCCATGACGACTACACGGTGGTGGGCCTCACCAAGGGCCAGGTGGACATGGGCGGCGACGGCATGTTCTTCGTCACCATTCCCGATGCCCAATCCATCAACCGGGTGCTGCCCTCCGAGGCCGTGCTGCTGAACCGGCTCGCCAAGGGCCGCTCGCGCATGGGCATGGGCGATGGCGGCTCCATTGCTGCCGTGATGGTGGAGCTGAAGCCCAATGCCGACGTGAAGGAAGTGCAGCGCCGCATCAAGGCGTGGGGCGACGTGGAGGTGCTGACCCAGCAGGAAGAGCGCGACATGCTGCTGAACGGCCGCCTATGGCGGCTGCGCGTCCAGATCCTCGCCTTCACCGCCATGACGCTGCTCGTGGCGGGCTCCATCATCGCGCTGACGATCTACATGCTGACTCTGGAGAAGATCAACCAGATCGCGCTTCTGAAGCTCATCGGCGCGCGGGACCGGGTCATCATCGGACTCATCGTGCAGCAGGCGCTGTGGATCGGGGTACTGGGCTATTCGGTGGCCCTCGCCATCTCCTTCACCCTCTATCCCAATTTCCCGCGCACCGTTCTCCTGTTGCCGGACGACCTCGCCTGGATCGCCTTCTCGCTCTTCCTCATCAGCCTGTTCGCCAGCTGGTTCGCAATCCGCCGTGCCATGCGGGTGCGGGCGCAGGAGGTGCTGGCATGAGCGCGATGGCCGGGTCGGACCCGGTGCCCGTGCCCCCCGTTGCGCCTGTCTCCGCCGATGCGGTGATGGAGGTGCGCGGCGCCAGCAAGATCTATCTCTCCGGCCCCAATGCGGTGGCCGCGCTCTCCGACATGACGCTGGCGCTGAACGCCGGGGAGCTGACCGGCATCGTCGGCCCCTCCGGCTCGGGCAAGACCACTTTTTTGATGATCGCCGGCCTCCTGGAGCCGCCCTCCACCGGCACGGTCTACTTCCGCGGCCGGCCCATTGCCGATCCGCAGACGAAGCTCAACAGCCTGCGCGACTTCCGCCGCACCCATGTGGGCTTCATCTTCCAGAAAGCGAATCTCATCCCCTTCCTCACCGCGGTGGAGAATGTGCAGATCGCGCTGGAGATCAACGACGTGCGGCCGAAGCTGGCACGCGAGCGGGCGCGGGAGCTGCTGTCCCAGTTCGGCCTCGGCCATCGCGAGGACAATTACCCCACCCAGCTCTCCGGCGGCGAGCAGCAGCGCGTCTCAATCGCCCGTGCCCTGGCCAACGACCCCGTGCTGCTGCTGGCCGACGAGCCCACGGCGGCGCTCGATGGCACCCGCGGCCGGCAGGTGATGGAGGTGTTCCGCGCGCTCGCCGACGAGCGGCGGGTGGCGGTGGGGGTGGTGACCCACGACCCGCGCTGGTCGGACATCTTCGACCGCATCGTGGAGATGAGCGACGGCCGCATGGTGTCGGAGCGGGCCGGAGGCGTGGCGGGGCATTTGTAGGGGGTGGGCGCCCCAGACTAGCGACGGCGCAGCCGGAGCGCCGAGCCGGGGCCCAGGGGAAAAGTCGGCGAAGCCGGCGAGATCTCGAGACCCTCCTCTTGAGCCGCCTGCGGCGAACTCTCGCGCTGGGTCCCGGCTCGCATTCCGCTGTCGCTGCATGCGTCCGGGGCGCGAGGGTGGTTCCGACTGCTCCCCCTTCACACCAGTGGCGAAACCTGTTCGCGGGCGGTCTCGATCCTGCCGTCCGGGGCGAGGTAGTCGATCAGCTTTAGGGTGCGCTCGCCCGTGCCGGCGAGCTTGGCGATGATGGAGCGCATGGCCCGGAATTCGCTCGCCGAGAGCGGGCCGAACAGGGTGTCGTTGGCCGGCGCCTGCACCCGCGTCAGCTCGGCGAGGCGCTGCTCGGCCTCGGTGGTGACGGTGAGCAGCACCCGGCGGCGATCGCTGGGGTTGGTGGTCTTGCTCACGAGGCCGGCCGCGACCAGTTTGTTGACCTCGATGGTGACGAAGGCGCCCGACAGGTGCAGGTGCTCGGCGAGGGTGGCGACGCCCAGTTCCGGCACCTTGCCGGTGAGCCGGGCGATGGACATCAGGATCGTGTACTGCGTCCCGGACAGGCCGATAAGGCCACCGAGGCGGTTGCGCACCTCCTGGATGGCGGCGGCGAACGCCAGCATGTCGTGCACCAGTTCGCGGAACTCGGTGTCCGACCCGTTGATCAGCAAGGCGGCGCGGGACGCCGTCAAGGGCAATGGCCTTCGACCGCGCCCGTTCTTCGTCTGAGGCATGGAACGTCTGCTCCCGCGCGCCGTGGACCCTCCCCCTGCAGAAGGGCGGCACGCTGAATGTTTTTAGCCGGGCAGAGGGCTTGACGTCCATCAGCTATTTGGTAATAGCTTTATAACAAAGCTATCTAGTGCGGACATTGCCCCATGTCTTCGCCGTGCCTCCCCGATCCCGCCGCGTTCGATCCGCGCGCCTTCCGCCAGACGCTGGGGGCGTTCGCGACCGGCATCGCCGTGGTGGCGGCGGAGGCGGGTGACGGCAGCCTCGTCGGCATGACCATGAGTTCGTTCAACTCGGTCTCGCTCGATCCGCCCCTCGTGCTGTTTTCCGTGGCCCGCACGGCCCTTTCGCTGCCGGCCCTGCGCACGGCAGCCGCTTACGGCATCTCCGTTCTGGCCCACGACCAGCAGGACCTCTCCGGCCGCTTTGCCCGCGCCCAGGGCGAGAAGTGGTCCGGCGTGGATCACCTGCGCGGCCATGGCGGGGCGCCGCTCCTCGCCGGTGCGGCGGCGCATCTGGAATGCGTGCCCCACGCCATCCACGACGGGGGCGATCACGAAGTTTTCATCGCCCGCGTCGTCGCCCATCGCTCGGCCGCGGCCGAGCCGCTTATCTTCCATGCCGGACGCTACCGCACGCTCGCGGCCGTCGCCGGCTGACCCGAACTTGAGGACCCTGCCATGATCAAGACCGGTGCCGAGCACATCGAGAGCCTGAAGGACGGGCGCGAGATCTTCATCGACGGGCAGAAGGTGGGGGACGCCACCACCCACCACGCCTTCCGTCGGTCGGTTGCTTCCGTCGGGAAGATGTTCGACTTTCACAGCGCCCCGGAAAACCGGGAGCTGATGACGTTCGAGACCGACACCGGCACCCGCGCCAACCGCATCTGGCAGCTGCCCACGAGCTATGAGGAGCTGAAGACCCGCCGCCGCGGCCTCGAGGCCTGGACCGAGCTGCACGGCGGCTTCCTCGGCCGCGCGCCGGATCACGTCGCCTCCTGCATCTCCGGCATGTACATGGGCGTCGACCAGTTCGAGCTGTACGACCCGGCCCGTGCCCGCGCGCTGGCGGACTATTATCGCTACGCCCGCGACAACGACCTTTATCTCACCTACGTCATCATCAACCCGCAGGCCGACCGCTCCAAGAACGCGGCCGAGCAGGCCGACCCGTTCCTCTCCGCCGCCATCGTGGACGAGGACACCTCGGGCATCACCGTGCGCGGCGCCAAGATGCTGGCCACCGGCGGCATCATGGCCAACGAGGTGTTCGTCACCTGCATCCAGCCCCTGCAGAAGGGTGAGGAGCCCTATGCGCTCTCCTTCTGCATTCCGATGAATGCGAAGGGTCTGAAGATCCTCTCCCGCAAGTCCTACGAGGCGGGCGCGCCCAGCGTGTTCGACAACCCGCTGTCGAGCCGCTTCGACGAGAACGATGCGGTGCTCTATTTCGACGATGTGAAGGTGCCGTGGGACCGCATCTTCATCGCCCGCGATGTCGCCATGACGAACAAGCAGTTCCACGCGACGCCGGCCCACGTCTACCAGAACTACCAGGCGCAGATCCGCCTCTCGGTGAAGCTGAAATTCCTGCTCGGCATCGCCCGCCGCATCACCGAGGTGAACGGCACCACCGATTTCCCGCAGGTGCGCGAGACGCTCGGCCAGCTCGCCGCCGAGGCCGGCATGGTGGACGCCTTCGTCGCCGCCATGGAGGCGAAGGGCAGCTATTACGGCCCCTATTTCGTGCCCGACCGCCACACCCTCTACGCCGCGCAGACGCTGGCCCAGCAGCTCTACGGCAAGTTCATCACCACCCTGCGCGAGCTCGCCGGCGGCGGCATGATCATGCTGCCCTCTTCGGTGCATGACTATGAGAATACCGAGCTGGCCCACCTCATCGGCAAGACCCAGCAGTCGCCGGCCGCGACCGCGGAGGAGAAGGTGAAGTTCTACAAGCTCGCCTGGGATGCGGTGGGCTCGGAATTCGCCTCGCGCCACACCCAGTACGAGATGTTCTACGCGGGCGCCTCCTTCGTGGTGAAGGGCCACTCCTTCCGCACCTATGACTGGGCGAGCGCGGAGAAGATGCTCAACGACATGCTCGCCTCCTACGCCCTCTCCGACGAGGTGGCGCCGTTCGCCGCCGCCCGCGCGGCCGAGTAATTCCTTTCCACCGATACACAGCGAAGACCACAAACATGGCCATCAACAAGATCCACGACGAGTTCCACACGCTCGACCTGACCACCGGCTGGGAAGTGCCTCCCGGATATCCCGCGGGCATCCAGCAGAAGATCCTCTCCGGCGGCCTCGACGAGGAGGGCCGCGCCGGCTCGCGCTCGCGCCTGCTGAAGTTCGAGCCCGGCGTGTTCACCACCAAGCCGTTCGTGCACGAATATTGGGAAGAGGTGTTCCTCGTCTCCGGCGATCTCACCGTGGGCAATGACGAGAAGGGCGAGGGCGGCGAGAGCTTCCCGCCCTTCACCTATGCGGTGCGCCCCCCTGGCGCGGTGCATGGGCCGTTCAAGTCGGAAAAGGGCTGCATCCTGTTCGAAATCCATTATTTCGATCCGGCCTGATTCCTCGGTCTTGCCTGTACGCGTTTCCTTCACGCGAACCGGTGTCCACTTCGCTTGGAAACGCTAACGCTTCGGACCCGCCCCATGCAGCCCACCCTCGCCGTCCTCGCCGATGATCTCGCCTCCGGCCGCACCACGGCGCGGGCGCTGGTGGAGGACTGCATCGCGCGCATCGACGCTCCGGACGGGGAGGGCGGACGCGCCTTCGTGCGGGTGAACCGGGAGGCGGCCCGCGCGGCCGCCGATGCGCAGGACATGCTGCGCAAGGCGGGGGC
>JAEZMT010000201.1 GCA_023442085.1 Pseudomonadota bacterium | reverse complement strand
GTGGTCCTGCCGCCCCGCACGCGGGTCGATCTATTGTCCCGGGTCGCCTGCGCCGGGGCGGTCATGCCGGCCCTATTGCGCGACCGCGGCCGTGCTGACCACGGGCTGCGCGACGGAGTTGAACAGCGAGGTGACCTTCTGCAGGTCGGCCAGCGGCGCGTTGGCCACGTAGATCGCGTCCTTGTTGCGGATATTGAAGCCGCGGGCGAGGAAGACGAAATTCGGGTCGCGCATGTTCCAGCGGTAGATCACCCGCACGTAGCCGTTGCTCTCCAGCGGCTGGGCGTCCGGCCGCAGGCGGTTGGCGAAGCGCACGGGCTCGATGCGCATGAGATAGACGCCGGAGGGATCGGCGCGGGAATCGAGGAGGCCGCCGACGCGCGCGACCCCTTCTTCCAGTGTGATGCCCACCGCGTCGAACGGCACGATGGTCGGGTTTCCGGCGGCGCCGAACACCGTGTAGGTCTGCGGGTCGCGGATCAGCACGATCTTGTCCAGCGGGCGGACGTAAACGTCCTCCTTGGGATCGTTGAGCAGCGCCTGCATGGGCACGGTGACGGTGTTGCCGCTGCGGCTGAGGCGCACGAACACCTCATGGGCGGGAATCTTGATGCCGCCGGCTGCCGCGATCACGTCCAGCACGCGATCGCCGCGCGGGGAGAGCGGGACGATGGCGCCGGAGGTCGCCTCGCCGAGCACGGTGGCGGCGTTGCTGACGCTGCGCGTGACCACCACCACCACCTGGGGCTCGATGGCCTTGCCGCTCAGCTTCTCGACCACCGCGGCCTCGATCTGCGCGGTGGTGCGGCCAGCCACCGGGATGCGCCCGGCATAGGGAACAGTGATGGAGCCGTCCTGCGCCACCTGCTGTTCTGGAATGGCCGCGCTGCGCGAGCCGGTACCCAGCCGGTCGATGACCGGGCCGGAGAACAGGCCGCCGGCCGCCGCCTCCCAGATGGTGACGGAAATGACGTCGCCGACGCCCACCACGTAGCGCGTGGGCGGACGATAATCGCCGAAGCGGCCGCCGAAGGTGGCGGGGCGCTCCTGCGCCAGGAGAGAGAGCGTGCGATCGTCCACGTCGACCAGCAGGTAGCGCTGGTCGTCCGTGGGCTGCGTCATCTCGATCTCGACCCGCGACGGGCCGGATGAGGGCAGCGCCGTGCACCCGCTGGTTGCGGCTGCGAGCAGCAGGGACACGAGGATCTTCTTTGCAGACAACATTGACGCGCTACGGTCCCGCCGCTGGAGGAGCAGGGCTGTTATACATCCTGGCACCATTCACATCGACCTAGCCACACAACGTTTAAGGGAGCGTTGCCGTGTTGCAACACGTCAGCGTTGTCCCGCAAAATACCGCAGTCGGCGCGGGCAGTTATATGGTATCGCAGGCTCGATCATACCATCGGCGAAACATAAATAATGGTATCTAAATAGTCTCGAAATGCGGGAGGAGGGGTTGGAACACGGTGTCGCAGAAGCGATCGATCGCCCCCGCGCCCCCCTCGCCATCATCAGCGGCGGATCCAGCGGCATCGGTTTGTGCGCTGCAAAAATTCTCGGCGCGAAGGGATCCCGCATTGCCGTGCTTGCCCGTGATCAGCAGCGCCTCGCGCAAGCCCGGATGACGCTGGAGGCTGACGGTATCGAAGTCGTCACCTGCATCCTCGACGTGCGTGACGCAGAGGCATGCCGGACCGTCGTCGAAACGCTGACTTCCAGGCATGGCCCGCCTCTCTGGGTTGTGGCGAGCGCTGGTATCGTGGAGCCCGGGTTCTTCCTGGAGCAGGGCGAATCCGCCACCCGCGACCAGATGGAGACCAACTTCCTCGGCACGGCGAATCTCGTGCGCGCCGCCGCGCCGTTCATGGTGGCGGCGGGGCGGGGGCATGTGGCGATGGTCGCCTCTGCCGCCTGCCTCTTCGGGGTGGCCGGCTACGCGGGCTATTGCGCGTCGAAGTTCGCGGTTCGGGGGTTCGCCGAGGCGCTCCGCATCGAACTTGCCGCCTCGGGTGTAAGCGTGACGGTGGCGGTGCCGCCGGATACGGACACGCCCCAGCTCGCCTATGAGCGCCCGCTGCGCCCGGCGGCAATCGCGCCTTTCGCCGGGGCCGGCCGGCCGCTGCCGCCGGAGGTGGTTGCCGCCCATCTCATCCGCACCGCCAAGCGCGGCGGTTTCCTCTCCGCGCCGACGGCGCAGCTCGCAGCCATCGCGCGGTTGCAGGGCGCCGCCTCGGCCGTCCTCGCGCGGATGCAGATGCGCCTGCTCAGCCGGCACAAAAGTTGAGCATCAACGCCCCAGCGCCTCCAGCAGCGGCTGGATGGCGGGGCCGTAGCGGCGCCAGCGGCCGACAGAGGTGGCATAGAGCGGCTCGCGCACCTGGGTGATGCTGGCGGTGCGCACCGGTCGCTCGGTCTCGTGGAACTTCAGGCAGGCGGGGTCCCAGTCCTCCCCGCACGCGGCGATGAGACGGCGGGCGGCGGCCTCGATGTCGGCCACCACCGCCTCGTAGTCCATGGGAAGGACCGTCCCTTCGGGCAGCACTGCGTCCCAGTGCGCCATCAGGCCCGCATAGGCGTGATGGTGACGGGCGAGCTCGGCGAAATCGTAGCTGTAGGGCAGGTCGTCGCGGAACAGCTTGGAGAAGCAGGAGACGGCGGTATCCACCGGATCGCGCCGGCAATGGATGATGACCGCACGCGGAAACAGGATGTGGATGAAGCCGAGGTAGAAGTAGTTGTTGAGCATCTTGTCCGCCACCAGCCGTTTGCCGGGGGCGCGGGCGGGCAGGGCATCGAGATAGGCGGAGGAGATCTCCGCCATCTCCGGCCGCTCCATGAGGTGCATCAATTCGGGATAGTGGACCATGCCGCCGAAGGCCTGGTCGATGCGGTTCACCGCACGGTGGAACAGGTCCATCTCGCCGCCGCCCTGGATGGCGGGATGACTGGCAAGAATCTGCTCCACCAGCGTGCTGCCCGACCGCGGCATGCCGACGATGAAGATGGGCCGGGCCTCGGCATTCCCCATCCCCGCCCGCTCGGCGATGAAGGAACGGGTGAAGATCGCCCGGATGCGCTCGAAGGTGGCGAGCGCGGCGGGCTCGTCATAGGTCACCTGCGCGCGTTTGAGCTTTGCGCCGGCGATGAACTGGTCCATGGCCTCGGCATGGCGGCCGAGGTCGTCATAGGCCTTGCCGAGCGCGTAGTGGAGCGGGATGCGCTCCACCTCGCCGGTTTCGCGGGCCAGCGCTAACTCCAGCGCCGCCACCATGTCTTCCTCCGGCCGCACCCTGCGCGCGGCGACGAGGTTCACGCGGCTGTTGAGGGAGGCGGGGTCCTTCGCCAGCGCCCGCTCGAACAGGGCGCAGGCGCCGCGCAGGTCGCCGGTCTCCATTAGCAGCAGGCCGAGCACGTTCAGCGCGTCGATATCGTCCGGGGCGAGCGCAAGCGCCCGGCGGGCAGCGTCCATGGCCTCCTGGCCGCGGTCCAGATCGCGCAGGATGCGGGCGAGGAGGACCAGGGTCGGCACATGGTGCGGGTTGGCCCTGAGCGCCCGCTGGCACGCTGAGCGCGCGCCTTCCGCCTTCCGCTCGTTGAGCAGCCCCTGCGCCAGATAGAAGGCCGGCTCCGGCCGTTCCGGCGCCGCCGAAATGGCGAGGGCCAGCACCGCGAAAGCCTCCTCGCTCCGCTCCTGCGCGAACAGGGACAAAGCGAGCGAATTGTAGGGCTCCACGTAGTCCCGCCGGTGGGCGATGGCGGTGTGGAGGGCTGCGTCCGCCTCGCGGAAGTCGCCCTGCTCGCGCAGCACGTTGCCGATGTTGTTCCATGCCTCCGGATAATGCCCCCGCTGGGCGAGGGCGGCGCGGAAGGCGACGATGGCCTCGCCCGGACGGCCCTGCGCGCGCAGGGCATTGCCGAGATTGTTGTGGGCCTCGGCGAAGGCGGGGCGCAGCGCGATGGCCCGCTCATAGCAGGCGATGGCCTCCTCCAGCGCGCCGGTCTCGAACAAGGCGATGCCGAGATTGTTGTGTCCGGCCGCATAGGCCGGGTCCGCCGCCACAGCGGCGCGCCCGGCCGCGATGGCGCCGGGCCGGTCGCCGGTCTGGCGTCGCATCTCGCACAGATTGCTGTGATAGGAGGCGCGGCCGGGATCGGTCTCGGCCGCAAGCCCCATGAAGCTCAAGGCGTCTTCCGTGCGGCCCGTCTGCGCGAGGATGACGCCCACCAGATGCGCCGCCTCGGCGGTCGTCGCCTGCTGGCCCAGCACCGCGCGCTGGACGATGGCCCGCGCCACCGCTTCGGCGCCGGCCCGGTCGCCGGCGTGGTAGAGGTCCCATGCCCGTTCCAGCGTCGGCAGCGGCCCGGCGCGATCGGCGCCCATTCCCCGCGCCTTCAGAACCGCAGCCGCAGCTGCGCGGAGGCGGTGCTGTTGGAATAGCCGTCGCCGAAGCTGCCGCGATACTCGATGTAGCCGTCAAGGTTGGCGGAGAAGGCGAAGGAGAGGCCCGCCGCCGCCAGCGCCAGATCGCTCGGCCCTCCGGAGAGGATGTTGAAGCCGATGGTGCTGTCGGCGAGGAAAGTGGCGCCGAGGCTTGAGCCGGTGTCGAGATATTCGTGCTGCCAGCCGGCCTCCAGGCGCAGCGTCACCGGCAGGGTGGAGAGTGACAGCGGCTGGATCACGCGCAGGCCCAGGGTGGATTGCAGCGACTGGGTGGTGTCGGCGGCGACGTTCAGGTTGAACACGCCGGCGCCCCGCTCGGCGAAGGTCTCGGTGCCCAGCGCCGCGTAGGCGAGGCGCAGATAGGGCTCCAGCTTCGCGCCGGGGGCGTAGGCATAGTCGTAGCCCGCCTCGCCCACCACCGCGCCCGCATTGCCCGCATAGTTCGAGCGCGCGGTGAAGAGCGTGCCGCCGAACGCGATGGAGCGGCTCATGTCGTAGGTCTGGTAGCCGTAGGTGCCGAACAGGTTGGCGTAGAAGGCGCCCCACTGCTTTTCCGCATAGAGCGAGGCGGTCCACTGATCCACCGAGCCGGAGGCGGGACCGGTGTAGCCCAGATCCGCCGTCTGGTAGCTGAAGACGGCGCCGCCGCGCGCATCCGCGCCGAACGCCCGCTCGATGCCGCCCAGCACGCCGCCGCCTGAGCTGGTCGTGGTGCCGTTGCCGGTGTCGATGCTGCCCCAATTGCCGAACGGGCGCAGCCACACGCTGTTCTCCGGCGCGGCGGGTGCCGGTGAGAGCGCGGCCCACGGACCGGAGGCGGCGGAGGAGGGCGCCGTCGCGGCATAAGCGTTGGCGGAGAGGCTCACCTCGCCCGCGCCATAGGAGAGAAGCGCGCTTCCGCCGCTCGGCAGGGCGCCAGTGCCGCGCGTGGCGGCGAGCTGCTGGCTGATCTGGCCATTGATGGTGCCGAAGGTCGCCATGCCGGCCGTCTTCGCATCGGCCAAAGGCGCGCCCGACATCTGGTTGAGGAGGTTCGCCACCTGCCCGTCGGTGCCGACATAGAAGCTGTCCAGCACCGGGCTCAGCGGCGAGGACAGGGAGAGCCGCTGGTAGTTGAGATCAATGCCCGCCGCCAGCGAACGCCCCGCCAGCGTGAGGCCGGCGAGGGAGGTGGTAGCGTTGCGGGTGAGCACGAGCGTGGCCCCGTCCGCGTCATAGGTGACGGCGGCCGAGAGCAGGCTGTTGGGGGTGGTCACATCGGCAAAGCTGCCGGAGATGTCGGTGGAGGAGACGACATCGTAGCGCGTGGTCTTCGACCGGATGCCGGTGGCGCCCAGCACGGCCACCGTGCCGTCGAGATCGGCGCTCGTCGCGACGATGGGCGCGTCGGTCCATTGCGGGGAGAGGTAGAGGCCCAGCGTGCCCCCGGCGGCCTGGGAGTAGGACGTCGTTTCGATGGCGCTGTCGGCGGTGAGGATCAGCGTGCCCTGATCCTTCACGGCGAAGGTGCCGATGCCCACCGCCGTGCCGGTGAAGGCGAGGCTCACCGGCGTGCCGTCGCCGCCGACGCTGACGGTCGCGAGGCTCTCCAGCGTGCCAGAATAGGCGAAGCTCGTGTCCGCCCCGGCGAGCACCGTGAGGCTGCCGAGCCCCCCGCCGAGCACGTCGCCGTTGAGAATGCCGCCGCTCCAGGTGATGGCGTCGGCATAGGTCGAGGAGAGCGCGAGGTCGCCGAAGACGGTGCCGTCCTCAAGCAGGATGCGGGTGGCCGCACCCTCGCCGGTGAGGTCGACGGCAATTCCGGCCCCATCCCCCTCGAAGGCGAAGATGCCGCCGCGGTTGGTGAGCGTGCCGATGCTGCTGCCGCCCGCCACCTTGATGGCAGTGGCGCTGCCCGTGGCGCCGGTTGTGGCGGTGATGCCGCCGGTATTCACGAGGCCGCCGCTGATCGTCACCGCCCCGGCGGTCGCGAGCGCCGTGTCCACGCCCAGGTTGTCGAGGGTGGTCAGCTGCGCCGCGCCCAGCGCCTTGCCGTCGAGGGGCGCGCCGATGGCGATGCCGATGGCGGTGGCGTCCGTGCCGTTCGCCTGCGCGGCGATGACGCT